>JBHLKP010000133.1:0-10407 GCA_048886525.1 Candidatus Hodarchaeota archaeon | reverse complement strand
TTCATTCTCAGTATTTCAATTAGTTCTTTAGCTACGTTCCCATTTATGGTCAAAGTAATATCTGAAATAGTCCCTCGCAAGGAGGGGATACAAAAAACGCGTTTATTTCAATCTATCTTAATTTTTAATCAGGATTTGCCATTTATAATAGATAGTGCAAAATCTAAGGGATTTAAATATGTTCTTATGGATAATAATGTACTCCGATTATATTATAGAGAAAAACAGATTTGTAAGTTTCAATATGATTTAGATAATCAACTTTGGTATATTAATGCATATAATAAGCAATTTGAATCGCAATTAAAACAAATAGAGAATAAATTACAAAAGCAAAAGACAATAAACGCAGAATTAGCTTAATGTGAATATCTGATTCACAATACAAGTCTCGACTCTCTGCTAAGGCACTTCGATACTTATTTCGATAAAAAATCCTATTAAAATCGAAAATAAGACAAAAAAGTACCTGAGTGAGTATTAAAGAATACCTGAAATTCTTTATTAACTTTCTATAATACATATAATTGATCAAAAACAATAAATGGAAGAATCAATATTTCTAATAATGAGTATGTTTTGTGCGAATTATTGCGAAGTAACGATTCAAGAGGTTTGTTGTCTTGCCCATTAATCTGAATCACGAAGCACAGGTAGAATGGGATAAATATTTAGAAGCTTCCTCGATTGAAGAACAAATTGCTCATCTTGAACGATTTTTAGGAGTAGTTGTCAAGCACAAAGGGGTTGAGAACCATCTTCGGATGGCCAAAGGTAAGTTAAAGAAGTTAAAAGCTCAGCAAGAAAAATTAAAGCAAGCTAAAAAAGGATCAGGAGAAAAATGGCTTGTTCCAAAAGGTGAGGATGCTCAAATTGTCATTATTGGTAACGTTAATTCAGGTAAATCTTCTATACTAAATTCAATTGCTCGTTCTGAAGCAGCTAAAGTTGGATCATATCCTTTTACCACTGTTAAACCAGAAATTGGTTCAATTACAGCCAAAGGTGCGAGACTTCAACTAGTTGAACTTCCTGCAATAGTAGAAGGGAGTGCGTCTGGTGAGATGTCAGGAAAACTCGTTTTAGCAGGAATCAGAAATGGTGATTGCGTTGTGATTACGATAGATTTATCTCAAGATCCCATTCGTCAGTTTAAATTAATTCAAGAGGAACTTAAAAAGGGTAAGATTAGATTAAATACACCTAAACCTCCTGTAACTGTAGAGAAAGTAGGTTCGGGTAATATTCAAGTTTTTAATGGACATTTTTTCGAGGGTGAGGGAAATGAAGCCGTAATAGAAATAATGCGCTCAAAAGGTTATGTGAATGCAATAGTTCGTTTTCATGCTCCAACTTCGCTCAATCAATTTCTTGATTCGCTGGATAACACGATAACATACCTACCCGCTTTGATTATAGCTTCTAAAGGTGATTTTGAAGGCTCAAAACAGAATTTTGAGAATTTTAAGGCCTATTTAGTGGAATCTAAACAAATTTTTCCACTCGTTCCTACAAGTTCGTATAAGAACGAAGGCTTTAACGGTGTTGAGGAAATATTGTTTAAGCAGTTGGGTATGATCCGAATCTTCACACGTAATGCAGTTGGTGATATTGCTGATCGTCCAATTATTTTGAGGGAAGGAAGTACTGTTGAGAACGCTATTGAGGTTCTTAGTAAAAAAATGTTAAAATTTTTTCGTTTCACACGAGTTTGGGGAAGTTCTGCTAAATATGATGGGGAGAAAGTAGGACTAGACCGTATTTTGCATGATGGAGATGTAATCCAAGTTTTCGCATAGTTTCATATGAAATTATATTGCCTCTGAAGGAAACCATTTAAAGTACGGAAACCTCTTTGTCGATTTTATTTGATTAAAAGGTATAAAAATAATTAATAATTTTAAAAAAAATCTTCTAAGGTAATTAAGCGATATAAATGAATAAACGAAATATGCTAGCATCTGAATTAAAAGTCTGAATTGTTAATCTTTATATATTTTCTACATATTTACGTCATTTGCGGAAGTAATGCAAACAAAATTATAAACCAAGATTATTATTTTTATTCAAGAATAAGAAACGCAGGATATGAAGAAAAGTTGTCTTTTTGCAAATATTTTAGACCTTATGGATATGTGAATAAGAGAAAAGCTCTTCAGGCTAAAAAAATATGTCGCGTAAATAACTTGAATTCAAAATATTTATCTTTAGATTTTACTTGTCTTTTCGTTGAGTCTTTAAATCAATGCACGATTATTTTTTATAATTAAGCTAAGTGAGTTTTAATGAAAGAACATTGGTATGCAGAAGAACTAAATTCACTAATTAACTTTTTCGATTCAAATGATGAAACTGGATTAACTTATAATGAAGCTCAACATAGATTACAACAATATGGCCCGAATGAACTGGAGAAAAAAAAGAAAAAACACCCGATTTTTCTTTTCTTTGAGCAATTTAAAGATCCATTAGTAATCATTCTACTAGGTGCTTTACTAATTTCAATTCTGATTGGATTATTCCCAGGAACAACTGAGGAAGAAAAATGGGAATACTTCATCGACTCTATTGCAATATCTACCATTGTTCTGTTCAATGCTATTTTTGGCTTCATTCAAGAGTATAGAGCCGAAAAATCAATAGAAGCCCTAAAATCAATGGCAGCTCCTTATACTACGGTTATTCGAGAAGGTCAACGAGAGAGAATTGAAGCCAAACTTTTAGTGCCAGGGGATCTAATAATGATTGAAGAAGGAGACCGAATTCCAGCTGATGGGAGACTTACTCAATCTCATACTCTTCGTATTGACGAATCAACATTAACAGGAGAATCATTTCCTGTGGCTAAGGAATGGTCAAGGAAACTTGATTCGAGTACTGCAATAGGAGATCGGGTAACCGCTGTTTTCAGCGGAACTAATGTAACTAGAGGCCGGGGGCAAGCAATAATTGTAAATACTGGGATGAAAACCGAATTTGGTAAAATTGCAGAAGGCTTGATGAAAGAAGAGGCTGAAGCTACACCTCTCCAAAAAAGAATGAGTATACTCGGAAAATGGATCGGGATTGGTTGTTTAGCTATTTGTTCAATAATTTTCACGATTGGTGTTTTATTAGCCCAAGATATAGTTGAAATGTTCATTGTTGCAGTAGGATTAGCGGTAGCAGCGGTTCCAGAAGGACTTCCAGCAGTTGTTACTCTCGCTTTAGCTCTAGGAGTGCAACGAATGAGTCAAAAGAATGCGATCATTAGACGACTTCCCTCGGTCGAAACATTAGGTTCAACAACAGTTATATGTTCTGATAAAACAGGAACATTAACCAAAAATAAGATGACCGCTAGAAAAATCCTTACAGCTGATAATGAATTTTCAGTTGATCAAAATCCTTCTCTCGATGAATCTATGAAACTCATTGTTACAATAGGTCTAGAATGTAATAATGCTCAGTTGGCTAATCCGATAAATGGAACTACTGATGCTATCGATATTGGTGATCCAACTGAAATTGCATTACTCAAACTTGCAAAGCAATTAGACGTTAATACCGAATATGAACGTTTATATGAAGTCCCATTTGATTCAATCTCTAAGCGGATGAGTGTTGTTGTAAAAACCTCGATAAATGAATATTTTGTTTTTACAAAAGGTGCTCCTGATGTTTTAATTAATTTGTGTCAATATTATTTATCAAAAGGGGAGGTTAAAGAGTTAACAAAAGAATTGCGAATGAAATTAGAGGAATCAGAACAGAAAATAGCTGAAACTGGATATAGAATGCTTGGAATGGCATATAAAATACTTAAATCCGAAACAGCTGAAATTAATGTACTATCAGAGGATATTGAGCAATTAGAGGCAAATTTAATTTACGTAGGAGCTGTAGCAATAATGGATCCTCCGAGGGAGGGAACTAAAGCTGCAATTAAGATCTGTAAAAAAGCAGGTATTAAACCAATTATGATAACTGGTGATCATCTTAAAACTGCGATAGCTATTGCCACTGAGATAGAACTTGTATCTGAAGATGAAAAAGTAGTTTCTGTTGAAGGAGCCAACTTATCAAATATTAGTGATGAGGAATTGGCTAATATTGTAAAAGATGCTCATGTTTTCGCTCGTGTTTCACCCGAACATAAACTAAGATTGGTTTCAGCTCTCAAAACAAATAATCATATTGTTGCCATGACTGGTGACGGTGTTAATGATGCACCTGCCTTGAAAAAGGCAGATATTGGAGTTGCTATGGGTATTTCTGGTACAGATGTCTCTAAAGAAGCTTCAGATATGGTTTTAGCTGATGATGATTTTTCTACCATAGTTGGGGCCATTCTTGAAGGACGAACAATTTATGATAATATCAGAAAGTTTGTTTTATACTTACTTTCCTGTAATGCTGGCGAAATAGCTGTTATGCTATTTGGGATAATATTAACGACTCTTTTATATGGAGAACCTTTCTTACCGATTATAGCAATCCAGATTCTCTGGATCAATTTAGTAACGGACGGACTTCCTGCACTAGCCATGGGTGTCGATCCTCCTGACTCAGATATTATGTCTAGAAAGCCACGTGACCCCAAGGAACCAATTTTAACCCGTAAATCGATTTACTTCATATTTTACTCAGGAATAATAATATCTGTAGGTACTTTGTTTTTATTTTTCCTATATTCCTATCCTGAGATAGTAGCGGGAGGTTCAACTGTAGATATTATTGAAAATGGTTATGCAAGAACGGTTGCTTTCAGTATGCTAATTGTGTTTCAAATGATAATGGCTTTGAATATCAGAAAGGAAGAACATTCATTGATTGGAAAAGAATTATTTCGAAATCCATATTTATTACTTGCAATAACCACTTCGGTTCTCCTACATCTCGCAGTTGTCTATATTCCTTTTCTTCAGCCATTTTTTCATACAAAATCATTAAGATTATATGATTGGATCATAATTATAGCATTAGGAAGTGTACTGATATTTATAGACGAGACACGAACTTTTATCGCTAATAGATTCCCACGCTTTCGAAAACTTGCTGGTTACTGGTAATCATCAATCTTAAATAGAATTCAGTCAAGTGAACAATATAAGGATAATAAGAAGTATATAATAAAATAGGATCGTATTCTAGGAGTTCTTTCTAAGAAATAGTGCAAAAACGAATAAATGACTTTATGAATCTCTTTTTGTTATTGGATACTACACAAAGATTAGGTGTTTCAATAGAAGAGGGTATTATTTTTGGTTTCAATGCTGCGAATCAAGATTTCTCGAATTACCAATGCTTCACTCTTTTTTATTTTAACCTTCGCACAAATTATTATTGTATCTTGGATATCGATAAGTCAAAAGCAGCCAGAACCTGAAACCACTATGTTATTTCAACCAATTAGAATTTTTGGTTTCTTTCTCTCTCTTAATCCTTTAGCAGATTTTCAATTTACCGCGTTATTAGTATTACTTACTGCTGGATTACAAATATTTCTACTTGCCCTTCTTGTTAATATTGTTTTTTCAAATAAAAATATGATTCAAATTTTCCCAGAACCTCTATATGGACCAGCTCATGCTCCAGAAGAAACCCCACTAGTCGAAAAAACTATTGAATTAGTTACGAGGATTGCAAAGAAGGCTAATATTAAAGTTAATAAGATTTTTGTCTACAGAAAGGCCGTACCAAATGCATTTAGTCTAGATCTGTTTCCTATTCCATTTTTACGCAGACCCTACATTGTTTTGAATACCAATGTGTTAGAGATATTAAATGATAATGAGATAGAAGCTGTAATTGCACATGAACTAGCTCACATTAAAAATGGCGACAGTTTGGTTAGATTAGTACTTTCAATCCCACGCTTATTTCTTAACCTTGTTTATCTCTTCATATATTTACAAATTATAACAGGATTTCTGAATGTTATTTTTGATACTTTAGATCTTTATGCGGCTTTAGAACGTGCAATCTTTTTTGCATTGGCATATGTAATACTATCAATAGTGACTAAAATAACAGTTAAATTCCTTTATTCCGCAAATCATCAGGCAGAATATCTTGCAGATTACTTTGCAGCTAATTTAATTGGTTCCGACGTCTTAATTAATTCATTAATTCATCTAGGTCAACGTAGTGAAGCAATGCAAGTATTATCAAAGGAAATAGAATGGTTACAAGGACTTTCTGGTGATAAAAAACTATCATCGAGTTTTATGCGAAATATATACCAAAGATTTCCAAAGACACAACTAAATGAAGATATCGCTCGTGATTTAGCTCCCAGATTATTTCTTGAAGAGAAATTTCAAGAATTAGTGAATTGTTATGACATCATCTTGGATCAAAATCTTCAACAACAACTGATTGATGGGGCTGTTCCATTATTACTTGAAAAACGAAAAAAATATTATGCTGCACTCAAAGATGAAGAACAGGAATTGAAACCAAGTATTCTTAAAGAAAAAACCATTGATTGGCGGCTATTCGATGTGGATGCAAATCGTTTTCTTGAAGCTGAAGAAATTGAGAGGTTTATTACATCACTAATTACCCAACCAGAAAAAATGGTTTTTGAACATGAGTTATTCCAAACTCCAGAGAAAGATCAAGATCATCCAGGTTTTAGGGCAAGAATTCTCAATATCTACCGATTTTTCCATTCAGAAGCATATGAACGAATTCTTAAAACATTTTTGGAACAAACAGGCCAACGGCAAAGTTCTAGTCAATTCTAATCAAATATTATATGTTCTAGCAGATTTGGAATCATGCGTTCATCAGCTGGCATTGGATAGAGTCTAATGTTAGGTAATCTTCTTAAAATTCCGAGTAAAGGTGCTGTGAGCTGAAGTGTTTGTCTTCTCGGGGTTATAATGATACGAATATCAGGTAACCGCCGTAATATTGGTAAAAAATCTAAACCACTTGTGGCTAAAAGATCAGAAATCATAATTAAGGTTTTTTTTGGGCTGATACGATGAGAAAATTCCTTTTTGACGACATTTAGAGCCTCAAAAATGTTTGTTTTACCTCCAGAGCGAATATTGGTTATATTTTTGATTAGATCCCAGGTTTGTATTTTTGAGTCAGAAAACGCTTTTATAATGTTTGGTTGTGTGTCGAAACTGATTATCGCAAGGTCTTTCAAGTTCACTGTCATTGTAAAGAGAATTGATGTTAAAATTATGAGTTTGAGATGGTTTAAAACAGAATGGCTTGTATCTATTAGTAAAATCACATTATTTTCCTTAGGTTTTCTTTGTTCACAAATTACATGTTTATAAGTAAAACTAGAGTGTCCAGAAAGTAGATAATTTGTTATAGTATTCTCTAAATCCCATGGAAGCCCTGGAGAGTATATAACTCGCTTTGGATATTTTGATCGGTCTATTAAGTTATATACTTTTTTTGCATGTCGATATAATCTGGGAAGGATTTTATACAAGATGTATTGTCTTTCTTCAAGGGGTAAATAATCTTTTATCTGAAAGAATAAGGTATTCGATTCAAGGATTAAGTTAAAATCATCGGTATTGAATTGTAAGGCTTCCGTGACTGTTCTAGGATATAAATCTGCTAAGATCTCAATTGCATGCAAATTTTTTTCATTTACTGCAATTCTGGAAAGTTCAATAGTTATTTCAGAATCTAATCTTTGTTGGAGTTGTAGCTCGTAAATTTTCTCAAGTAAATCGTTTCGAACCTGAATACCTGTTTTAAAATCTTCCTTATGTTGTACGGCGGGATCTGAGTCCCGCCTTAATATTTTTTTAAACCATCAGAAAAAAAAATAGGTTTTGCAATTTCTAGAAGGATTTCTTCAATTGACTTACTAACATCAGGTTGTACTTTTACTTTAGCAGAATAAACTGCATTTATTGATGATATGATAGCTTCAGGATCCTTAGCTTGCCCTTTTAAAAGCTGTGTTAATTGAATTGCTGCACGAATACTAGCTCCAGTCTCGAAATTAGGGGAAGATCTAGTTCTCTCAGTAAGTGTAACAATCTTCGTTATTAAATCCTTATCTTCACAGTCCGTTCTTAATTGGACTATTTGTTTTGCCTCATCACCTGATTTATGTTTTAATCGTATTATAACGCATCTGTCAAAAAATGCTTCTGGCAATGGATTAGTACCGACGTATTCAAGAGGATTCAATGTGAATATTGAATAAAATTCGTCAATAGCACTCATTCGTTCAAGTTGAGGGATCTCAATCTGACGTTCATCCATTACAGCCAATACTCCATTAATGGACTCACTGGGCGCTCTATTGACTTCATTAAAGAAAAATAAACCTCCTTCCTTCATTGCTCTTACGAGTGGTCCCGCAATGAAGCTTTTTTCATTAAAACCAGTTTTCATTACAAGTGGAGGGTCAAACCAACCACGAATCTTAGTGATTGTGAGATTCTCATCTCCATCAACTCTATAAAATGGTCTTCGTAAAGCTTTAGCAAGTGTTTTAGCTAATTCAGTTTTTCCTGTTCCAGATTCTCCTTCAATTACAATTGGTATATGGTTTTCGATCGCAGAAAGTATTAATTCAGTTTCAGCCTCAAGTCCTACTAGATTTTGACGACAAATCGTCAAAATTTCTTTGAAGTCCATTTGATTATCCCAAACTTAAAAGAAAATGATTTTAATAATCCAGCTCTAATAGTGCTTTCTTTAATTTTACAGTTCCACTTATCTCATCAAAACTAACCCATCCTTCCTCCTTCAGTTCTTTCATTAATCGTTCGGCAAAAACCTTTTGTATTGCGACTGTTTTTGCCAGTTCTTTAACTGAAGCTTGTTGAATATCTTGAAGAATAAACAGAATCGCATATTTTGGGTTCTTGGCTAAATTAATCCTTAAAGTTTCAACAGCTTCCTTTAAATTTTGAGTCGTAGATTCTAAGGATTGCTTTGATTTATTCAGAGTAGAAATTTCTTTTTCTTTTGTTTCTAATTCTGAATTAATACTAACTAATCTATTTTCTAGGCGTTCATTTACTAAATCTTTTTCTTTTAACTGTTCTTGAAGGCTTTTTATCTTTGATTCATAGTTATCACGCTCTCGTTCTATTTCAGCGTGCTTAGCTCGGGATTCACTGGCTTCTTGTGCAATTTCTGCTTGTCTTTTTCTTAGATTATCCAAATCTTTGCTTCTTTCAGATAATTCGTGATCTTTTGTTGTTAATTGAGTTTCTAGATCTACAATAAATGACTTTTGTTTTTCTCTCTCAATTTTGATAGCTGATAAAATTTCTCGTAATTCATTTCGATCTTTTTCTATAGATTGTATTCGTTCCTCCTTTCCTTTCAGCTCAATTTCTAAGTCCTCTACCTTTCTGCTAAGCTCCTGATTAATTTGATCATATTTTTCTTTTAGTTCCTCATAATCATGCTTTCTATTTGTGATTTCTTCTGAAAATGCTTGTCTTTCTTTTTCACTCTTTTCTAACCGAATATTAAGATTTCTGTTTTCATCTTCCTTTTCACTTATAGTCTGTTGGATTTCTTCCAACTTATTTCTAAGTGCAACTGCTTCTTGACTTGTTTCTCCAGAATCCAAAAGAAGATCCTCATTTTCTTGCTCAAGTTGTGCTGTTCGTTTTTTGTATTCTTTCAGTTCACTCTGGATCGCCTTTAATTGATTTGAAAAATTTTTCACATCTTTTTCATATTGTTCAATTTTTTCTGAAGATTCCGCAATCTTCGCGTCAAGCTCCTCTGAAAAAATTTTTTCTTGCTTTTCGATTTTCTTTTTTAATTCTTCTTGTCTTTCTTTTAAAATTATATTTTCTTCTGCATTATTAGAAAGAATCTGAACCTCAGACTTTAAATTTTCTATTTCCATATCTTTATTCCCTAATGCTTGTTGCAATTCTTCTATTTCTAACCTCGTACTCATCAAAGCATTTCCAACGGTTTCAAATTCTGCCTCCATTTTTTCTCGATCTTTCTTTTCTTGCTTTGCAACACGCTTTGCTTCATCTAGTTCTTCTTGGAGCAGATTTAGGTTTTTAATTTGATCTTGTACCTTTCCAGATACTAACCCACTCTGATTCTTTAAATTAGTAATTTCTGATTCTTTTTCACTGAGAAGAATTTCAAGATCTTCAATTCTCATTCTAAGGTGTTGTCCATCTGTAACTTTTTCCTTACATTGGTTCAGTTCACGTTTTATGGTTTCAAGTTCATCTTTGGAGATTAGTGTATCAGTATCATCTAGAGAAGAAACTGCAGTAATATCTAATCCTCTGAGTCCTTTTTTGGAAAATTCAACATGAGCCTCTTTGTTTAGAGTTTGCATTTTTGTCTTTAGGTTTTCAACAAGGCTTTCAACGTCTTGAATTGTGTAATATGGTTTTGGTTGTCGCTGTAGTGTGGAAATTGCTGATTTTGCCTCTGATGATATTT
>JBHLKP010000132.1:307-10463 GCA_048886525.1 Candidatus Hodarchaeota archaeon | reverse complement strand
TTGAAGGTGAATCTGTTGTTATTATGGAATCAGGAAAGATTTTTGCTTACAATAGCTCTTATAGCCAAATTTGGAATAAAACTCCTGAAGGTGCTATAGCTAATTATGCGGATACTCTTCTTTACGATTTCAACGGTGATTCATATGAGGATGTTTTATTCCAAATGAAATTCACAGAAGGCAATTTCACCTCAACCTTTGAAGACAAACATAATTTCCGCATCGCTCAAAATCAGATAGAGGGATTAACCTTTTCTAATACTGATCCCACAACGCTTGGGATGGGCTGGATTTTCTTGAACGCGAGCTTTTTCGGAGTTCCTTGGCTTGTCACTCATTCTGGAGATATGTTTGCCTATACAATGGAAGCAAACAATTATATTATCATCGAAGATAGTGCCTATGAAGTTTCAGCGTGGTTTTCGACCTCTGATTCATACACAGGTGATTTTAATTGGCTTGCTTACGATAGATTTGGGAATTTGATTACAAAAACGACATTTACTTGGAACACCTCAACCCAATATGCTAGATTGACGGATCCTGAAGGAAGAATCTATAAACTTGTGGTGAATGGTACTCAAGCTGGTTGGGAATCAAATTTCATTATCGACGATCTGTCTTATACCAGCGCTGGACAGCCTGTAAAACTAATTGCTCTCTCTGGAGCCAACTTCGAGGAAATAATCTGGGAATATCATATTTGGGATACCCATGCCATTCAGTATTCTCAGGGGGATCTTGATCGTGATGGGGAAGCCGATGATTTACTATTTGTTACAGAATATACGAATTATCCGCATACAGGAACTATCAATGCTATTGATGGCACTTATGGCACACCTTTAGGAAATTATCAGCTCTTCAATCAGTATGGCATTTCAGCCTCTGTTGCTGCGGGTGATTTTGGCGAGTTTGGTGAGGTGGCTATTGTTAATGATTATTGTTACGCCCAAATGGTTACTTATGTCCGTCATGAACCTACTCACTATCAAAAAATCGCTATTCAAACCACTGGTTATACTTCTTTTGAGACAAGAGGTATCGTTGTCGATATGGCTGTTGGTGATTTCAATGCCGATGGAGTTGATGATGTTGTATTTGGTGATCATAAGAGATACATCATTGCTCTTGATGGCTTAACTGGGGATATGATCTGGAAGTATCGTACATCTCAGCCAATTAGCCAAATAGCGGTCTGGGATTTCCATCTTCAAGATGGATATAGTGATATCGCGGTTGTTCTTAAAAGCGGAATCCTTATCGTAATTAATGGAGAAACTGGACGTCCTTTATGGCAAGATTACTTAGGATCAGTTATCGTTAATGAAATGGAGTTTGTAGATGTTAATAACGATGGAATAACGGAAGAATTAGCTATAAGTATGGGATTCCGCTTTACTCCGCTAGTAGGTCGCTTTGTTTTATACAATGTGACAAAGGATTCTACCTCAGGCCTTGGATCCATTTTATGGGAAAGTTACAATCCCTTTGGCCCCTTCACTCAATTTGAGGTTGCTGATTTTGATCCCAATAATGGAGCAAAGGACTTTGCTGTTGCGATTTTTGATCATTCTATCTGGTTTATCTCGGGTACTAGTGGAACTCCAATAAATTGGGCATTCAATGCTATTGCCGTCGCTGTCCATGACTTTAAAGTAGGGAATTTCACTGGTGAAAGTTTACCCCAACTTGCTGTGATCATCCGAAATGGAACAGTGGTTATTTACAATAGTACTGATTGGACTAATCCCGCTGCTGATTCGATTGCAGCTAAAAGAAACTTGAATATTCCATTCCGTCTTTCTCATCTTGCTATCGGTACTTTTATTGGCTCTGGAAGTGGACCTGATGAGCTTGTTATCCGTTCCTTTGCTGATGCAAGTTATTGTCTTTCTTATATTTCAGGATCGCTGCAATTTAACTGGAGATTTGAAGATCGTTCTATCTTCTATCTTCCTAAATATCAAGTAGTTGATATCAATAATGATACGAAGTTAGATATCCTTTCTCTTAATTACGACAATATACTTGCGCTAAGCGGAACTACAGGAGAGGTCATTTGGGCATCATTCGTACCAACAAATCTTATCAGAAGTATAATAACAGGTGATTTCAACAATGATGATATCCCAGATGTCGCCCTTGGAACAGCAGATCGTATGGTTTACATTATATATGGCAAAGAAGAACAATTAGTTAAACAATCAACGAGAATTGATGGAAAAATTGATATTTCATCCGAAAAGCCCATTATTCCTCAAGTGGTTTCGATAAATGATGAGAAATTATTAACAATTCACAAAATCTCGTCATTTATTTTTCTATTAATGGTAAATTCAGTTTTGACTTCAACGTTTGGCGTAGTATTAAGGAGGAAAAGGTGATTACAATGAAAAAGAAACTAATCTTGTCTCATTCGCATAGCTGGATAATAATTACTCAAGTTTTCGCTTTAATGTTTTTAATGCACTTATTGCTAATAATAAGTCCAATAAATACCAATAACAAGGTAACTGCTTCCCCTTTGACTCATATTGATAATGTTTGGGAGGGGGGTGCTGGATTTCCACGAAATGATGATCCTGCATTTGCTTGGGATTTAGGTTCGAAATCAATTAGTAATGATCCTGCTACTCCTCTAAATGTTAGCATATCACATCCAGATTATTATAATTTTACAGTTTATCCGAATTTTTATTTTTCCGTTTCAATTGAGTTTAATCAAACTAATGTTTATAACGCCACGGATTCAAATGGATCTCTTATTGTTATGCCTGAAACGCCTTTTTACGCAGATATTGACCTCCAGCTTTTAGCTGCCAATGGCACAATACTTGGTGAAAGTAATGGTAATAGTAATGAAGAAGCAATAGGTCCAATATATACTTCTATGTCTACTGCATCAGAGGTTTATACAATAAATGTGACAGCAGTTAATCCTGAATTTGGATATGACTATATGAATTATTCTACAACTTACAACATGTCAATCATCTTTGATGATGAATGGGAAATTATTCAGAGTAATGATAAATTCGAAAATATAGATGATCCAATGGATGGGTCAAGCGATGATGAAATTACCCCAGGAGAATATAGAAATCTTCGTTTCTCTACAAATAAATGGACTGAAAGTGGGAATGTGGATTGGTATGTTATTTGGTTTTATAATAATACAGATGTAAATATGACAATTTCCGCTTATGTTGATCCTGGACAACCTACGCAACAAGGACCTGATCTATATGTCTATAATGAGACTATTAATATAACAAATAAGTATGATTATACTGTAGATTATTTAAAAGATATTGGAGACGCATCACCTAACACTACTGAAATCCTCACATTTACAACTAACTATAGTGGATGGTATTACATTGAAGTTGATAATAATAATTGGAATTCATCAGATTATTACACTTTAATTATCGATACGGAAGACAGTTACGAATACGAAGGAACAATTCCCAATAATGATAATACCACAGCCAAGAAGTTGGAATTTTCGGGTGAATATCCTGGATTAGTGATTTCGAAAGGAAAAGATGATTGGTATTTTATTGAAGTTCTTGAACAAGAACGTATTATGGTTGACATTCATTGGTTCCCCTTCATTGGTGATCTTAATTTATCACTCTACCAAAATTCAAGTGCATCATCTCTTGTAAGTGATGGCGAACCAATATTCAATGGATTAAGAGCTGGTCCTGATCGGGCTAATAAAAATACTTGGTATTATATTCATGTATCGGGAAACAACATTGATCCACGCTATTATAACCTTACAATTGTAATTGAAGATATTGATGATTGGGCTGAGGATAATGATTATCCAATTCCAGTATTAAATAATAAACCATATCTCTTACCTACTAGAAGTCAAGTATTCGAACCAACTGAACTGGATCCTTGGGCCGGTTTATTCTCTCTTAAAGGAGACCAAGATTGGTTTGCTATTTCACTTATTACAGGGGATTATATCACTATACGTATTGAATTCAATGGATTAGAGGGAGATCTAGATATGAAACTTTATGATGGGGCACTGAATGAAAAACAAGCATCAGAACTATCTCCTTCAAACGCAGAAGTAGTTTCGCATAGAGTAAAATATTCCGATATTTATCTCTTCGTGATTTACGGCCAACCTTCTTCCTATACAACCATTGGTTTAGAATATAACATGACCATAACGTTAGCTGAATATGATGACTCTTTTGAATCAAATGATGAAGCTATCACTGCAGCTCCAATAGCTGAAGGAAGTTATAATGATTTAATTCTTCGGGATGCCGATGATGATTGGTATTATGTCTATCTTCACGAATCCGATGTTATAGAAATTATATTACGTTATTTCCCCGAAACATACGAAACTGAGTATTTGAACGACATTGATCTCGATTTACTCAATGAAGACGAATCTTTAGCAAATCAGAGTCGTACACTTTTCAATGAATCTCTTACATATGAAGCACCAATCAGTGGAAAATATTATATTTTATGTGTGATTGATGGATCTTCTAATGCTTATAATTTGACAATAAATATTGATGAAACAGATGATTTGTATGAAGATAACGATATGCTTAAAGATGCCCACAGATTTGATATCGAAACTCCTTTGAATACTACGAATTCATGGATTGAGACCTTAAGGATAAGAGTAAAAGATGACGACTATTACTCTGTTTCCATACCTGCTGGTTTAGCTATCATCGTTGAGATTAGTTTCAGTACCACAAATAATTTAGATTTAGAATTGCTCAGTTCAAATGGTACAATCATGGATTTAAGTCATCAAATGACTGGTAATTACGAAAAAGTTGGACCTTTCCCAATGAATTCAACCTATATAAACCTCTATAATGAATCAGAAATCTATTTCCGTGTGTTTATGAATTCTGGATTAATTGCCCAATATTCGATTAATATCACCATAGGACCAGAAGCCGTACTTATAACCCGACAAACTATACCTCCTTTTACGTCTCTCACAACTAAACCAAAACCGTTTGATTGGGGACCGTTAATCTTCCTTGGTGGTGGAGGGGTAATTCTTGGTGGAGGGGCTGCAGCTGGATTATATGGAGCAAAACAAACTGGTCTCTTAAGTAAAGCTTCTGAATCAATAAAAGGAAGATTAGGTAAGGGCGACACTGGTGGTACAGGCGGTAAAAAGATCGGTAAAAAGAAACCACCTGAGTAAAATTCATCTTTATACCATGTATGCTGGCTTTATGCCATTTTTTTGCTATGATTCTCACACCAGTCTGTTTCCTAGACGATATTGCTTTAGTAATCACTAGGTACATCATATGACGAAGACAAAAAGTTAAAAGCTAAAACACATAGATGTAGGATGGGAACCAACTCTTCAGTCGTGGGGACCAAATTCTAGTTAAACTACGACTAAAGTACCTAAAATGTCTATAAAATTAACTTCTCCTCCAAAAAAGAAAACTGAAAAGGTCATTAAGAAAGTTACACCAAAGGCTGAACCTCAAAAAGCATGAAAATTTTGTGGAAAATCTGTTTCAAGTTCTGTTTATTTCTCTCAATATTGTTATGGGAAATTGTAAGAATATTGTTTGATAATTAAGTCAACGAATTAACTTATTACTGTTTTTGAATGTTTACTCTTTGAAAAGATAAAAGAACATTATGATTAAAAAGCCATACTGTTATTTTGAGGCAAAAGGATGATATAATGTGACAGATAATCAATTTCTAGGTATATCCTTGGCTCTAGTAGCGGCATGTTCATGGGGTTTTTCTTCAGTCTTTTTTAAAAGTGTGTTGAAATCAAATAAGTCTATTCAAGAACTTCTATTTTCCATTACAATTCGTGGAGTGATTGCAGTCCCATTTATTGCATTTTTGACGCTTTTCTTGTATAGTAATAACTCAATTTCACTGTTCCAAGTATTGCTTTCCCAAGAACTCTTTCCGCTATTAATTCTCTCAAGTATCTTTGTAACTATTGGAGATGTTCTATTCTTTGGATCTTTACAAAGAACTGATGTTTCGAAAGCACAACCAGTAGCATCAATATATCCTTTGTTCACAGCCATTCTATTGATAATTTTAGGAGTTGAAGTCATATCATTAATTGTAGTAGCAGGGATCTTTCTATTAATCGTTGGTATAAGCCTAGTTAGTCAACAAAAAAATAAATCATCTTCCTCTGATGAAATTTATGATTTGCAAATAGGATTGATACTAGCTGTCATAGCAGCGATCTTTTGGAGTCTAGCAATTATAACTGTAAGATTAATTCTCGAGGACCCTATGGCTAACGTGTTTGTTTTAGCAACTCTTCGTTTTGGAATACTTACAATTATTACGACGATTTGTTGGTTTATAATCATTTTAAATCTAGTTTCTCAACAAAAAGAAGAAAGGATCATCTATATCACAAATTCAAGAAAAGAGATTTTTGTATTAGGTTTAGGAGGTATCTTAGGATGGGGTATTGGAGCAATTTCATTTTTTTCATCTATCGACTTAATAGATGCCTCACGAGCGACAGCTATTTCATCTATCAATCCAATAGTTGCTATTATCTTAGGCATATTTGTCTTAAAAGAAAAATTATCGAATATTCAAGCTATTGGAATCCTATTAGTCGTCTTTGGATCTATTCTTGTTTCTCTTTTCTGATTTTTACTATCCTTTAGAAAAAATTTTTTCTTCTAGGAAATTCATTAAACAAAATAATCAAGTTTATACTAAATAACACCATAACAGGATCTAATCCTGATGTAGTTTGCTGATTACTACTACTAAGCACCAATTTTAAAATTATCAACCCTTTTTCCTGATCTGCAACGAAAACCAGATCATCTCGTGCAAAAATACCAAAAGCACCGTCTAAATCAGAATATCTGGATACTTCTTGAGGATTATTAGGATCACTTATATTAAGCACAATGATTCCATCAGTCATTGCAGCAAGGTATGCGAATTCAGTATCAATGTGTATTGAAGCGAGCTCATTTCCATCAAAACTACTGAATTCACTTATTACTTTGATGCTAGTTGGATCGTTAACTTCAAGGATTTGTAATCCATAATCCCAACTTGATTGAAATACCAAATTATCAACAACTTCCACATCAAAGCTATCTAACCTTTCTGTATATCGACCCAATTCTACAGGATTTGAATAATTGGTTATGTCAAGAATTAAGATACCAGCACTATACCCTGCCAAATATACCCGATCTCCAGAGATTTCTAAATCTGTAATATCGCTATACATATGATTATAGATTTGTAGAGGATTAGTTAAATCAGTAACGTTGACTACCATCATCCCTGGATTTCCCATATTATTCCAGCCGTTAGCAACGAAAGCTACATCATCTATTAGTTTGATATCCCAACTATAACCCTCAGTGAATTGTGAAAGTAGTAAAGGATTCTTAGGATCACTGCAATTGATGATTTTAAGGCCTCCTGGACCATCACCAATGAATACGATTTCATTTCGCACTAATAATTGATGTGCATAAGCCGTACTGTGGCCAGTATTAATTACTGCTGGAGTTTCAGGAATATGTGCCAATAAACTTAGATTAGAAGGATTGCTTACATTAAATATCCTCAATCCTCGGTATCCACAGGTTACATAAGCAGTTTCCTTGACTTCGTCTACCCATACGTCATATGCATCTCCTCCGGTTACGGTTTCACTTAGTGGTAAAAGCTCCATCTTTTTTTGGGTTATTGATAGGGAAAATGATCCAATTTTCATTGTAGTTATGCTAAAGAGAATAAAAAAAATTAGAGATAAAGTACTTATCCAAAAGCGATTTCTTTTCATCTATATTCAATATCCCTAAATCAGTTTACTTGTACATTTATCTGTTTAATATATCGATCTAAAAAACGAAAATAAGAAAAATAGAATTTAATAAGGAATTAATGAAGAATATCTTTAATAATATGACTTTCTGTGCAACAGTCGTTTCTAAAACATGATTAACTTTTTTAGAAAATTTATGAAGCATAAGAAATTTATAAATTAGCCTTCTTTTATGTTTTATTCATTTAGCTAATTTCTTTCCTTTATTTTACTAATTTTACAAAATAATATCAAAATGAAAGTAGTTATTAAGACTGGAAATTCAAAACTAGCTAAAGCTTTTCCAGATGAGTAAATGTAAGTTAAATCAGTTTCAAGAATTATTAATTGCCTATCTTGATCTGCAAGATAGATTTTCTTGCCATCAGAAAAAATTCCATGAGGAGCTGCATCTCTATATTGAGTAACTTCTGTTGGATTTGATGGATCTGTGATGTTTAGCAAATATACTCCTTTTTGCAGATCTGCGACGTAAAGATGAGTTTCATTGCCAGTTACACCGTAGGCTTCTCCTCCAGGTTTTAAATACTGGCCAAGTTTAATAGGTAATTGAGGCTCAGAAATATCCATAATTTTTACTCCATTTCCATGACACCCAAGAAGCAAGTAATTTTGGTGAATATGAATATCCCATGCTCCTTGAGTTCCAGCTATAGTTCTTATTATGGACGGAGACGAAAAATCAGTAATATTAATGACTTTTAATCCATTATCAGGATCCGCATAGAAAATTAAAATTTGATATCTCCTAATACTCAGTCCTCTTACAATATCATAAAATGTACAGACATTAATGGGTGTTTGGGGGTTACTAATATCTACTACATCAAATCCACCTTCATAGTTGGCAATATATGCATAAGATCCTTCAATAAAGAAGTTGTAAATAGTATTTGCACCATTCCATTCACTGAGTTTAGCAGGGTTCTCTGGAATACTAATATTATAAATAAAAAAAGTATTGCTGCTCCCCACAAAGACTAAATCACTCTGAGAAAATACCCCAAATCCAGTTCCAACACCTATAGTGCAAGTTTTTCGATAGTTTTCCAAATCAATGATTATACAACCATCATTATTTGTAAGATAAGCATAATTTTCATCAATATAAACATCATAGGCTACATATAAGCCAGGAATCCTAATTTGAGATATCAAAACCAGTCCAATGGTAAAAATACAAACAATTAGGATATAACCGATTATAAAAGCCTTTTTTCTCGGCTTGAAAAACATAGTATAGATCCTCGATGAAAATTTGCTATAATTAAATTTTGAAATGCTATCTTTTACTGTCTATTCTTGTACATTTTTCGTCCAACTACAAGAAATGCATTTTGCTTTCTGAATATTGTAAATAACCATCCCATTACAAACTGGACATTTCTTGGGAAAACCCTTCTTCCCTGGATCGCTTTTATTAAGTATTTTCATTTATATAACCTATTAAAACTAATAAGGGCGATAATTGTCTATTTTAACTTCCATCCTTGACAGAATAATAAAAACGGCGTGTATCACGCATATCTGGTATCTGTACTATCAATGAAGCGTCAATTAGATGTCTTAGAGCATAATGCACGGTTCTCCGGGAATATTGCGTTTCGGCTATTAACTCTCTAGAGTTCAATTTTTCGCATATCTTTATTGTATGATAAACTTTTTGTGCTGATAAAGGTAAATTATCTATTAATTCCTTTGGTTCAAGCATGAATGGTTCACCCAGTTCATTCTAAGCCTTTTTTAAGATTTGATTAGAAATGACGATTGAATATTTCATATGATATATTCAATTTGATCAGATGTTTTCGAATATTAAAGAAGTTTTTTATCGATGCAAATCTGATACTTTGGAAAGACACTGAATAATTAAGTTACAGAAATCTGGTAAAACATAATTCACAGTTATTAAAGTACATGATGTTAATAAAAATAGAGAGAGAATAAAATAAGAAAAATATATTTACTTAGATAAGGTTTATTAAAGGTAAAAGCCGTGAGAATACTCTTTCAAACCCAATATCATATTTTGTGATTTTGTGAAGAAAAAACAAATAAAACCTTGCAACAAACTAAAACAATTAATATTTAAACAAGATTTATCTCCGCATGGATATAGTAATGTTTTTTTAAATGAAATAGCTTAATCTCAATAATTGGAATGCGATCAAAGAAATAATTAAGAAAAAAATTTCAAACTAGTATAAAATTCGTTGAGAGGGAAAAAGACTCGAGCACTGTGGTGAGGAAAGGTATGGCAATTCCCCACATAATCATCGA
>JBHLKP010000132.1:0-297 GCA_048886525.1 Candidatus Hodarchaeota archaeon | reverse complement strand
GTAGCATCATTCTTCAATACTGATTTCGGCAATCTCGATGTTACCGATACCTACATTCAAAGCGGAAAGAACAAAACCTTCGCATGATGATGTTAAAACTTATATGAAAAAAATATCAAACTAGTATATAAATAGTTGAGTGAAATTTATTGTCTGATCCTAAGTCTTCAAAATCTATTTTTCACATTTTAGAAGATCCGACGCGCTTTAAAATCTTTCTTTTTTTATTAATTCAAGATGAATTAACTTTATTGAACCTAGCTCAACGTATAAACAAAAGTAAAACAACGATTTTCC
>JBHLKP010000131.1:0-10577 GCA_048886525.1 Candidatus Hodarchaeota archaeon | reverse complement strand
ATGGCAAAAACTGTTTCATTTTCTGGGAGAAGAGGTGAATCAGCTATTCGCGCAATGCGCCGTTCGCCTTTCGATTTTCTGAGGTAAACACGAGTTTGACTCGCATGAGCGACAATATGTCCTCCTACTGGTGCCGTTGGATCACCAAAAAACATGTCAGGTTTGGAATGAACCTGATTAGTGACAATAACGGCCATATTTCCAACTTCAGCCATTTTTAAAAGAGTATGAATGTGTTGGTTAAGCTTTTGTTGACGAGAAGCTAGCGTTCCTCGTCCAACGTATTCAGCACGAAAGTGAGAAATCAAAGAATCAACTATAACTAATCCTATTCTTTGTGTTTGGCTATCTTGAGCCGCTTTTTCAGCCAGTACCATTTGATGATCACTATTATATGCTCGTCCATGCATAATATTCTTTAAAACCTTTCTCACGTCTAAATCTCCTTCCCAGCGTTTAGCCATACTAAGAACTCGCTCTGGTCTAAATGTACCTTCAGTATCAATGTATATTACCTTAATCGGTTCTTGACCATCAATATTTAAACCTCCAAGTTCACGAGGAAGCTGTGATGAAACACAAAGTTCATGAGCAATTTGAGTCTTCCCTGTTCTATACTCTCCATAAAATTCAGTGACTGCACCAGTTTCAATTCCTCCTCCAAATAGATCATCAAGGGAGGCGGATCCTGTAGTGATTTTTAACATATTTCGCCGGCGTTCAAGAACTTCATCTGCAGAAATAAATCCAAAATTCAAAGCATTTCTTGCTGCTTGTATAATTTTCCTTGATGTTGCTTCTCCTAGATTGCCAACAGAGACTAATTCCCCAACTGATACTGTAGCAAGTGATTCAAGAGTTCCAAAACCTGAATCCGAAAGTTTTTTAGCAGTAGCAGGGCCAATTCCAGGAAGATCGGCAATACTCTCCACAATAGATCCTTTGTTGTCTTTTTCAACAGAATTTGGAGAAGAAATACTATCATTAGATGAAATAGGACTTATTTCTGGATTGGGAGTCTTTGAGTCTTCATTTTCGGCCATATTAGTGACCTTGATCCTTTTTTTTCTTGGTGACAAAAATAATTACATCCTTGCATCTCATAATACTGATTATACACTTAATATTACATGCTTTTAACTAAAGAGAGTATGTTTTCAATATGAAATCAGTATAATTTTCCAAATTATTGAGATATAAGCAAAAGAATTTTTCTCCAAGTAATTTTATATTATGAGATTGATTATATTGAATTTGAGATAAGGCTTCTATTCATACAAGGACAAAATCAAGGATAATGGTTCATCAGCTTAATCTATTAATAGCGAATTTTCATTCTTATCCATTTTTGTCATTTTCGAAGAGCACTCTCTTTAAAGAAGATTCTATATCATTATGGATTTCTCTGAATATCAGTTGTTCCATAACCAACGTTCTTATATGCGAAAACGAATGACCTTCTAACATATCTCCTTGGCGATTCGGCATGAATAAGATCCATCGTTTTCTGATATTAGGTGTTTTAGTATTTTTAGCAGTACTTACGGGGATATTCACAATATTATTAAATTCTAGTGATTCAGGAACTTCCACAGGCTCAGATAGTTCACCAATGTTTTTAATGGTCATTATAGCAGGTCTTGTTTTTGTTATTATACCTGTAATATTAGTTATAACACGCTTTATTAAACGTTAAATAATATAGAGTTGAAACAAATTGAAAAAGAGTATTCGTTTCATTTTAATTGGATTTCTTGTTTTTTTTACTTTCTCAGCATTTGTATTGGGTATTGTACTATTTACTGATCTCGACAATAATGATAGTTCTAATTATGTTGGCCCAGGGATTATAGCTTTCATTCTAGTCTTACTTGGAGTTGTTGCCCTGATATCTGGTGTAGTAATTACATTAATACGGCGTTAATCAACCTCTGTTTAAAGCTAGTCTAGTGAAGCATCTAATCACGCTTAAATGGGTATAAACCAGCCTCAATGGTTACCCTTATAAATCCGAAGTTAATTTTTTCAAGTACGATCTTATTGACACTTTAATATACTTAATGTCCTTTTTCAGGATTTAAGAAAAAAAAACTGAACAGAGGTGAATGTTTACAATGAATTATGGAAATGAATTAAAAAGAATTTATGTTTTAGATCTTTGTGAACAGACACTTGTAGTTCAGTTTTGATATTGCAATTTATTTTGAAGCAATCCTAGCCTATACTTGTCAGTAACTAATAAGGCATTAATTCTTTTTTAATGGTTTATAGACTTCTTGTCAATTACTTTATTTTCTTTGGCTCCAAGAATTCTATAATCAAATAAATAACAATGATGAAGAATCTATTAATTTACCCAGTGCCATTGGTGATTTTAAACTGTGG
Organism: Candidatus Hodarchaeota archaeon; assembly: GCA_048886525.1. Taxonomy (GTDB): domain Archaea; phylum Asgardarchaeota; class Heimdallarchaeia; order Hodarchaeales; family Hodarchaeaceae; genus Hodarchaeum. The sequence goes on along the minus strand of JBHLKP010000131.1, from coordinate 8,192 downwards.
GTTAATTTATTAAAACTGTCATTCCCTCTTTAAATAACTGAATACTCTGTACAAAACTCATAGAATGTTTCTAACAGCAAGATTTATAAAACTAGACCCAATTTTTCTATTTAATAGTTAAATATACTAATAATTTAAGACAAATGGAAAGTGGACATTTTAAATACAATTAAAAATAAGATTCATAACTTAAGTACCTTATTCACTGAAATAACGAAGCTTGATTTAGCTGTAGTAATAATTCTCTTAAATCAAACAATATTTCTGATCAAGGAGAAAAATCTTCATGAAGGATGATCACAACCAAAGACTTGGATTCGGAAAATATGGAAAAACTTTCCATGGAAGAGAAGAACCGCATCAAAAGAGAGAGATTTCTAGCCCTCAGATTAGAGAAATCAGAATCACTGAAGCTAAAACTCAGCTATTGGAAACTGGTGAAATTAATAAGATTCTTGCAGTAATTGGTGGTGGAAAAGAAGCAACAGTGCTTTTAGTAGAGAATTCTAAAGGTAAACTTGTCTGTGCTAAAGTATTTAGGTTTTTTACCAGTACAATTAAGAAAAGACTACAGGGTACAAGTCATATTACTGCTAGTGACATGGCAGCGCTTGCAGCAAAACAAGAATTTTGGAATCTGTCTGAAATGAAGAACTGTGCTCCAGTTCCTAAACCCTATCTCTTATTGAAAAATATTGTCATAATGGAGTTTATAGCAAAGAATAAAGGATCTATTACTCCAGCTCCTCTTCTGAAAGACATCGATTTAACAGTTTTTGACCCCGAAGAGATCTTTCATGAATCTATTGATATTTTAGCTCAATTGTTTTTACAAGGTAAGTTTATACATGGTGATTACAGTGAGCATAATTTGATGGTTACTCAAAAGGGTTCTCTTATTACAATGGATGTTTCTCAATCCGTCCAATATAATACCAAGACTTTTACTAATACACCTATACGTATCCGAATTGATAGAGCTGTAAAAATGTTAGAAACAGATATTAAAAACATTAATAAGTATTTTAAGAGAATTTATCGAATATCAATTGATCCCAAAGAAGTAAGTGAGACAATAACGAAGGAATTACCTCAAAAATTACAAGATTTTCTAACAGAAAAAACTATGGAAATTTATCCTTCAACTTTATACTCCTCAGAAGTATATATCGGAAAAGAACAATATCGAGATCAATATGTGCTTCAGAGAACTGGAACTACCCGTCAGCAGCCTAAATAGACTATATGTAGTTGTGGTGATCAGGAAAAATTGTGTATTAAATCTAAAGAAGATCAGAAGCTGGAAAAAAACACTGAAAGCAAAATAGGTCTAATTATGATGATAAATGGTTAAAACTGTCTTCGCTGCAGAAGAAAGGGAAATCAGTATTTATTGACAATCATAAAGAAATAATCCTATATGTTTATGAGGCTCAGGAAGTTATTTCAAAATGGAAATTACAGAAAGAATGATGGGTGGAATTTTAAAACTCCAAATCGAGTGAGAGAACTATGCACTATGAGAAATTTAGTTCCAATCTTATTTGGACGAGTAAAGGACATGGAAACACTGCAGCGATTAATTTAGGCGAAAAAGTATTCGTAATTGATTCCACTTTGAACTGGAAATTGGCACAGAAATGGAGAGAAACCATACAAGAATACTTCGATGAATCAATTTCAGGTTTGATACTTACGCATCATCACGCAGATCATACGTTTGGAAATCAAGTTTTTTCAGATGTCCCAATAATATCAAGCTCAGAAATTAGAAAAATAATGGATTTTAACAAAAAACATTACTGGATTATTAAAGATATGATGGAATGGGAAGAAGGAGGATATGGAATAAAAGATTTACAAATCACTCTTCCAAATATTTGTTTTAAAAATCGATTAACAATCCATGGCGGGAGAGCATTAGAGCTTATCCGAGCCGATGGGCATACTCTTGGCTCTACTTACTTGTGGGAAGAAGAAACCAGAGTACTTATCGCAGGAGATCTGATATTCAACCAGGAGTTCCCTTATGGAGGAGATGAAACTTCTGATTTAATTAAATGGAATGCAGTTATAGATGAATTAATCGAATTACGACCAAAAATGATCATCAGTGGTCATGGACCTCCCGCTACAAAGAAAGATCTTATAGAAATCAGTAAATTCTTTTCAGAATGCATTGATTTTATGAAACAAAGGAAAAATCAGGGATTTTCATTGGAAAAAATTATCGAGGATCCCCAGTTCCCAGAATATTATTCAAAAGATCGCATTGAAAGGAAAAAGGTCTCAATTGAAAGATGGTACAACTATTTTGATGAAAAAGATGCAGAAAATGCTAACAAATCATCAGAAAAATAAACTGGTCAAGATGAGAAAATATGGATTTTCATGAACTAGAATTTAATCAGTTTGGATGCATTCGACCTCTTTTTCATAATCAATCACATCTCACATTCATATTAGAAGCTGCAATAGCAGGAAACAGTCCTATGCGCATTTGGGTTGACGAAAGTGATTATCCGCAAAGTTGTTTTATGTGGGATAAGATGTATTGTTATTACTTTATTGGGGAAGCAGAAAATGACGCATTCAACAAAAAAATAATCGACCACTTTAATCAGGCAATTATCCCTCAAGTTGTCTCTAATAATTACGATGTATACAAAATAGAATATTCAACTAAAGAATGGGAGCCTTTTCTCGAAATTTTACTTAGGGAACGATTACCAGTTAAGAAAGCACGAATTTTTATGACTTTAAACAAATTTATAATTAAAAACTGGAGAAAAAAACTACCAAAACATTTCGAGATTAGGAAAATAGACCAAGAACTACTAGAAAATAGAACGCTAAATACTAAATCAATTATAGAGGAAATAAAAGGTGGTTGGGATTCTATCGAATCCTTTCTTAAAATTGGATTTGGATATTGTTGTGTTGTGCATCTAGATAATTGTAGGAAAGAAGTTCAGGGGTGGTGTATTGGAGAATATTTCAGCAAGGAATATTGTGGAATTGGCATTAAAACCTTCAGGGGGTATCAAAAGAAAGGAGTTGCTACAGCAATGGCTTCAGTTTTTGTGGAACATTGCTTATCAAAAAATATTAAACCTCATTGGGACTCTTTTGTAAATAATTATGCCTCAGTTCGAGTTGCGGAAAAAATCGGATTTAAAAAGATTGAAGATTTCAATGTTTACTTTGGAAGTTTTTCTAAAAGCGAATTGTATAAAGGATACTATTTTTATTCTGAAAAAAATTATAAATTAGCAGCAAAATGGTTTGAAAAGGCAGCAGAATTAGATCAAAGTGAAACAAATAGCCTTTATAATGCAGCATGTTCATGGTCTTTAGCAGGAGAAGTGAATAAAGCTTTTTTACAATTAAATAAAGCAATTGACTCCCTAAAAAAACCTTCTGTCAAATTCATAAATTACATAAAAAATGATAAGGATTTAAGGGCATTACAATCAAACGAAAATTGGGTTGAAATCCTAACTAGATTAAATGAAATTGAATCGAAAATTAAATCGAATTGAATAAGTGAATAATCTTTAACCGAGTATTTATAAAACTAAAGGAAAATATGCTAAATCTACGATTTGCAGTGAAAAAAAATTATTTATATCTATAAAAATTCTGATTCTTATGATGTTTTTATCATCAAAAGAAGCTAGTTTCTTTCTTATCATTTTTAGTCTTAATATGCTTTGGCCTTCATCCACAGCTATAGCATTTAATTCTGATTCGAATTTTTCAATCCAAATGATTAATGAGCAAACATTGTTAAAATCAAGTGAGAATGTTTCTTATAGTCTAAATTTATTATACCAAAATAAATATCACAACCTTTCAGAGGTTTACGAAGAATTACAACATTTTAATAAATCCGCGCCAGAGATAGTCAATTATTCTTACATAGGCTATTCCTATTATGGCAACAAAATACCTCTAATTACTCTTACAAACGAAAAAATCTCAGAGGAATACAAAAGTAAGACATATATTGTTGCACATCATCATGCAAGAGAGATGTGTACCATTGAAATTGTTATTCGAATAATTCGGGATCTTATCAATGAATTTGGTGATAATAATGATACAACATCCCTCTTGAATAGAGTTATCATTTATTTTATTGTTACATTGAACCCAGATTCTCTTGATTATACCCTTTATAAGAATGAACACTTCAGAAAATCCATGAAACCTTATGACGACGATAATGATGGGTTTCTCGATGAAGATGGCCCTGAAGATATCAATGAGGACGGAAAAATAAGTGAATTTTGGGTATATAATGCTACAACTACTGATGTTATTACACATTGGTTTGAAGGATATGATAGGGATATGGATGGAAAAATAGGTGAGGATCCCCCTGGTGGAGTCGATCTTAACCGAAATTATCCATTTCATTGGAATGACAGTACTACCGATACAGGGGCAACATCAGATAAAACCAGTTTTACCTATCCAGGACCAGCTCCTTTTTCTGAAAATGAATCACGTGTTCTTGATAATTTTGTTAAACGTTATAATTTCACTCATGCTTTAAGCCTTCATAGTGGAATAGCCACCCTTAGTTATGGTTGGTCATGGACAAACCAATATAAACAATCGGAGGAAGATATTTATGATGCCATGGCATATTATATACATGATAAAAACCTTTTACCGGCTAATTTTTTCCCCTTAGATAGAATTGGCTACACTTCCGCAGGAGAATGGGGAGATTATATGTATAGTGAATATAATATCATTTCTATGACATTAGAGATTTTTGGAACGGCTGATAAATCTAAATTAACCCTTGTTAGCGAAAACACCACCCATAAAATTTATGAACGCAAATTTGAAGATTTTAGGGCTTTTAATCCACTAGCAAAGAACTTAGAAGATCTACATTCCGATCTATTTAGTTTTGATAAGTTTTGGATATCATTGACCCCTAAGATCACTCTTTCTTCAATTATAAACAAAACACTCCCAAATGGTGACAAAGAAATCAGTTTATATTTGGAATCGGGGTCTTTATACTGGAATACGACTGATAATCCAAAGATGAGGATAATATCATCAGACCAAGGCCTAATTAAGGAATACCCACCTGAAATCCCAGTATTACTTCCAAATAAAGATCAGAAAGTCAAAATTATACTTTCTCCTGAAATCCAGGAAAATATTTCATTAGAGATTATCATAAGTTCAAACTGGGCATCAGATCTTATATTTTCTTTAAAAATAACACTAGATATGTTTAAACCAGTAAATGGATTTATTATAATTCCAAGTTTTCTTACACTTGTGTTAATGGTATTTCAACAGCGTAAAAAGAGAACTAGATGATTTCCCTAAAAGGTTGTTTTAGCTTAAATATAGATATGAACACCAGTAATTATTAGTATAAAAATACACCCTAATAAAATCGATCTTTGGGCAGCTGCTTCCATATCTAAACCCCAAGTATATTTCAACGCGAAAACTAAAAGAATACATGATAATAAGGCTGTGATTGGCTGAACAAAAACACCCAATGTGCCTGTAAAATCAGACAAATCAAGAAGAAGCCATTTAGCCTCTTCAAAAGTCCTAAATCTTTCAAGGTAATAGAATTGGGGATTACTGAACTGATATAAAAGGGCAAAAAGGGGTAAAATGATCAATCTTGGTATTAAGACAAGCGTGGTTATTTGTATTGTCTTAATGGGTGATTGATAGTAAGAAGCACCCATAGCAAAAAGATAAATTACACAGCTAAAGAGGAGTATCATTAATATGTTCAATACAACGTATCCAAGGGACACTTCTAATATTGCTTTAGTTTGATAATCCCACCAACTCCTAATCAAATCTTCATCAGGGTATGAGATACGAGGTATAAGCAAGGAAGTATTATAAGCGAGTATAAGGCAAGAGGAAATAAATACTAGAAGCATTTGAACCCAATTCGATAAGCCATATCTAATATACTGAAATACTTTTTTAGGATAGAGAAAAACTCTGAACAATAGTGTTAGACTATAAAGAAAATCCATTCTAGGGGGTATATCAAAATCCTCATCGTGGGATAACGAAAGACGTGTATGACATTTTACACATATTCTTATGTTCTTATCAGCATCTGATAGCTTGGACAAACAACTAGGACAATAATTAGAATTCAAAAGATCCTCAGTTATTTCACTCGATATACCCATTTTTGATTTAATGAACATTGCAAATGCAGTAGAACGATGATGAAATTCATGTGAATCAATTCTTCCCTCTAAAAATAAATCCCGCTGATTTTTTATCCATTTTGACCATGAACGAAAATCTCGTAAAAGAGGGGAATGTTTGTTTAGAGATTCGCTTTTTTGTTTCGCAATATCAATCATTTTGTCTATTGCTAATGGATCAGAATACATATAAATGGCCTCGATAACTATGAACAAGTCTGAATTGTTTTAGAACTCTATTCTGATCTTAAAATACTTTGTTTTGAGGCAATCGTAATATAAATATCATGACTGGTGCAACTTTCATGGTTTTTTCTTATCTGTAGATGAAATACAATCGTAATCATATCTTCTAGAGACGATTAACCGAATTAGGAGAAAATCTTGTTAGATATCCATTATTTAGCTGCATCAAATAATGGATATTTTTCTTCTAATAGGAATTTGCAGAAAATTAAATTTAGGATCTTCAGTTGATATGCTTCTCATTTTCAAAAATCTCTCTCTATTAGAATACTATATTATTTCAAAAATTTTTCCTTTGATGAATCTAGGATATAATTAAACCGTTAAAACTTTAATGAATTTAATAAGAGGAATTAAAGCTTTTTTTATTAGTGAAATCATGATAAAATACCATTTTTCATTTATTAAACTAATCTCTTGGTTATTCTCGAACATATAATGGGTAATTAGAAAGACAATAAAGATTTCAACATAATAAAAAGAGATGAGATTTTGAAATCGGGGTGAGGAGAGTTTTTTTACTCCCCAGTAAAGAAGACAGACATAATCAAATCTGAATTCATTATGCCGACAAAAATCGTAAGCTGAAACCAAGATGACAACACATAATACAAATTTCTCCTCACTCTTTAATTCTTTCAAAACTGTTTTTAAAACAGCTAGGAATGATAATGAGGGGTTTTCACAAAATGATTTCGGCGAAGTGGTTTTTTCTTCTAATTATATCCCTAATACTCTTCATCACAGAGAGGAAGAAATGAAATACCTCGTGAATTATTTCAGATCAATAATTACTAATCCCACTACATCAAGTAAGAAGGTTGTACTTTATGGTCCTGTTGGTACCGGGAAAACTCTAATCTCTAGAGCTTTTGGAAATGATATAACTTCTTATATTCAAAATGAACGTAAAATGGGTGACCCTAGCTTTCGATTTTTTCATGTAAATTGTCGAAAAACTAAAACTCCACATTTAATTCTCACAACAGTACTAAGACAGCTTGTACCTGGTTTTCCTCTCCGTGGTTTCAGTACAGACGAATTATTGCGCATGTTTACTTTATTACAATTTGAACAAAACTTAGTAACACTGCTTGTGCTTGATGAAATCGATTATTTAATTGACGAACGAACTGACTTCCTTTATGCCCTTTCTCGAATTGAAGAGTCTCCTCCAGTCTACCAATCCAGCTATTCACGCCTTCCAGGATCTAATACTGAATCACGATTCAATTTACTAATGATTACTAGGGACAAAAACTTTCGCTATTATTTGGATTCCTCAACAGCTTCATCTCTTGGCAGAAACTTCATTTTATTTCCTCCATATACCAGAAACCAATTATTTGATATTATCAGTTCCCGTGCTGAATTAGGGCTACGTGAGGGTAGTTATAATGATGACCTTCTCGAAGTCATAGCTTCTTTGGCAGAGGAGTATGGTGACGCACGTTTTGCAATTGAACTCTTATGGCGTGCTGGTAAGCTTGCTGATAAAGAAAATGCAGATACTATTGTTCCTGAACATGTTCGAAAAGCTGTCATTGCAGTTCTTCCTATGGAGAAATCAGTGTTGGAAGAGTTGAATTATCATCAAAAAATAATACTTTTAAGTGTTGCAAAGCTTCTTAACGATGACCGTTCAGCAGTTACAACTCCTGAAGTTAAACAATATTATCGACAATTGTGTGAAGAAGCCAACATTCGTCCTAGGAGAACCAC
>JBHLKP010000130.1:0-10585 GCA_048886525.1 Candidatus Hodarchaeota archaeon | reverse complement strand
ACCATTGAGCTAATGGAGTACTCCCGTCTGTCATCTTTCAAGATACACAAAATTGATTAAAAGCACGCGTAAAGCTTAAATAATCTGTAACAGGTTTCTGTACATGTTATTTAAATACACCAAAAAATAATAACATTGAAAGAGGATTTCTAACTTAGGAAATTCAAATGGAAGTTTATCCATTGAAGTAGTTGAAATACGGAGATGATAGAGGAATTTAACAAATGAAAAAACAATAAAAAAATGAAACCAGAGGAGAAAACTTAAGGCTGAATGCCGAGTTCCTTCTCCTTCTTAGCGATTTCGAGCTTAGTTTTCACAACGGTGTCAGGATTCAAGCTCATTGAGTCAATTCCACATTCAACAAGGAAGGTGGCAAAATCAGGAAAATCACTGGGAGCTTGTCCACAGATACCAATTTTCCGACCTTTTTCCTTAGCGGTTTTAATTACAGAGGCTACCAATCGCTTAACTGATTCGTTGCGTTCATCATAGATATGTGCGACTAATTCAGAATCACGATCCAATCCTAAAGCCAGTTGCGTTAAGTCATTACTGCCAATGGAGAAACCATCAAAGACTTCAGCAAACCCATCTGCCTGAATGACGTTAGAGGGAATCTCAGCCATTACATATACCTCGAAACCGTTTTCACCTTGGACAAGACCTGCTTCGTTCATGAGATCAACGACTTTCCTACCTTCTTCGACAGTACGGCAAAAAGGAACCATAGCAATGACATTGGTTAATCCCATATCATCACGGACACGTTTAAGAGCTTTGCATTCGGCGATGAATGCAGGTTTGAAGTCTTCATCGTAATAACGGGACGCTCCACGCCAACCGATCATGGGATTAGATTCCATGGGCTCGTACAACGTACCACCAATTAAGTTGGCATATTCATTTGTTTTAAAGTCAGAAAGTCGAACGACAACATCATTGGGATAAAAAGCGCAGGCGATCCGACCAATACCCATAGCTAATGTCTCAACAAAGAATTCTTCTTTATTTTCATAAGCACCTGTCTTTTCATCAATTTTTCTGAGAATCTCACTGATATCCATATCCGTTTCAGCTTTTTCCTTAAGCTCATCATAATGAATCAATGCCAGAGGATGAATACCAATGTAAGAGTTAATAATGAATTCCTCACGGGCAAGACCAACGCCATCATTGGGAATTTGACCCTGATCAAAGGCTTTCTCAGGAATACCCACATTCATCATAATCTTGGTACGAGTATTGGGCATATTGTCTAATTCGATCGTTTCAATCTCAAAGGGGAGAATACCATCGTAAATATGCCCTTCCTCACCTTCTGAGCACGAAACGGTCACTTCCATTCCATCTTTCAAAATTCTCATTGCATTCCCTGTACCAATAACAGCGGGAATACCGAGCTCCCTCGAGACAATAGCGGCGTGACATGTACGACCACCCCGTTCGGTGACAATAGCAGAGGCTATTTTCATAATTGGTTCCCAGTCTGGATCAGTCATACTTGTAACCAGCACTTCGCCTTTTTTAAACTCATGAATACGAGAAGATGTTTTTATAACATTAACTGGGCCTTGACCGATCTTTGCACCGACTGCTTGCCCAGATACTAGGATTTCTCCTTTTTCTTTCAGAACATACGTTTCTATAATGTTTGCAGCTTTTTGTGAATGGATTGTTTCTGGTCTAGCTTGAACAATGTATAGTTGTCCATCACCCTCATAATCTCCATCTCCATTTTTTGCCCATTCAATGTCCATTGGCTTTTGATAATGGTCTTCTATGATTGCTGTCCACTCTGCAAGTTTTAATATCTCATCATCATTGATACAGAAATTTTTTCTCATAGATTCTGGAGTTTCTACTGTTTTTATTGGTCGTCTTTGATCTGATGTATAAACCATCATGATTTCTTTTGATCCAAGCCGTTTTCCGACAATTGGACGTTTTCCTTTTCTTAAAGTAGGTTTAAATACGTAGAATTCATCTGGATTTACAGCACCTTGTACTACTGTTTCGCCGAGTCCATATGCGCCAGTGATAAATACAGCATCTTTAAATCCAGATTCTGTATCAATTGAAAATATTACTCCAGAAGCTGCAGAGTCTGAGCGAATCATGATTTGGACGGCTATTGAAAGATATACGTCAAAGTGCCCAAAACCTTTATCTTCACGATAACTGATTGCTCTATCAGTGAATAAGCTTGCAAAACACGATCTACAAGCATCTAATAGTGATTCTTCTCCACGAATATTCAGGTAGGTTTCTTGTTGCCCAGCAAATGATGCGTCAGGCAGATCCTCTGCAGTAGCACTTGAACGTACAGCTACATCTACATCTACTCTTCCTGTTTCATCACAAAGTTTCAGATAAGATTCTCGGATTTGTTGCTCTAAATCAGTGGGTAATTTAGCATAACGAATAATTGAGCGGACTTTCCGACCGCGTTCTTGTAGATTCTTAATATCATGTGTATCTAAGCCTGCTAAGGCGTTTTTTACATCGTTTTCTATTTCAGCATCTTTCAAAAGGTGACGATAAGCTGCCGCGGTAATCGCAAACCCATTTGGAATATTCACTCCCTTTTCTGTTAGGAAGTGGTACATTTCTCCTAAACTGGCGTTTTTACCGCCGACTAAGGGTACATCTGCGATCCTTAATTCATCGAACCATAAGATATACTGGTTTTCTCTTGATTTCGACATTATAAAACACGTCTGATTTTTAATTAGAATTCTATTAACATTAGGCTCTTTCCTTAACGGAGAATGTTAAATTCGCCAATTAGACTCTTTTAATCTAATATTAATAAATGTAATTTACTTCAGAATTACGGAATGAGTAGTATTTCTAATATTTTTTCTGTAATGAAGAATAATTTCACGTCTTTCTATTTTAGAAATGATGTTTACATGGAAAGGAAAAGAGCTGGAAGAAAAAGTGAAGCTTCTACTAATACATAAACAGAATCATTACAGTGCAGTAGTCATAAATTTCGAAAATTTCTTCCAGCATAAACGGCTTTGTCACCTAATTGCTCCTCTATTCGGATCAATTGATTATATTTTGCTAGACGTTCTGAACGGCAAGGAGCACCTGTTTTTATCTGGCCTGTTTTTAATCCTACAACTAAATCAGCAATAAATGGATCCTCCGTTTCTCCACTTCTATGTGATACCATGACTGCCCACCCATTATCTTGACTTAATTTGGCGGCATTAATACTTTCTGTAACTGAACCAATTTGATTTACTTTTAGTAAGAGAGCATTACACGCTTTTCGATCGATAGCTGTTTGAATTCTCTTTACGTTTGTTACGAGTAAATCATCACCTACAATTTGGATCTTGTTCCCATTTCGTTTAGTAAATGATTGAAAAGTAACCCAATCATCTTGATCGAAAGCATCTTCGATGGATACAATTGGATATTTCTCTATAAATTCCTCATACAAGTTTATGAAGGCATCAGCCTCTAGTGCCTTACCATCCACTAGGTATTTTCCATTTTTATGGAATTCACTCGCAGCAGGATCTAAAGCTAATTGAAATTTACCAGTATGACCCGCTTCATCTATTGCTTCGGTGATTAATTTCAATGGCTCTTCTACAAGGCTTAGTGGTGGGGCGAAACCTCCTTCATCTCCCACATTGACTGCTGTATTCCCGTGTTTCTTTTTAATTATCTTTTTTAAAGTGTGATATACTTCCACCCCAAGAACCATCGCCTCTTTAAATGTTGGGGCTCCAACTGGCATTAACATATATTCTTGAAATGCGATGTCGTTACCACCATGTTCTCCTCCGTTTATAACGTTTAAACTTGGAACAGGCAAGATAAATTCAGAATTACCTCTTAAATCTCCAATATGTTGATACAAAGGTACTTCTTTCGCTTTTGCTCCGGCTTTGCACACAGCCATGGATATGCCTAAAATGGCATTTGCACCCATTTTTGACTTATTATCAGTCCCATCTAAATCAAGAAGTAGTTGATCTATCTCATTTTGATTTTGCGGTTCAAATCCTATTAATTTTGGAGCTATTTTAGACACATTTTCAACTGCTTTTGATACAGATTTTCCTAGAAGTCTAGTTCCCCCATCACGTAATTCTAATGCCTCATAAACTCCTGTACTTGCACCAGAGGGCACCATACCGCGCGTATATGATCCATCATCTAAATAACATTCTACTTCCACTGTTGGATTTCCCCGAGAATCAAAAACTTCCCGAGCATGTATTTTTTTGATTTTCATACTTTTCACTACTTTTTATTTCCAATTTAGCCAACTATTGTTTTTTCTTTTTATATTTCTGATCCAATTTTGCCTGCCATATTTCCGAATATGAAAGCCAAGGGTCTGGGACACGGACAGAGATCGCATTAGATTTTGTTATAAATGTTTCAGGGAGATATCCCAATATCTCACCATCAGCCTGATAAAGACATTCTTTATCTTTAGATACAACATTAATTCTCTTTCCTTCGAAAGTATCAACTTTATTGAATTCAACATGTTTGCCATCATATACTTTAGGAAATATACGGAGAAGGGTTAACCGACTTATTTTTCTTAAAGCCGTTACAGCAAATTTCCCATCTGTTACCTCAGCACTTGGACAGATATGCATTCCTGCTCCATATCGTTTCCCATTACCTATAGCAAGGAACATACGTTTACCTTCAATGGTAGGGTTATCATCAGATGTTATTACTAAATTATATGGTTTAAATTTCAAAAGTGTTTCCAGGAGTGCAATTTGATAATTACCTGTCCCACCCCACTTTTTTCCTCTCTTATTTGTACGATCTGCGACCTCAGCATCAAATCCCATTGACGCTACACCCACAAAATAACGGTTGGCTTTTTCACAATAGCCAACATCAAAAGATTTATCGGTTCCATTTATCAAACAATCAAAAGCAGCATCAATATTTAATTCGGGGATACCAAAAACTGTAGGTACATCATTTCCTGTCCCGGCTGCAATAGCTGCGAAAGTGGCTTTCTTGTCTGCAGTTAGAATTCCATTTATAACCTCATTTGCAATTCCATCTCCCCCTACTGAGCATATGATCTGGTACCCCTCATTTACTTGTGTTTGTGCGATTTCAATTCCGTGTTGAGGATGTGTTGTCATTTCATAATCGTATTCAACTCCATGTCTATCTAATAACAGTTTTACTTCGTCCTTCCAGACTTTACTAACTCGTCCTCCTCCCGCTTTAGGATTAACGACTACGAACAGTTCTTTCATGTTTCTTTCCTCAAAAAGGGGATTTTTAACAGGATTTGTATCTTATTTCTCCTTTTTTATAAATTATATTATCAAAATCCAATCTGGTTTAATATTGTCTAATTGAATATTGCAGATTTGAATACAGAGAAATAAATATATTCTTGGATCTAAGCATATACAAGCATCACCAATCAGAAATTTTTAAATTAAAGCTAATATAATTACTTCAGGGGATAAATACTTCAAAAAAAAAGTGAGAATTTGAGGATATTTGAATTTTCCTCATTATAATGTTATGTGAAACTGTAACTAGCAAATGGTAGATCGCCCAATCCTTCAAGAACGAGTTCTACTAAATCTTTTACTTCGATTTCTTCTTCTAATTCTTGTGTTTTTGTAGCATCTGTAAGCATGCTTGTACAGAATGGACAAGCTGTAATTATGGCTTTCTTGGGTTTTTCTTTTGTATTTTGATTATAAAATGAATTCAATGTTTCTTTTGCTTCAATTACTCTCTTCTCTGAGATACGCATTTTTACCCATTCTGGAGTTTCTCTAAACATTCCCCCACCGCCTCCACCACAACAATAGCTAAATTGTTTATGGTTGGGCATTTCTTTGAATATTACTCCTGGAATAAGTTCTAGTATTTTTCTAGGTGCATTATATTCATCATTGTAACGGCCCAAATAACAAGGATCGTGGAATGTTACCTCATAATTTAGATTCTTAGTAAACTTGATTCTACCGTCTTCAATCAATTCTAGTATAAATTGAGTAATGTGTACAACGTCAAATTCTCCTCCATATTGTGGATACTCATTTTTAATAGTATTATATGCGTGAGGAGATGAACATACTATGCGATTTACTTCACGTTTCTGAAACATCTTAATATTTTCTTCAGCTAGCATTTGAAAAAGAGCTTCCTCACCTAAACGACGCATTTCATTACCATCATTCTTCTCAGCATCACCAAAGGTACCATAATCGACTCCTGTTTTTGCAAATAACTCATAAGTCGCACGGGCTACTTTTTGGTTTCTAGGATCGTATGCTAAGGTATCACCAGGTAACCATAAAAGCTTTGACTCAGATTTCTTTATTTTTGGCAATTCGCCTTCTTTAAGCCAGTTAACCCTGTCTCGTTTAGGTTGATTCCAGATATTTCCATACTGGTAAACAGACTCAAGCATCGTGGTATAAGTTCCAGGAACAGATCCTCCTTCAATTAAAGCAGCACGCATCCCTACAATCATATCTACATGTCCAATTAAGTGAGGACAGGCATTTGTACATGCATAACAAGTTACACAGGCCCATAAAACGTCTTGATTCAATCCTGATTTGTCACCAAGCATTTCGTTATTCTTTTTAGATAGAATGAATCCATATTGTTTCTTTCCCCAATTTTTTACGTCTTGAATGACCTTTAATGGAGAAAGAGGCTCTCCTGAATCCTGTGCGGGACAATAATTATGACAAAAATGACACTTCATGCATGCAGAAGACTCAAGTAACTGATAGAATGTGAAATCTTCAATTTTTGATATACCATCAGGACTGAAAGATAGTTGACCTTTTGGTGCCTTCATATCTGTGATAACAATATTTCCTAAACCAGCAAGAGTATGAAAGAATTTGCTGAAGGTAAGTATCACTGCAATAGTAAGAACACACAATAAGTGTGACAAATAAAAGAAAAGATGCAGAGCAAAGATTTGACCATCAGACGTAAGAATACTCTGAAGTACTAATGCGAGAGGATATCCAATAAATGAAGTCATTTCAAAATCAAGATTACTGAATGTAACCCCATGGGCTTCAATAGGAAGATGATTCAATCCATATAAAATACGTGTGGCTTCTATAAAAAAACCTGAAATACTTATCCATAAAAGCAACA
This sequence comes from Candidatus Hodarchaeota archaeon, assembly GCA_048886525.1. Classification (GTDB taxonomy): domain Archaea; phylum Asgardarchaeota; class Heimdallarchaeia; order Hodarchaeales; family Hodarchaeaceae; genus Hodarchaeum. Next base: position 3,433 of record JBHLKP010000130.1, on the reverse strand, counting down.
AAACTAACAATAAGTCTTCAAAGCCTGCTCGTGCATAATAACTTTGTTCTCTCAAATAACGTCTAGCGATAACCAGCAGTATACCGACGAATAATAATACCCCAGCGGTATCTGCACCTAGATTAAGAAGAAGATATAATGGACCAACTAATAATTCTTCGTGAAAAAGGTATTCATGAATTGTGATAGAAATAGTAGCGATTGCAGAACCAATAAAACCAAACATGACCATAGTGTGAACAATAAAGCTTGTTTTCTGCAATGATTTTCGTTTAGTGATTGCTAAACCAAATCCATAATATAATCTTCTGGGAAAAGACCGCGAGAATATATTCTTAATACCCCTCTTAATTAATGAGAATATGAAGTGGGGAAAACGCTGATTCTCTTGATCATATTTTCCATGGAACCATACTCGTGCGTTACGGTAAAAACCAAGAAGAAGGATAATTACTGCTGTTAATGCACACATATAAATAATAAAACCAACCTGATGCCCGTAAAACTCAATATTTCGAGGCCAATATGCCTCTCTTCTAGCTTCCATCAACCAGTCCTGTAATATCGTTAAGAATTCCTGATTCATAATTTCATCAACACAATTTTATTATATTTTTTTGATCTGAATTCACTTTTTGGAGTTATTAAATTTTTTTAACCCAAAAATCCTACTTTAGACCTATCAGAAGTACTTGGTGTCATAATACTCAAATTAACATTTATCTGAAAATTATTTTTTTCTCCCCCATATTCTTTTTTGAAGTTGTCGTGTTTATTTTTCAATTGAAAGATAATTATTTTTTTTAATCTTAAACTAAAAAAAGATTTAATCAAGCATTAAGACTTAAAAAAGGAAGATAGTTCGTTTCCGCATAGGAAACTCACTTCGGGGAATTTAAACTTGCTTTAATAGTTCAGGTAGAACTTCATGTAGATCTCCTATAATGGCATAATGCGCTACATCAAGGATTGGAGCCTCTTCATCAGTGTTGATTGCTATAATGCATTTCGAGTTACGCATCCCTACAATATGCTGAATTGCCCCGGAAATCCCGCAAGCGATGTAGATATCAGGTGTAACAGTTTTTCCTGTTTGACCAACCTCATGATCGTATGCACACCAATCAGCGTCAACAGCTGCACGACTTGCAGCTACTTCTCCGCCTAAGGCTTTAGCTGCTTCAAATATTATTGAAAACTTCTCTTTATTTCCAACACCGCGACCACCAGAGACAAGTAGCTTTGCTTTTGTAATATCAACAGAGATTTTAGCAATTTTTTCTTCAACGAAAGTTTCTCTTTTGTCACTATCTTCAATAACGGCCGAAAAATCTACGATTTCACCAGAAACGGAATCATCAATCTCAACTTCAGGATTATTTCCACCTAGAACAGTGATGAAGTTGAGATGATCTGAAGCTGCCTCTATCTTTGCGAAAAGTTTCTCTTCAAATAAGGGATGAATTGCTTCTAATTCACCATTATCTATACTTAAGTCTTTTACAGAAGGAAACATTGCACTGTTGAACCTAGCAGCAAGTCTAGGTACGACTTCTTGACCATATAAGCTTGCTCCAGCGATGACAATATCAGGATTTACTTGTTTTATTAAAGCTTCCAATGTACGTGTATGATAGAGAATATTGACTCCAGCGAACTGGGAATCATCTACTTTGTATATTTTCTTGATACCATACTTTGTTGCTTCAACAGCAAGATCATCGATTTCCTGTCCTAGGATGACTCCTTCTAAATCCGTATTTAATTTTTTAGCTGCTGTAATGCACTCTTTTGTTATACCAGTGATTTTTCCTTTCGCTATTTCAATTATAACTAATATCTTTGTCATTTCTCGACACCTTCATTTGTATGCTCCTAGATTCAACCCTTTTTCCTTCAATACTGATATTAACTGTCCAACTAACTCTGTAGCATCCCCTTCATCGAAAATAACGCATTTTTCAGCACGAGGAGGAGGAGCTTCTACATCGTCAAATTCAACATTTGGTTTGTAATCACCGATTTCTAATTCATCAATTTCCCAAACAGGAACTTGAGTTTTGCTAGCTTGCATAATTCGACGTACACTTGTATATCTAGGTTCTTCGTATTCACCTGTTGAAGCAATGCTAAGAACAGCTGGTAGTTCAAGCTCTACGGTCCTAGAACCACCTTCGATGATTTTATCAACCTTAATTTTCCCATCTGAAAATTCAATTTTCTCTACCCAAGAAGCTGTTGGAATATTCAGGAACTCAGAGACCATTGGAGCCATTGTTGCAGTACCATAGTCGTAGCTTTGCATTCCGAATAGTAAAAGATCATAAGTTCCGATTTTCTTTGCTGCTGATGCTAAAATCTTAGCTACAGAAAAGAAATTTGTCACTTTGGCTTCAGAATTTTCTATTCTAAGAGCTTCATGACATCCCATAGCTATTGCTTCTTTAACAACCTTATCAGCCATATCAGAACCTAAACAGACGGCTGTAACTTTACCTTCTCCTTTTTCTTCAACAATACGAAGAGCAGCTTCAATAGCATGCTTGTCATAATTGTTTGTCATAATATCCGCCTTATCATCCCGATCTCCAGGGAAAATTTCATCAGGATCTAGAGGCGCATTTCGGTCTATTGTTGCTTTAACAAATACTAGTATGTTCATTTACTAATTCATCCTTTTATTTAAATCATTTTTGAGCACGTGCTAAAACGCCGCGAGAAATGATGGTTTTTTGCATTTCAGAAGTTCCTTCATAAATTGTAAGCACTCTTGCGTCTCTAAAGAGACGTTCAACTCTATATTCTCGGCTATAGCCATAACCACCATGTATTTGTACGGCATCATAAGTTACCTTTTGAGCTACTTCAGTAGCATAATATTTTGCTATCGATGATTCAATCGAGGTATCCTCACCGTTATGTTTCATCTGAGCTGTATTGAGATAAACCAAACGAGATTGATGAACTTTAGTAGCCATATCAGCTAGCATGAAAGAGATTGCTTGATGTCGGCCTATTGGTTTACCAAATTGAACTCGCTGATCTGCATAGTTAATAGCTTCCTGTAAAGCTGTTTCTGAAATCCCTGCTGCTTGAGCGGCTATCCCTATTCTGCTTGAAGATAAGCTTCCTAATATGAGTCGAAAACCATCATTTTCTTCTCCTAATAAATTTTCTTTTGGAACTTCAGCTCGGTTTAATGCAACTTGTGCTGTAATGGAACCATGTAGTCCCATTTTCTCTTCTATACGTACAACTTCTTGTCCATCTTTGGCTATTTTTGGATCTACAATGAACGCACTTAGTCCTTTAGGACCTTTGGTCTTATCAGTAACTGCAAATGTAATATAAGCGCCAGCTGGGCCACCATGTGATAAGAAGACCTTATTTCCTGTTAAAAAATATGAATCTCCTTCTTTTTCTGCTTTAGTTG
>JBHLKP010000129.1:0-10589 GCA_048886525.1 Candidatus Hodarchaeota archaeon | reverse complement strand
ATGATATAATGCATTTATCAATCAAGGTTCATGAAACTCTAAGAGGTTCGGGGGTATTTTATAAGTTGGAAACAGTACCTCTTGAAAGAGATTAACAGCTTAATGCAATCTATTTGGCAAAGAATTAAACATATCTTTCCATCAATATTAATTTAAGCTCATGAAAAGATGATTTAGAATGATTATCGAAAATCTGGCATTACACAACAAATATCATATCTTTAAGTCACGAAGACATGCGGGTTTTCTTCTTGGTTCCTTTACTACATTTGAAGACTTTGATATTTTATTTGCCATACCAAATGGAGGATTGCCAGTTGCATTGGGTTTAGTTGAATTTCCCTTGATACCTAGAACTGTTATAGATGTATTAATAATTAGGAAAATCCAGATCCCAGGTAATACTGAGGCTGGTATGGGAGCAGTAACTCCTGATGGACAGATATTTTTAAATGAGGAATTAATGAGTAGGCTTTCGATTACAAGTTATTCTTTGGAAAAACAGATAGAAAGAGCGATACAGCAGATAGAGAAACGCAGAAGAGAATTCACGAGTGCGGTCGAATTTCAAGTTTATGGAAAAAAAATTATTATAATCGATGATGGTATTGCTTCTGGATTTTCAATGTTAGCTGGAGCAAAATGGTTGAAAAAATTGGGAGCTGAAATTACAATTAGTGTCCCAACAGCACCGTTGAGTTCACTCAAACGAATTGAACCCCATGTAGAAAAAATAATCTGTCTTAATATTCGTGATCGATATCCATTTGCGGTGGCTGATGCTTATCAAAACTGGTACGATCTCTCAATGATTGAAGCGAAGAGATATTTCAATGAACTAAAAGATTTTCAACCACGATAATTTTACAGTTTTTCTCTAAGAGATGATACTTATTAAATTGGAATTATCTCTTATTTTTTTATGTTTCAAATGTTGGATATAAAAGTTCGATCTATATTAAAAACCAGTGGAATCTGTATCTTACTATTGCTTTTCATTCCCTTTATTTTTCCATTTATGAATCTTCAACTCGATCATTTAATATTAAATCGTTTGGATGATAAAAATTATCGTTTAGAAGAAGATTCAAAAACACTATTTTCCTCAAACTTCTGGTTTCTTACTGATGCTCAATCAAATTACGATCTTTTATTCCTCTTCTTAATTAGCATATCTTCTATTTTTCTTTCATACAAACACAATAAGATCTCTTCTTTTCTATGGCTTTGTTTTGCGAGTTTGTTTTTTACTAGATGGTTCTCTCTAAATTTAGGATTTCGTATTGCTTCTTTTGCTACTGGAATGGTAAATTCCCTTACAGGAAATTATGGTATATTTACTTTTACAACATCTCCCTCTATTACTTCAGTGATAATCTTGTTTACAGTGAGTTTAGCAATAATAGTTTCAATTCTAGAACTATTAGTTCCTTATATAAGAAAAAACGATATTATCCATAAGAAAAATAATGAGAATGGCAGAACGAATTATTCATTGTTGATTGGAGGGATTATTATTATATATCTCCCTATATGGTTTGGCCCCTTTTTCACGAATACTTCTCTAATCTATGTTCTTTATTTCTACTTAGGAATGAATAAAATCTTGTTCAATAATTTGCTAGCTATATTATCATTATTTTTATGTTCTCTAATTTGGATAGTTTTCATTTTTCTTCTACTTCCTATAAATAAAATTATGGAAAATTTGACATTGGGTAGAGAGAACAGAATAGAGATAGGAATCACATTAATTACTCTAATAATAATAACACTGAGATATTTTTCAGTATTAAATGATCCTAATAGAAATCAAACTGATTTAGTTTTGATAGGAGGTGTAACTGCTTATATTTTATATTTTACTTCAGTTAGCTTAATTCTTTGGAAGAGAGAGAAGTTTTACTCAATTTGGACAAATTTTATTAGTTTAGAATTAGAGATAAAGGAAAAAATAGAGTTAAAAAGATATTTAAAGCCAATTTTCTTATTATTTTGCCTTATAATCACTATCTTTCCTTTTTGGAGCTTTTATGCTGTAGCAAGATTTAACCTAGATTCCATTCCAATTAGTCAGAAGGATTCTTTATCATATCATTGTAACACAAGTAATACCTTTATCTATGATAATGGGACGATCATTACAACATTGCATCCGATTTATTCATGGCAAGGGATATTTGATGATGATTTGAATAGTTCTCACTTAATCATTTCTCATTGTTTGGAAGATCTTACAGGAGACGGAATGTACACAGAAATGATAGGGATCAAGTCAATAAACAGCACAGATCCATATACAGATGTCTTAAAAGACATAAATATCTTTTATCTCGTGAATGAAGAAATTTCTCTGTCTTGTTGGAAACTAGTGATCTCTAATAATTCAGTTCTACAAATTAAAATTGATAATCAATCACTAGAAGTTGGAGAAGAGGTTTCATTAGCTTTCTGTATCCCCTCTGAAGAAGGTGAGCTTTTGGATTCTGTAATAACCAAGTTTGGTATAAATTTCATTTTAAGAGATATTGTTGTTCAACAAAGTGAGGGATATTAATAACAACAACGTGAAAGAGATTATAATTCCAAACGCTTAAATAAAATAAAAAAAAGCAGACGAAAACATTGATCACAGGGAGTTCCATTTAATGAAGATCAAGTCATTCGAAATAAAGAATTTTCGCTCTATCCGCAATATTCATGTTGAAACTAAAGATCTCATGGTATTTATAGGTAAAAATAATGCAGGGAAATCAAATATATTGCGTGGACTTAATGCTTTTTTTGAAAGAAAAGTTCTATCAGAGGATATTCCCCCAAAGCACTTTCAGGCAAACGAAATAGAAATTACGGTTATCTTTACAGACGTTCCTCGTCAAGTTCGTAAGAAATTAGATATTCTTGAACATGATCTAATAATTACAAGAAAATTTACAATCGATGAGGATGCTGTTAAACTAGGAGTAGAACTAATTAATAATCGTGAGGTTAAACGTGGCTTTTCAAATGAGTTAGATAAGATATCAGATGTTCGTAAATTCATTACTGATGCTTTACCGAAATACTATTATGTACCAGCTTTAAGAAACCTTGCTGATTCAGAGAAATTTAAAAAAGGTTCCTTAATGCAAGATTTATTACTCCCTTTTTTAGATGATTCCATTTTTGATGATGGATTGTCAATTTCTGACAATCTGTTTAATATACGAGATATATTACAAAAAAGATCTGCAACAATTGAGGCTAATTTGAACCAGCTTTTACTAGGAAGAATTGAAGATTTTAAGCGAGTTGTATTCTCATTTGATCATGTAGATATAAAAAAAGCCTTGGTTCCAGGTCTTATGGTTGAAACAGAAAATACAGATAAAATGATACCTGCAATAAGTCAAGGGGCAGGTACACAGAATTTTCTTATACTCGCTCTCGCTCAATATTATGCTAGTGGAAAATTTCCTAGGGATTTGATCATAGCATTCGAAGAACCAGAAATTTCTCTACATGCAGGTGCTCAACGAAAAATGTGGGCATTGATCACCAATCTTTCGCAAATTATTCAACAGCAAATTTTTGTAACTACTCATTCGACTATTTTTATTGATGAGAATGTAGAAAATATTTATCTGGTCAAGAAAAAAGGAGGAGAAACTACAGTAACGCCTCCAAGACTTAATATTGAGATATTAAAAACAATGGGTATTCGAGGTAGTGATTATTTTCACAGTGATGCCTTGATCTTTGTTGAAGGTCTTTCTGATTATAAAGTTTTCAGATCTTGGGCTGAAGTAACCCCTCCAGACTCTTGGGAGGGAATTTATTTCACATTTATACCATTAGGAGGATTAAGTGCTTTAAGTGACTATAAACGCGAGGATTTCTTACGTTTGACTCACAGGATATATTGTATTATAGATTCTGATAAGTCTAGTAGGTCAAGTAAAGTGAAATCCGTTTCACGAGAAATTGTAGAGAAAGTTCAGCAGTTAGGAGGAAAAATAAAGATGTTGAATGTACGGTCTCTTGAAAACTATTTCACAGAAGAAGCGGTACGTGAAGTGTGGCCCAATGGGATCAGGGTGATCGATTCTACCAAATTTGATGATCCATATGCCGATATGGAGGACCACCTTCGTGAAATTAAGAGGGAAGATAATCGTGTATATTTTACTCAACAGGGAATATATGACAAAGAAAAGAATAAACTAGTTGTTTATTCAAAAGCTAAGGATGGTAAAAGAATCGCTGATGTTATGATAAAGCATGGGGATATCCCAGAAGAATTCTTAGCAATACTTGATGAATTTGGGAAAGATTTTAGAGCTAAATATGACACGAGTTGAATGCGATCCAAATGTATTCTATTGATTTTTGTACTCTTATATCTAGAGAAAAGAAGTTTAAAGGTTTTCAATATGACTGAAGAACTGCTATCTAAACTAGATTTTTCATACACTCAACAGCTACTTGAAAATATGATTCGTATTAATTCCATTGTAGGTAAAGAGGGTGAATTAGCGGAATATCTAAAAGATGAAATAGAAGCTCTAGGTCTGAAATGTGAAATCGATGAGATAGAACCAGGAAGGCCAAATATTTATGCAAGGTTAAAACATGGTAAACTTGGTAAAAGGCTCAATTTCAACGGTCATCTTGATACAGTTCCCGTTGTTGATGGTTGGGAGACTGATCCATTTAATCCAGTTGTAAAAGATGGTAAATTGTACGGTTTAGGCGCTTGTGATATGAAAGCAGGTATAGCTTGTATTTTGGATATGTTACGCGCCTTTGTTGAATCTAATCATTCATTCAATGGAGAACTTTCATTTTCAGGAGTTATTGATGAGGAAGCTTATGGAAAAGGGGCCAAAGCGATGCTTAAAACAGATTTTGCCCAAGTTGACGCAATTGTTTTAGCAGAACCGTATTCTGGTGATGAGTTAAAACCAATACCCCTTGGAATCACTGGCAAAATTCTATATGATATCACAGTAAAAGGAAAAGCTGCTCATGGTTTTCGACCTCATCTTGGGATTAATGCAATCGAAGAATTGGGTAAGATCCTTGTAAATTTAGATAAATTAAATTTTAAGAATCATCCCGATTTTGGAAAAGGAAATTATTCAACACTAAAAATTGAAGGTGGGTATGATGTTTATTCTGTTGTAGTACCTGCTTTAGCTCGTATGGAAGTTAACCGCTTACTAGTTCCAGGAGAATCTGTAAAAATTGCTATTGAAGATATTAAAAGGTTAGTTAAAGCACTAAACCTTAAAGCGGAGGTAGAAGTAAAAATAAAATCTCCACAATACGAAGCTTACGTAATAGACAAAAATGAAGATATAATACAGGTTTTCGAGCCAGTTTATAATGAGGTTATGGGAAAAACACCTCTTTACAATTATACTAGAGGAATTACTGATGCTAATATATTCACAGGCGAAGGCCGTATTCCATGCCTCCATCTAGGGCCCCATCAAGAAGTTGCCCACCAGAAAAATGAATATGTTCCATTAGATTGCTTACCATCTCTATCCAAAATGTATTCCCTCATCGCTGCAAAATTCCTTTCATAAATTCTAGTGTTAAAGCCATTTAAAATAACTAATCTATATGATTATTAATTTCATCCATTAAGAACTCTTCAATTTTAAGGATAGAAAAGCATTATTTGAATCCTAAATCATGAAGTAATTGTCTTACCCTCTTTTTCAGAGAATGTATCAGATAAATTTTTTAAAAGGTATCACGTAGGGATTTTCCTACGTTTACAATTAAAATAGGTGATAAAAATATGGGTTACATTACTCTACTTCCTGATGCACCATTAGTATGGAATTTCATCCTTGGAGTAATCGTTGCAATGGTGTATGTTCAAGGCATTATTATTCTTATGGCAAGATTAGTTAACTCTGGAAATCTATCATCTGATCTGTCGAGAAAAGTTATCCATATCGCAGCAGGTAGTTTCATTTGGATATGGTTATTCATTGATCCGTCAGATAAATTCTCTTATATTTTGAACATCGCTGTTCCCTTTTTATTCTTTTTAACATTTCTGAGAAAAGGAACAAGTGGTGATCCAGAGGATAAAGATGTCAAAACAATGACTCGAACTGGAGATCCTCGTGAATTACTAAAAGGACCATTATATTTCACTGTTGTGATGATGGTCGCTGGAACTCTATTCTTTGGCTCATATGCAGGTATGTTAATGATGGCTATCGTTGGTTGGGGTGATGGTATTGCCCCCTATATTGGTCAGAAATATGGTAAACATAAATTTAAAACCTTTGGTCGAGAAAAGAGTATAGAAGGTTCTATAAGCGTTTTTCTCTTTAGTATCGTTGGATCGTTGATTTTTTACATTCTACTAGGCATAATTGGAAGTCCAGGAGTTATTGGTGTAGCTGAAACCTCTGTGCTTTCTGATCCTAATGCGAATTTTATCACGATGTTAATCATAATTATAATCATTAGTTTCATAATAATGATTGTGGAAGCTCTATCTCCAGCTGACATTGATAATTTACTTATTCCTGCAGCAACTTTGATAATGATTCTTCTGATAGAATTATTTATTTTTCCAGAAATAACATTATTTTATGAAACTTTTATAAGAATTCCATTTCTTTAAAAGATACTCCACTTATTCCCCTCCCTCTTTTTTTCCATTCCATTACCACTAGACCGATTACGTAGATAAAAAATGAAGCAGTAGTCCTAATGTGATAAATGTCCATGTATTAAGAAATAGCTTAACAATGGGGAATGGTGTTTTGGTTACAAAAACAGCAACATCTAATAAAATAGAAAGAGCTAAGATTACGAAAATATAGACAAAAGTAGGATTTAAACCAAAAATATTTTCCTGCAATATAAACTGTTCATGAATTCCGCTAAATAAAGGTCCGAGAATAAATCCACTTACAAAAACCATTGATAAGGGTATTACTGACTTCATTAATATTGTAAAGTACTCTGAATTAATAAATGCCTCATTTGGATCCTCTTCTCTCATACTGGCAATTAAATCCTCTGTAATAAAGATGAAACCAATCGCTAATCCAATACCAAGAATTATTCCTGTCAAAATTGATTCTAAATTCCAAATTAAAATCATATTAATCATCCCAATAAATTTATTTCACTTTACCTTAAATTTCGTAGATTTAAGAAAGTTTAGCCATTCTTAGGATTAAAAAAAGGTAAAATCAGAAGCTAAAATTCCTAGAAATCGTAGATATTCATATAAATTCTAGAATAACACGATAGCTAATTGAGGTTTAATTAGGTGGATTCTCTTGATAAGGTGTTATTACTAGAACTCAGCACTGATTGTAGAGTTAGCTTCTCCCATTTGTCACGTAAATTTAAAATTTCACCCAATTCTGTGAAAAACCGAGTTCAAAAACTCATAGAAAGAGAAATTATCTTAGGTTTTATTACCGAGTTAAACCCTCTGCTATTTAATGCTAATACAACTTTAATTTCTTTTCAATTTAAGAACAAGATTAATAATGAAATACTGAATAAAATTGGGAACCATCAACTTGTTTATGGCGCGGGGGTATCATTAGATTCTGGATTTGCTACAGCCTTTTATAGAACTAATAAGGAATTAAGTCATCTCAATGACTTCTTTTATTCATTTGAGGATCTAAAAACACTGGAATTATATCCAGTTCTACCGCCCCTTTCAGTCAATGATTCACCTCCACAAGGCCACATATCTGATTTACAGCCTATTGATTGGCTTATTCTGTATCATATTCGAAATAATGGCCGAATCCCCCTAAGTAAATTAGCCAAGAAGACACAAGTTACTGTAAAGACATTAAAAAAGCGAATTGAATCAATGAAAAAACGAAACTTCATTACACTGACAATTAGACTGAATCCTGGTGCTATTTCAAAAGGAATAATGTTTATAATCATTGTAGAGTTATCAAAGATTACTCACCAAATCAGATTTGAAATAGAAAAGAAGATTCGTGAAATACGACCTGATAATTTCTGGGTTAGTTGGCAAGTGGTAGATCGGCCTAAAATTCTACTTGCATTTCAAGCTGAAAGCGCGTCTGAAGTAAATGCAGTTCAATACGAAATCTCTAAATTGATACCAGATAATATTTCAATTTCGACCGTAATTGGTGGTGAAATGCGTTATTTTCCTGATTTCACAGATGAATTACTTGAAAAAAAGAAGAACGAGGGATGGTTCTCTACTAAGCAGTGGGAAAGACACATTTAATAATGCTTTTTAAGAAATGTAACAGATTTGATTATTAACATTTATATTCAGAATTTTAAATCTTAGTTCGCTTTTCCTTTTCTATTTTAAAAAAAGGATGGAAAAATAAAAGCAGAATCTAATTCTATGACTAAAGAAAATATTGAAAATAAATCCTCATCTTCTAACGTCACATCCTGATGCTTCTAGTTTACTAATCCAGTCTTTAAGATCATTTGATAACGAATTATATTGTTTTTTCCCTATCCATAACCTTTTAAGGTTCTTCAAGTTTTTAATACTCTCTGGGAGCGAGTTGAGCTGATTTTTATCTAATCTCAATCCTTTAAGCTTGGTCAGTTCACCAATATGTTTAGGTAGATTTGTCAAATGGTTATTGCTTAAATCAAGGTATTCAAGTTCAGTTATAGTTGTAATTGAATTAGGTATCTCCATCAAATCATTAAAACTTAAGCTCAATTGCTTGAGTAATGATAAATTACCAATCGATTTGGGTAATGAAATTAAATTATTATTCCTAAAATCTAAATATTCAAGATTGGTAAGCTGACATACTGATTCAGGAATCATCTTTAATTGATTTTGGAATACTCTCAAATCTCTTAGACTTTTAAGGTTTCCAATGTTTTCAGGAAGAGTTTTTAATTGTACATCATACAATCCCAATATCTCGAGTTTCTTAAGATTCCCTATAGTTACAGGTAAAGTCTTTAATGGATTACGAGACAGATCTATTCTTCGTAAATTTAATAATAATCCTATATTCTCTGGTAAAGACTCTAAATGGTTATTAAACAAATCTAGATTTTGGAGAGACGCAAGTTCTACGATTCTATCTGGAAGTGCCCTTAATTCATTATCACGTAAGAATAACTTTTGCAAGTACTTTAAATTACCTATACTTTCGGGGAGAGTCGTTAATTTTTGCCTACACAAACTTAGTCCGATAATATTATGATTGATTGATTTATATCCTGTTTTGTAAAATCCCATTATGCCACTTGGAATATTTCCTCTGATTATCTCCTCTAATTCACGTAAAACTGCTGCTTCTGTTTTAATAAGTTTTGTTCCATGAAAATCTAAATTATTAGAATTGTCTTCTCTCAAGTGCAATTTCCTCTAATATCTAAAAAAAACAGACATTTTATAGATTAAGGCAATATTAGTGTCGAATAATTACTAATGTCATCCTCTTTGTCCATTACTATTATATAAAAGGTTCTGGTTATTTCTTCATAGCCTTGTAATTGCAAGCTAGTTGCTTCGAAGACCTCAATTAATTTCTCCTGTAATTCTATGTTCATTCTTCTTCTTGATTCTATTATGGGATTTTCTTTCTTAATAAATCCGATTTTGGGTGTATTGGCAGTTACATCTTCTAGTTCTAACCAAGGATATTCTATTGGAACAGTAGAATTGATCATTTGCAAAGAACGTCTGAAAGTTAACTCTCTGGAACAATAAGGATCTTTACAGCGTATTTGATCGAACTTAGGATTCACAAAAGTTGATATTCCAGAGAAGAGTTCTATAGGTACGATTGAATTATTTTTTATACTAAAATCTATCCGTAAAATGTTTGAGCCAGGATGTAATAAATAACTAAAATTTGTACTAATTGATTTAAGGAGAAAATTACGTTCAAGATTGATGGGGCTGAATTTTATACCATTCCACCCGTTAGCTTCTGTTTTTTTAACCGTAAAGTCGCATTTTGATAGACCCGCTAGTCCAAAATCCTGTTGCAATTGCATCAACCAAAAGACAATACCTCCATAGAATGGATTGTACCATAGAAATGGCTCTTTTAATGGATATTTTGAGTAGAGAATATTGATATCTAAACCTTTATAACGTAAATAATGTGGGGATCCTTTGAAATCAAGTGAAGTTTCAAATGATAGAACACCATTAGTAACTGAGATGGGAGAAGTTATATTTAGATCACTTGGAAAAAATATTGTTACTGGTTTAGTGGAATCACTTTTAATTATTCTTGAATTATATTTTCTTTCAGCAATAGGCGATATGAAGGAATATGAATAAGAAAACGTTGTTTTATCGTTTGATAATACCTTTGTGCTGATAGATCTGCTATATTCACTTTCCTTTTCAATTTTTAGAGCTATCTTTTGGGGGTCAAATTTGATATCTTCACTTTTTAATATAAATTCAGAGTCAAATTCTCTTTCAGTTTCATTCTTGACGGTTAAGAATAACTTATCAGGATGTTTTGACTCAATAAAAAGTGAATTTTGATTTAAATTCCCTTGAATCTTACTAAGATTGAATTGAATAGCTTGAGAATGTTTCTGATATCTTGGAACAGAGTTAA
>JBHLKP010000128.1:0-10871 GCA_048886525.1 Candidatus Hodarchaeota archaeon | reverse complement strand
TCCTTACCTTTGCTTATGCGATTATGCTATGTACAGAGGGATTAAACTCGGTTTTAATAGAACTCAGAATCTAGCAATTGGTGGAACAATGTGCACTTTTAGATTCTATCGTGATTATCAAACACCAAAAGGTTGGCCTCCTGAGGAAGTAGCGGAATATAAAAACTTTGAGTTTACCAAGAATTGATGTCTAAGAAGACTTTTTACAAATTACACCAACCGTATACAGAATCTTTTAGGTAAAATAAACTTTTAAGGGTGTTAAAAGCCAGGATATTATTATTAAACAAAGGAAACATTCAATTAAGATTATTTATCTTCTTCTTTAATATTATAATTTGGTTTTAATTTATTAATTTTCATCGATTCATATCCATAAGTTATAGATCCAATAATTAACAACAATAAGAACAAAATACTACCTAATTGAGTAATAAAAGCGTCTCCATATATCAGCGAACAGATAATGAAAATAAGAAACCCTAGGAGAAAAGTCATCAAATAAAGAGAAACTCGTGGAATAAGGTAAGTACCAAATTTTATATAAAAAGATAATATGCCTGAATGAACTTTTTGATTGACAAAGTATTTATCCGTTGTTTTATCCTTAGCTATGATACCTGCACTAACTAATTTATTAATTTGATAAGCTACTAGTCCAGAAGAAGAAAAATTTAGTCCTTTTTGGATCTCTCGTATACCTGCTTGATCGTTTTCTAGTAGAAACCAATATACCTGTAGAGTCTTGCCTTGTAAGAAATCATTGTCATCAGACTTATTCAAAGTCTCTTTAGGAATTAACATCCGTTTTTCTCTTGAGATGATGCGTTCTTTAGAGACAACCTCGAGTACTCCTCCTTGGGAACTCCTATCTATTTCTTCCTCTAGTTGGTCTTTTTTAGTCGTCATAATCAATCATTCAACTTTCTTAGCATATTTGCCTTTTTTTGATTCTTAATGAGTATGAAACTAAGAAAAATAATCATTAAAGATGAAATTATTACTACTGAAGGTACAAATCTGTATGTAATCACAGGTAAGAGTGGTTGGGTAAAAACGGTAATAACTCCTCCCTCTGTTTGCATTAAATAGATGATAATATCTCCTTTGGCTTTAATTTCGACAAACTGCAGATTGGAATCAGCAGCCACAATAACACCTTCTTCCCAAAGTTGTGAAGCAATAGGACTGCTGGATAAATCTTCAGAATCATAATAGCAACGGGCATAGTATTCCACCGTAGGGTTATCGACATCTATTTTGAAAAATTTACCTGTGAGATCAGTATCTGGAATAAATGATAGTAAATTATTAGATAACTGGATAGTGAACAATAACCTCTGTTTTGAATATAAAATTGTATCTGTAAATGGAAAATAAATAGATTGATTACTAAACTCAATATTATTCATAGATCGCAAATATATTTCTTGATTTGTAGGAGAAAAATGCTCATATAGGGAATATCTTATATCAGGAAAGCCAGAAGTTGTATAATTAAAAATATAGCGATCATAAGTTAATCTCACTAAATGGGCTATTTCTTTTGCCTTTATATAACCTATTTGTCCATCTAAAAGAAGGAGATAAGGACTTAAATCCTGGGAAATTCCTACAATTCTATTGTAATAATATTCCCTTTCTTGAGGGACAGGTGATTGTTGTTCCAGTAATGTATAATCATCTAGTAGATCGAATGTAAAATTACCAGAATTTAAATCACCACTAGAATGTAGTAGGTCGTAAAATGTAAAGCCTTCATAAAGTCCCGCATCAAATAAATCATAATTTCCCTCCCAGATATCCTGAAACCAAGAATCAGGTAAAGAGATATTACAGCGAATTCCAACAGCATCTAAATTGGAACTTATGAACTCTGTTCTTTCTGGTCTCCAAGGAGCTGCTTTTAACACAAGATCAAATCGATAGCCATCGTCCCCTCGCCCATAACCTGCTTCATCAAGGAGCTCTTCAGCAAGTTGTGGATCATACGAATAGCCTAAAGCAGCTCCATTTGAGTCAGAAAATTGCTTGTAATATCTGCTATTAATCGACAGTACAGTAGTAGCTGGTTGGCTTTCTAAAATAATCTGATTGTTGACATAAGGGGTGACTTCAGTATTATTGTGTATAATTCTAGTATAGGCAGATTTATTTATTGCGTAATTTAATGCCAACCGAACATTAACATTTCTAAATTCTTCACGATCTTGATTGATCCAACAAAGTTCTATCAATCCCCCTCCTGGGTAAAATTGCCAGTAATTGTCGTCTAAACTGGCTGGATTAACATAAAACCTTGTAATTTCTCCCTGGTTAATATGCATTGCAGTTTCCAAATCTGAATAATTGGAATACAGGATCAGTTCAATAGTTTCAAAGGGAGGAAGACCACGAAAATGGAAAGGATTTCGATTAAAAATATAGACTGATTGATTTGGATTAGAGAAGTTAAGTTGATCTAGAATATAGGGACCTGTACCATAAGGTAAATATCGATATGATACATTATAAGAAGGGAGTTCAAGCACTTTATTATAAAGAGGATGTGGTATAACTGGAATACGATTGATAAACGAAGAAAAAGACTGGATGAGGTTTATTCTAACAATGTATTCATCTAGAACCTCAACTGAGTCAATATATAACGTCTCATAATTTGGGCCTGATTCTGAGGTGTTCATTAACATGGTAAAGAAATGTTCAACAGCATACGCATCAAATGGTGTGCCGTCATGGAAAATGATATCATCACGTAAGTAAAACGTCCAATGTTTACTGTCATTAGTGACTACCCATTGATTTGCAAGTGCGGGGAGGATCTCACCGGTATCGGGATCGATGTCAACTAATGAATCATAGATAAGTGTAAGTAATGGGCCGCCAGTATAGACTGGGTCAAATGATCGAAAATTACCAAGACTTAGTATCCGTAATGTGGAAGGGGAAGTATCAGCATTGGTATTGGTAGGAGTAGTAGAAGTTATTGATGTTTCAGTAGAATGAGCCTTAGTCTCTATCCAAGAGGGGTGAACAGTAGTATTGAAAACCAACATTGTTATTAAGATAAAAACCTTCCAATTTTTCAAACTAGTTCTCTCAGAGGATGTTATATTCATAAACTTCCTTTCTAGATATCCTTTTAGTGACAATACTCTCATAAAAGGTTTTCGACCAGAATGATTTATTCTAATATTAGTAGTGCACTTTCTAAAGTTAGAAAGATGTTCGATTAATAGATGACTATTCATTAGGATTTTATCCTATTCAAGTATTTAGAGCTATTACTTCCCTTTTTTCGACGTCGATATAAGTAGATTAGTGTAAAAGGGGTAATAATTAATAGAAGGTTGGAGAAACCTGGTGTACTACCATTGAGGGATGTAGTAACTGGATTAGAAGATGTCTCTGTTGTTGTGGTTGTTATTATGGGTTCATCGATATCTACCGAATTACTCACCGTTATATTATCGATCCTAGGTGCGCCTACCCATGAAACGAATCCAAATTTCTCACTAGATGTTGTATAGTTATTTCGATAACTAATAATCGGAGTATTATTATCTCGATTGTGATAGACATAGAATTGGCCATTAGACTGATTTCGGGTGATATCAAAATGATGACTCCCAGAGAGGCGATTTACAAGTAAATGCTCGGTACTACCTTCTGGAGGATAATTATTTAAGTAAGTGGTCATAAAAATTCTTGGATTACTAGTACCTCCTCTAAACAGCAATCCATAGCCAGTCAGTTTTTGTAAATATTGTTCCTCAGTCATTCCAAAACTAGGAACACAGTTACCATCAGAGCTAGAAAGCATAAGAATGATAATAAATTGATAAATCATATCTGGAGGAAAAAATAAATCGAAACTCCAGGTGCCATAAGGCACAGTGCTGTTATGAAACGCGAATGTAGTATTATCCCAGTCAGCTTGATAGGGAGCCGCTAAAGCACCGTCTAATATGGTGAAATTTGGTGTAAAAAGATCATAATATACAGTATAACCTTGAAGACCAATAAATTCCCAATCATCTGGCCACTCTTCAAATGTGTCTTCCCAAACTGTTGAGGCAGAAACCCGTGTAGGAGAAGACAACAATAAAATGCCGAGAATCAGTATTATCATCAATCCTTTATTCATATTAAATCTTTTTATCATATTTTTAAACCATATTTAACTTAATTTTAGTCAAAAACCGTATATTAATTCTTAAGATCTTTTTTCCATAATCTCCTTTGAGTATAGATAACTATCAATCTTTGAATAATAAAATTGAAAACAACATTACCAGTAAGATAAGAATTTTCTAATTATAAAATGATACACGAAAGTGAATATGTTATTTCATTATTGCCTTTTTTAGTATCCCTTATCAGAATATTCAACTATAAAAAGTTTGCTATCGAAATGATGAATTCTAACGTTAGTGTACGGCATTCTAACGTTAGAACAAACTACAGAATCAATTGCATTTAACCTTGGTTTAAGAGATAAGGATCTTTTGGATGGAATTCTGATCGAAGATTGAAATTACAGTCAGAAATTGACGCTATTGTTATTCATTTATACAGATTATCAAGATCTGAGTTGATCTATATATTTTGGTAAGACTATAAAAATTTAAAATTACTCTGATTAACCATAGAGTAGAAACTCAAATATTAAGCACTTGATACTCTGCAGGAATTTCTAAAGATTTATAAATAACAAATCATTTCCTAAGTATGATCCGCGATATTCCACCATGCGATAGTACCAATCAATCCCGAGATACTTGTTAGAAAAATAATAATATAACTAATAGCTCCTAATTGTACGCTTTCTCCAGCTGCACCACTGTACAATGCTGGAATCGCCCATGGAAAATATGGTGCATAGCCTAATATGCTTACAAATTGCGCTATTATTACAGTAAAGATAACAAAACTTATAGGAGCTAGATATCCACGACTATAACTTGCAAGAAATGCTACAGGTGTACACAATAATATTGTAAGAAGTGAGGTTATAATAAATGTAAAAACACCTTGAAAAATTATCTCATTTGACCATCCAGCAAGATTGATAATTCCTCCACTTAGAAATCCTAAAATAATTGAAATTAAAGAGAGTAAAACGCACCAAATTCCTACAACCATGAATTTTGATAAAACGATAGACATTCGTGAAACAGGTAGCGCAAGTAAATCTGTTATAGTATGATCAGAAAACTCACGACCAAAAACCCAGCTTGTTATAAATGCAAATCCTATTAATCCCGCCATCGCAATTACCATGTTTAATAATCCAAAGTAGGTTATCCAATCAGCATTTATATCCAATAATGATGCCTTAGTACCTAACAGGCCAAATTTTCGGGCAAGATCTGGATTTTTTGAAATAAACATCATCAATCCCATCATCATTATCATAAATAAACAAGCTAAAATGGTTATCAACGAAATCTTTGAACGGCGAATTTTTAAGCTTTCAGCCCAGCAAGCTGTTACTAATCCTTTCATTTCACATAACCATCCTTCTTAATAATCCTTAAAAAATAAGTCTCTAGATTTTCTTCTTCCACTTTCACTAATGTTAGAGGTAAGTTGGAATATACTAACATACGGACAATATTTTCGGGATGATTTATTGCTTCTTTGTCTTTTATTTCAAGATCTCCCTTGTCATTTAAATTAGCAGCATAACCTTCATCACTAAGTCTTTTCTGAACCGCTTTATTATCCCGGGCACCTATGATAAGTTTTTTCTGGAGAAAATTATCGACTTGATGGGCAGTTATTTCTTTTACGAGATGACCTTGATGGATAATGCCTATACGAGTAGCCAGTTTAGATATTTCACCGAGAATATGACTGGAAATAAATATAGTTACACCCTTATTAAATGCGAGGTCTCGTAATAACTCCCGAATTTCAACAATACCAGCAGGATCCAACCCGTTGGCAGGTTCATCTAGGATAAGTATGTCTGGGTTATGTATCATAGCTTTTGCGAGTCCTAATCGCTGTTTGTTCCCATGAGAAAGATTTTTGGCTAAAACATCTTGGTAAGGACCAAGCCGAAATGTCTCAACAATAGAATCGACAGCTCTGGGATTAGAAATAAAACGCATCCGTTTGATAATTTCCAGATTTTCATGTACAGTCAGATCTGGGTACGAGTAAGGTATCTCCACTAGATATCCGACATTATTCCAAAGATCTTGAACACCAGAATGAATTTTTTTACCGTTTAAATAACAACTACCTGAAGTAGGGCGAACCATTCCAAGGAGCATTCGAATAGTTGTTGTTTTTCCAGCACCATTAAGTCCCAAAAAACCATATATTTCTCCTTTTCGAACACAGAGTGATACACCATCTACTGCTCGTACTTTCCCATAATGCTTTTTTAAATTCTCTATTTGGATAATATCTTTTGTATTTCGTGTCATTTTTTCAGCCATTTATTAAAAATTCAACCATTGTCATTAATGCTTTATCTTTTCAATTCTTTCTTACTATGTATTTATGAGAGATAATTTCTAATGTACCATATATTAAGATATTTTTCAAGAACTTTGTTATATTCTCATTAATTTGAATAAAATCACATTCTAGTTCTATTCTATGATTGTATTCTTCAACCAATCATATACCAGAATTAATTAAGTTTTTATTAGGATTACATTCTTTTCTTTCACTAATGCAAAATATATTCAAGAAATCTGACTGAAATCTATTCTTATGGCAAAATTTTTTTCAGAACTGCTATTGTTGGTAGTACACACGAACCTCCTTATATTCCACCAGGAAATAAAAAAATTTCAAAGAAATCACCAAAAGCTGAATCAATGGATTTTTAACACTCTGATGAAATTAGTAAAGGAATATTTTCCCCCTGAAGTGAAATTTTGTTAATTTTGAATATAAAATAGAATAGTAAGATACCCTATTCCAACCACATGAATGTGACTGAAAGAATTTGGAATTTTAAATTCCGAAAATTTTTCCAATTTGATATCAAAACTGCCAGATTCATTAACTTTATAAACAGGACTAATAAAAATCTTTAAAGGGATTTTCATGAATCAAGAACTTGTTATTAATATTGAACCCACTCAAGAAGCTGATGCTAATATTCTCGCTAGGATATGTAAGGATGCTTTTCATACAGACGCCGAATTAGGTGTTTCTAGTACTTACCCTGAACCTCGTTTACCAGGGGGTCCTCCAGGTTATGACTCACCAAATTTTCAGAAGTTTATAATGAAAATAATGAACTATTATAAAATCCTAATAAATGATAAAATAGTAGGTGGACTTTTTTTTAGTTCTGCGAATCAAGATCACTATGTTCTTGAAAGAATCTTCATTTCACCTGATTATCACAGGAAAGGTATAGCTACGAGAGCTATGGAACTTGCCTTTAATAAACATCCTGAAGGTAAATTTTGGACGTTAGGTACCCCCAATTGGAATCTTAGGACACAAAACTTTTATGAGAGACTTGGTTATATTCAGATAGGATGGGAAGAGGCTGATCCCCCAATAATGAGAGGAATATGGTATCAAAAGACTGTTAGACCCTATTCATTACCTAAGATCAAGGATTTGGAGGAAGGAATGGAGTTTATTACAATAGAAGGTACAATAACTAGCATAGGATCACCTAGAAAGATAACCCAAGGAGGAAGATCAGTAACCGTCGCTAACGCATCAATAGAAGATGATACTGGAAAAATTTACTTAAAAATTCAAGAATTTCAAATGCAATATATGCCACCAGGTACCAAGGTACGGGTTGAATACGCCCTTGTCAAATCTTATTTAAAAAAATTAATGTTAGATTGGAAATATGGACGGATTATTAACCTAATCGAGACTTAACTAGTCCTTATTAGATTTAAAATGAATTTATGAACATTTCAGTAATGAAGGGGTCAATTTTATCCATATTATGCTTTATTGAACATATATTTCACTTTGTAAGGATTCATCATGAGCTATATGTTGCTATATATGTTGTTGTTAAACCAAAGTTAAAGAACAGTTCTGAAGAAACGTTGGTTAGTTTAAGAAAAGCATAAACCGAGGTATATACTGATTCATTTTTACTAGACAACAAAGAACTGCCTAGAATGAAATCCTATGCACTTAGCTTAATTCATTCTTTTCCAGTTCTAAGAAGATTAATAACATTCCTCGCTCCGATAATAGAAGCTTCCATTGTAGAAGCAGCAGATTATGAGAAGATATCGTTGGTTATACGATATAATATCGAATACAATAAAATATTACTTATTCACCAAATGGTTATAATAGGTATCACGAGCAGCTTATTTACTATTGGACGATTAGCCTAATAATAACTAATCCAACTATCAAATATAAAACTTGGTTCATCAATATAATGAACAAAATTTAAATTAAGACTTCTTAATTAACACCCTAAAACAGATAAAGAGCGAAAAAATAAGATGATAAGTCCTCGAGCTCTCGAAGAAAAATCTGCCCCTTGTATGTCAAGATGTATAGCATTTTGTATTGATGGCTGTTTCAACTTTCTCCCATGTTACTTTTTCTGGAAAGATAAAATTAGAGAAGGGCGAAGTTTTGGCAAAGGATTACTTGGCCTTCGTGTTGTAAACTTTTCTGATGGGAAACCTATCACCCTCTCAAATTCCTGTTGTAGGAATTTTTGTTTCTGTTGTCCAGCTCTCTCATTAATCACAAGAGGAAAACGACGATTTGGAGACTTTATTGCGGGAACTATTGTTATTAAAGATCAATAACCATTTCCCATCTATATTACTACAAAGTAAAAAAATGAGAAGCTCGGTTGAAGTCAAGATATAAAAATGTAAAAATGAATTATTGAATTTTGAAAAGTCCCTTCAAGTGTAAAATTTTAGAATAGTAGGAATATACTTGGAACTTTACAATGGTTAAAGAAGCTTAAGTGAAGGAATATTTTTTCACTGTTTGAGTAGCACGTATAAAGCTAGATGTAACAAAAGAAAACGCAAATTTAGACTTCGTTTAAGAAATTCTCTTCCTAATATTATTTATTTTCTTATTTTTGGGAAAAAAAGAGAGAAGTAGATTATAATTGAGAAAACTAGAGATTTTTTAATAAGAGTAACCTTCCTATATAGGCCATTTCCAAGCATGCCAAATAATCAGAATATAAATGATAACTTCTACAATGGCATAGAAGATGTAATAGGCCCAATTCCCTGGCATCAGCAATGTAATGATTATAACGCCAATATAGACTATACCAAAGATGATGTTTACCCAGCGGTTTAGTTTTTCCTTTAATATGAGGGATAGGAAAATCATAATACTCGGAATCGCCATTAATAATGCGCTAAACACTAAAAATTCTGGAGTAATTTGTATACCCCCTATTTCTCCTGTTAATAATTCCGCTAGGTTTCCTGGTTTATAAAATCCCAAAACATCCGCATAGGAATAAAAAAACATTACTGATGTCCAGAGAGCTGAGAGCTTTATTTTGACATTAATCTTCATATCTTCCATAATTTATTCACTTTCAATATATTTCGATTTTCAAGACATTTTCCATCTTAAAAAAAATTTGATAGGATTTTATACTATGTAGGAATCTGATTATAATTGTTTTGAAAGCCTTGATATGTTAAATTATGATATTTCTCCTTATGGAACCAAAATTCCTCCTAAATTATTAGGTTTGGTTGGTTTATGTAATAGTTATAACTACATTTCCTTTCTTGTGTCCCATATCGACATATCTATGAGCCTCAACTATATTTTCTATGGAATATTTTCGGTCGATAACTGCTTTTATCTTTCCCTCTTTGCAGAGTTCTGCAAGGAAGATTAAATCTTCAGTCTTTTGGCTTATTGAAGATTTAACCGAATAAAAACGCCCATTTTTAGAAAGTGCGTTTTTACTACCTGAACTCTTGCCCACAGCATCAAAAATAATATCCCAAGTCTGACCACTTTGAGTGAAATCCTCTTTAGTATAATCTATTACCTTGTTAGCTCCCAAAGATTTTACTAATTCTAAATTTACGGTACTGCATACCCCAGTAACTTCCGCTCCAAAGTACTTCGCCAGTTGTAGCGCAAAAGTACCCACACTTCCAGAAGCACCATAGATAAGTACTTTCTGTCCAGTTTGGATATTTGCTTTTCTAATAAAATATAATGCTGTAAGTCCTCCAATAGGAATGGCAGCAGCTTCCTCATATGTTAAACTGGCAGGTTTCAGTGCCAATAGTCCATCCTCAGGCAGACATTTGTATTCAGCATAAGTACCTGAACTCCTCCCAGTTGATGCAAAAACCTGGTCATCTTTTCGGAATAATTTTACATCTTTACCTATGGCTTCAATTTTACCAGCTAGCTCATGCCCAGGTATGGGCTGTCTTGGTTTTCTAAGACCAAATATTATTCGCACACCCAACCAATACAGGGAAGGGAATGAACCACCACTTCGAGCTATCACACTCCCTGCTGTTACCGTTGTAGCAAATATTTTGATAAGTACTTCATTATCCTTAGGAGTCGGTTTTGCTACTTCTTGAAGCTGAAGAACCTCTGGTGGTCCGTATTTTGTCCATACAATTGCTTTCATAAGTTTCCTCCAATTTTGACATTGGTTTTACACGAAATAAATTGTTCCCTAATAAAGAGTCAGTCTAGTCGAAATCTCCTTATTTATAGTCTATGAATTATGAAATCCAATGATTGATACAATCAATACGATTACTATTGGTTCCTTAGCTATATCTTTTATTGACTATAACTTATACTAAATAACCACCTGAATACAAGAAGTGAGCGGTTATCGTATAGAATTTTTATTTTTCAAGTATCAGATTGTGGTAATT
>JBHLKP010000127.1:0-10871 GCA_048886525.1 Candidatus Hodarchaeota archaeon | reverse complement strand
GCAGTTACAACTCCTGAAGTTAAACAATATTATCGACAATTGTGTGAAGAAGCCAACATTCGTCCTAGGAGAACCACCCAGATTTGGGCTTATCTAAAAGATTTATCAAGATTAGGATTGATTGTACAAGAAGTAGAAAATCGTCATAACCAAAAAGGACGATCGTTAGGTCGAGTAGCAATGATTAAAATCCGAGACATTCCTGTTTCAGAAATCATCCATTCATTAAATCATCTAATTGAAAGTTAAGATTTAATCATAAAGCGTAAAAAACCAATCTATACCAGACCACATAATAACACTAAGAATTGTTATAATAGGAACAGTAACAATCCTTCCAATAGTTATGGTTAATAAATAAATCAAGTTTCTAAACAAAAATTAGCTCCAAAATACTATGTCTTTCTAAAACTCTCAGAAAGAAAGTTGTTTAAGCTACTTTTTTTATCAAAGTTTATTTTTCACACGGTTCTGTCATGGAGGGGTTTATATTATTTGGTTCTGTGGATTCTTTACAAATCATAATTATTTTAAATCTGAATTGGAGGTCAATCTTCCTTTGAAAAAGAATACTGAATTTTACATTCGCGATCTAACTATTGATGACGAATATGATACCATAA
The DNA here is from genome assembly GCA_048886525.1 of Candidatus Hodarchaeota archaeon. Lineage (GTDB taxonomy): Archaea > Asgardarchaeota > Heimdallarchaeia > Hodarchaeales > Hodarchaeaceae > Hodarchaeum. Next base: position 10,248 of record JBHLKP010000127.1, on the reverse strand, counting down.
ATGCAAACGCATCGGTTAAAGAGGCTGCTTTAAAAATGAAGGAGGCTGCTATTCCAGATTTAGTCGTAGTTGATAATAACAACAAAGTTTTAGGGGTAATTGCAGACTTCGATATAGTAACTAATCTCGTAGCTGAAGGACTCTCTGTAGAATCTAAAGTAACAGAGATAATGTATACAATAGAACCAGTATCACAAAACACTCCAGTATCAACAGCATTTACGCGTATGAGAGATCTAGATGTTTCTGTGATTCCAGTAATAGAAAAAGACAAGTTATTAGGTGTTGCTACAATTACTGACTGCTGGGGATTTTTACCTGAGGAATATGAAGATAAAAAGGGATTGATTCCAGTATCAAATCCTAGATTGTTTAACTATTCCTTCTCAATTCTGATGGTTTTATTTTACTTCATATTTGGGATTCTAAGCCCACTAGTTGGTATTTCAGGATTCTTGAGTGCTCCTGTAGCTGGAAGACCTGGAGTTTCAGCAATTTATTATTTGTTTGAAGCGCGTGGTGGTGGATTTTTGTTCAGGTACTTGGATTTTCAAGGTGTCTGGTTAATATTGACGGGTTACGGTATAGTATTTTTAATTCTTGGAATTTTTAGTGCTTTTGCGATTTTTCAATGGGCTTATGCTGATTACCATCTTGTGAAAATTAAACGGAATTGGCAAGTTATTGGTCTTGTTGTTGGTATTGCCAATATCCTCGTCGAATGGATGTTATTTATATTCCTTGTAATGAGTGGTGCTTTGCGGGTTTCAAGCACTCAGATAAATCTTGATATTGCTGGATTATTACTTAGTGGTCTTGCCATTATATTTCTACTAGCCTCCGTTTCTCGTGAGATATTCTTCCGTGAATCTTCTTCACCCGCCTCTAAGGAGGAATAAAATCTCATGCCTCGTGGTGGCGGTGGTGGCTTCCGTGGTGGTGGCTTTGGTGGCGGTGGATTTCGTGGTGGCGGTTTCCGCGGAGGTAGTGGAAGCTTTCGTGTCGGACGTGTGAGATCTTCAGGAAGGCCGTTTGGCCGAACTGGTTCTAGACGAACTGTATCAAGGGCTCCTCGTTCCTCATCACATCGAAGAAGTCATTATGGACGTCCATTTCGACGACGATGGTGGGGTGGATATTATAGACCTTGGTATCGCAGCTGGTGGCATTGGCATTGGTGGTGGGGATATCCTTATCGCCCTTGGTATTATGCACCAGTTTATTGGGGTGGTGGTCTAGCGCTCGCTATTATTGCTTTATTAGTTATTATTCCCCTTCTTGGTTTTGCATTCATACCCTTTCCTTTTGCTTCTAATGCGACTTCTGAAGGAATTGTAACGTACAGAGATACCCAAACTTTATACTTTAACGAATATTGGTATGAAAAAGAGTCAATGAAAACTGGACAACAAATACAGTATTCTATGGACGCTATAGGTGAATCTAGTGAGGTCACATTCATTATCTGGGATAATCCGTTTGAATTTTTCCCTACAACTCGAACTCTTGAAGGAAATCATACTGGAAGTCTTACTGTGCAGGGTGATCATGATTACCAGTATTTAGGCTATTTTTTAAAAGAAGGTTCTACCCTAGATGTAGAATTTTCTGTTACAGGTGGTACTATCGAATTTTTTATTGCTGATGCTAACGATCTTAACCGCTGGAACAATTGGGAAACTATCTACCCTACTATCTATGATTATGAGTCAACTGGGGGAAGTTATCAATACACCGTTTCTCATGCCCAAGACTGGTACATTGTATGGTATAATCCAGATTCAACTCCTATAGGAATTGACTTCAATGTAGAATATTCAGCTGTAGGGGTGTATGATTTTAGTGACGCTGATGTTCTTATCGAAAATGTTGAAAACGTCCCACAATCTACTTTCAATGTTCCAAACGATGGAACTTGGTATTTCTTCATTTATTTTGATCCATTTGTCAATCCAGCTGAATCTGTTGAAATTACGTTTGATGTTTCCTTTTATTTGGACGAGACTTATCATCAGGATAAATGGATAGAATTTCAACCTATTTTACTTATCATTGGTGGAATAATCGTCTTAATCCTTATTATTGCAATTGTCCAACGGATTTCGTCCAAAAAAGCTACACCACCAAGTGCAGAGGCCACCACTACTACAACACCTCCAACAACTACAGTAACTACGACTGAACCTGTATCGAAGGAAAAATGTCTCAGATGTAACTTCGAATACAAGCTTGGAGACGTATATTGTACAAATTGTGGAGGTAAAATTACAGGACGAGATTATGGAGTATCTAAAATTACCACGCCAGCCAAATCGAAGAATTGCAGTAGCTGTGGTAATTATATTAAACCTGGAAGTCGTTTTTGCAAAAATTGTGGTGCGAAGGTCGAGCAAGAAGTTAAAACACATAAATACTTCCCCGATGAGCGCAAATCTTTCTTTTGCCAATTAGATAATGAAAAACACCCATCTACGGATAACGCGTATGAATGTGAACAGTGCTCACGAAATATTTGTGGTGATTGCTTTACTAATATTTCTAAAACAGGTGTAACAGTCTGTCCCTACTGTAAAGGAGAGTTATCGAGGATTCAATAACTCCCTTTTCCTCATTTTTCTTTTAAGAAGAATAAGCTTCCTATCATTTATTGGAATTATATCCCCTCATTTCTGGAATGAGGTTAGGTGGTTGAATTCCTTGTTCAATCGCGATTAAATTTTTAGCTACCATTACAGCCATGGCATTTCTAGCTTCGGTTGTAGCAGAACCGATATGGGGAGTTAGAACTACGTTTGAAAGATTACGTAACTCTATCGATATATCAGGTTCATTGTAGAAAACATCTAATCCAGCTCCAGCAATTTTTCCATTCTTTAATGCTTTAATTAGATGAAATTCGTCCAAAATTTTTCCACGTGCGGTATTTATTAAGTAGGCAGATGGTTTCATTAATTCTAATTCTCTTTTAGCAATTAAATGATGTGTTTCAGAGGTGTATGGAACATTTATACTTATGATATCGGCTTCTTTCAATAGTTCATCCATTTCTCTGTATATAAATCCATATTCTTTCTCTATATCCATCTTTCTTGTTCTCGAATAGTAAATAATTTTCATATCGAAACCAATCCCCCTTTTTCCTACAGCGGTTCCAATCCTCCCCGCTCCTATTATTCCCAATGTTTTTCCTGTTACTTCAAAACCCAATAAATACTCTGGTAACCATCCAGTAAATTCATTCCTGCGACAGATCGCATCTCCCTCTATAATTCTTCTGGTTATTGCCAAAATTAACCCCCAAACAATATCTGCTGTGGCATTAGTCAATACATCAGGTGTATGAGTTATTAATATACCTTTTTTCTTAGCTGCATTAATATCAATATTATTGTAACCAACTGCATAATTTGCAATACCTTTAAGGGAAGTAGATAAATTTATCAAATCCTCAGTTATCGGAACTGATAGTAATGGAACCAAATAATCTACTAAAGGTAATTTTGCTTTCAATTGACTTTTAATTGGTGAATCTCCATCAAGAACCATTACTTCCATATATTCACTTAGGATTTTCAATCCAACTTCAGGGATTTTGTGTGTACAAAGAACCTTTGGTTTAAAATCCATATTAATCACTATTTAAACTGTTTTTGATCCTCCAAAGTATGAAACTTTAAGATTCACTAATGTATACCTCTTTACCACCTACAATGGTCTTTTCTATAAGATCATCCTTGATTTGATCTGTTGGTATCTCTTTTATGGATTTTGATAGAATTACGAAATCAGCATATTTCCCTACCGAAATACTTCCTAGTTCTGATTGCATGAATAAAGCTTCTGCATTGTTAATTGTATATGCTTTCAAAGCCTCAAGTACTGGAATTCTTACTTCAGTAGAAGGAAAACTGCTTGCTAATTTTATTCCAAAAAGAGGAGACAGAGGCATATTATCGGAACCAAAATGTAATCTCAAACCATGCCTTTGAATGACAGCAAAGCGATTCAGCTTTCGATATTGACTCTTTCCTAAACGTTGTTCGTACAGTTCTCCAGTATATTGCCATTTGAGAAAATTCGGCTGCATTGAAAGAAGTATACCTAAGCCCTTGACTTTTTTGATCTGTTCGTCAGTGATCATTTCAGCATGCTCAATTCTATGATTACGCATAGAGGAACTATGTCCAATCCTTTTGATACCTATTTCATAACAATTCAGAAGTTTTTCAATTGCTTGGTCTCCAATTGCATGTATACAAAGAGTATAATTATTCTGTTCAGCTCTCACAATTTGATTTATAAGATTGTCCTCATTAATGAACTGATCTCCCCGTCTCTCCGTACATTGGTAAGGAAAACTAATTAATGCCGTATATGCACCGATAGCACCGTCAAAAAAGCCTTTAAATCCCGAATATCTTAGTTTAGACGTTCCATGGTTTTGTTGAATGCCCAAATTGATAGTCTCTTCCATTAATTCACAAGTAAGATTAAGAAATATTCTTATTGGTAATTTATTGTCCAAATCTAACGAGAAATACGCTTCTATGATGTTTTTTTGGCCCTTAGGCATAATAGTAAGATTATCTACAACAGAGGTTATTCCTTTCGACGCTGCAATTTGTGTTGATTTCAGGATACTCCTTGGAATAATTTCTTTATAGTACGGGGTGAGATCTAGCCAAACATCCTTTAAAATTCCAGTAGGAACCCCTTTCGAGTCCTTTTCAACACCAGGATGAGATTCTTTTAGAGGTAGAAGCGTGAAAGCTAGTGAATTAATCGATACTAAATGACCGTCTTCCCGACTTGCATAAACAGGATTATCTGGACTTATATTATCAAGATCTTCTTTTTTCAGAAATTCTTTTTTATCTTCCCACTTTGATTCATCCCAATTAGAAGCGAATATCCATTCCCCATTTTTTTTCCTAGCTACTTCAACTTCTATTCTCTTAAGAGTATCCTCATATGTAGTAAATGAACCAAGGTTAATAGATATGATATCTGCTTCTTTCCAGAGATGTGTATGAAGATCAATAAAACCAGGAATAATTGTTTTCCCATTAATATCGATTGCATTTTCAGCATCATTCAATAATTGAGAGTTGAAATCTCCTACAAAACTAAATTTATCTCCTGTTATTCCAATCATTTCAGCTTCTTCATTATAAGAATCCATGGTTATGACATTAGCGTTATATAAGATTAGATCATATGATTTATCATGCATATAATGACTGTCTCCTCAATATTTATCAGATAAATAACATCATTTTATTCAAACTGGTGTCTTTAATTTATTAATAAGAAACCAATTCTTTTTTTGTAGTTTTTTTTTAAGATCAAGTGGAGATATTTGGCTTTTATGCTAGTAATTGAATTTATAGAAATAAGTGGATCATCATCATAGAATCGGTGTGTTATTAAATATGGAAAATAATGAAGTAGATAAGAGGATTGTCGAACTCGATATGGGGATGGGGGGTAAAAAAATGGATATTCTCCTAAATTTTATAACGGATCGAATCAAAATCAAACGTATTACAGAAAATGGAATAGGAGTAGAATCATTTGATGATGGCGCTATTATACCTATAGATATGACTTCATCAGATCTAGTAATAACAACTGATTCTTATACAGTTTTTCCTATTTTCTTTAGAGGAGGAAATATGGATCTCTTGCTGCATCAGGAACAATTAACGATTTATTAATGATGGGATCTAAACCCATTGCTTTTACACTTGCTTTAATCATCAAAGAAGGAGTATCATTTGAAGAATTAGGAAAAATTATGGATACTATTGTTGAAATTACGTCAAAGTACAATATCGGAATTGTAGCTGGTGATACTAAAGTAATGCCTAAAAAGTCAATGGAAGAAGCTGATATTCTCATTAATACGACAGGAATTGGATCAGTTTCAGCTGGTCGAAGGATTACTGATAGCTCAGTTCAACCAGGAGATGTGATTATTACTACAGGTACATTAGGAGACCATGGATTCGCCATGTTAGCTAGTCGAGAAGGTATAGAATTTGAAACAGATTTGACTTCCGATGTAGCCCCATTAATGTCAATTATCCTACCAATTCTCAATCATCGGATTCATGCAATGAAAGATCCGACTCGTGGAGGGTTAACTAGCGTATTATCTGAATGGGTTGCTAAATCACCTGTATCAATATGGATAGATGAATCTAAAGTACCTATATCGGAAGATGTCCGAATCCTTTCCGAGATTTTTGGAATTGATCCATTAAATGTCTCCTGTGAAGGTAAAGCGATCATAGCTGTTCATCCTGACGATGCTGACGAAGTATTTAGAATATTAAAATCCAATGATTTAGGCCGAAATTCAGCGATAATTGGCCAAGCTAAAGAAGAAAGAAAGGGAAAAGTATTTCTAAAAACAATAATTGGAGGCCATCGAATTCTCGATAAACCAGTTGGAGAACCAATTCCACGAGTATGCTAATACTTTTGAATTATTCGTCAATTGGTGCTGATCCTTTTTCACTTTGACTCCAAATTTCTTCCCATAATGCTAGAGTTTCTTTGGCATCTTCAGGATCCATCTTTGAAACAGCATACCCAGTATGAATTATTACCCAATCCCCTATATTTAACTTTTCTCCCATCAACGCAGTACTAACTTCTCTCCTAATACCTCGTCCAAAATCTGCAATAACGAGATTGTCATCAATGAATTTTAAAATTTGAGCGGGGATTGCTAAACACATTATAGTATTCATCCTCAATACTGATTACATATCCTTTCTTTTTTAACAAATAAAAATTTTCTTATCTGAAGATTGATCACAATATTCTATAACGTACAATAATGGAAATAAAGTTTCTTTTCTTCTTTTTTATTGAAATTCGATTAGTTAAAAATAATAGCATTGGATTTTTCTGCAATTCCTGTGAAAAATCGGTGTATTGCAGGATATTGATTAATGGTGTTGTTCAAGGAATTGGTTTTCGTCCATTCGTGTACAATACTGCAGTTTCTTTTAATCTAACAGGTTATGTATTAAATAGAGGGGATGCTGGAGTTGAAATTCAAGTTAAAGGCAGTAAAAAGCAGATTAAAGCATTTATATCTACTTTAAAATCTCAAAAACCGACTCTCGCTAAATATGAAGTGTTTAAAATAGATTATCACAACGAAAACACGCAAGAAATAAGAGATGAAAAATTTTATATTGCTGAGAGCTCGCTTTCTCGGAGTTCAGAGGGTTCATATATTCCCCCTGATCTACCGATCTGCAATAATTGTTTATCTGAAATGAAAACAGATCCAAGGAGAATGAATTATCCCTTTACATCGTGTGTTGATTGTGGTCCTAGATATACAGTTATTTTCTCCCTTCCTTATGATAGACCTAGAACTGTTATGAATGAATTCCCTTTATGTTCTAACTGTCTTTCAGAATACACAAATCCAGCAGATCGTCGTTTTCACGCCCAAACAACATGTTGTTGGAACTGTGGCCCTAGGTACTATCTTGTTGATAAAAGTGGAGAAATTTATATTAGCAAAGAAGATTTTAAAGATAATTGGTTTGATGTTGTAAAAATCCTTAACGAGAAAAAAATAATAGCAATAAAAGGGATTGGTGGAACACATCTCGCTTGTGGAACACTCACAGACGACCCTATTCAACAATTAAGAGGTTGGAAAGGAGCTAGAGGTGATAAACCTTTTGCGGTTATGTCACATGATTTGAAACGTGTTCAAGAGTATGCTATATATAACTCCATTGAAGCAGAGTACCTTCAATCTCTCGCAAGGCCAATAGTTCTCATAAATAAAAATGATACATTCCCATTGTCACGACTAATATCTCCAAAACTTCATAATATTGGGGTAATGCTCCCATATGCAGGGATTCATCATTTACTTACAGAAAATATTACAGACCCAGCTCTCATAATGACTTCAGGAAATCCTAGTAATATACCAATACTAATAGATAATGAGAAAATTATCACAAGTTTATCATCAATTGCAGATTTTTTTCTCCTTCATGACCGAGCAATTCACCAACGAGCGGATGATAGTGTTCTACGTATTCACTCATCAAAAGAATCAGTTTATCCACTATTAATCCGTAGAAGCCGTGGTTATATTCCAGAACCAATCCAATTACCTTGGGATACGAAAGCACCATCAGTTTTAGCACTTGGGGCGGAAATGTATAATGTGGGAGCACTAGGGATAGGAAAACGATGTTTTGCAACTCAGCATATTGGTCATATGACAACTATGGAAAATTTAGATTTCTTTAATGACACAATTAAGCACATGAAAGAATTGATCGGAATAAAGAACATTGATGGTGTTTGTTCTGATCTTCATCCACAATTTCAAACAACACTATTAGGAAAGGAACTTGCAAAAGAACTAAACATCCCGTTTTACCAATTTCAGCATCATTTCGCTCATTTAGGGGCTTTAGCAATAGACAATAAAATTCAACCAGAAGAAGAAATAATTTGCGTCGCTTTAGACGGAACAGGATACGGTGATGACGGTAATATTTGGGGGGGAGAAATATTGCTAGGCAATTATTCAGGTTATAAAAGAATGGGCCATTTGCAAAATCAAATTCTTCTTGGTGGTGATCAAGCAGTCAGAAATCCTTTCAGAGTTCTCCTAGCTTCTCTTCTAGAAACTAATACTCTTGATGAATTGAATCTTAGCCTTGAAAAGATCTCTTGGCTCTCTTGGATACCAAAAACTCAAAATTATAATCATATTTGTAACCTACTGAATAATATTGCTGCTAATAAAATTACAGAGGGATTTAATATTACTTCAAGCTGTGGTAGGTTATTAGACTCTATAAGTATCTTATTAGGCGCGTCTAAAATTCGTACATTTGAAGGTGAACCTGCAATTAAATTGGAATCGCTAGCGGAAGTAGCAAGCGGTAAGAAAAATATTTTTGATTTGTCTCTAATTACCAAAGTTCATTCAGATGGCGTTATAGAGATTTTAACCTCATCCTTTATTAATAAAATTTTCGAGCTCATTAAGCAAGGAACAAGTCGTGCCGAGATTGCTTTAGCTGCAGAGCAAAGTATAGCCAGAAAATTTGCCGAAATAGCTTTGGATATTGCAAAAACCTATGACATCTCAAAAATTGGTTTGTCAGGAGGTGTATGTTACAATCGTGTATTGTTTACAGAATTTGCAAGATATATAAGAAAATTTGGGGATTCTAAATATTTGTTATTCCATAAACAGATTCCTTGTGGTGATGGTGGAGTAGCAATAGGTCAAGTTCCGCTAATTCAGGCACAATTGTTTTAATAATCAAATATTTATATTTTAAATCAATTTTTAAATAGATTAAAATTTAAAATAGTTATGTTTGTTATTATTTTAGGTTAATATTGTTTTAATTAATACGATTTTAAATCTTAATCAGAAGAGAAGAGATAGAAATGAACATCCCAGATGAAGAATTAAAACCAGAGAAGACCTACAATGATTATTTAACTGAATTCCTAAATTCTTTAATCATTCTTAAGGATCAATCATTACAGAACCGGGAAGAACTCTATAAGCAATTAGCAACAGTTGAAGACGCATTAGAAACAATGCTAAACTGGATTAAAATAGAGAAAAATGGAATAAGAAATTTCGAAACACTTTTGGAATGGACAGAAAACCTTGTGAAAGACGATAAATTGGATAAAGATGAAATCCGTTATAGACTCCGCGTAGTAATGCAACCTCAAGTTGAGTCGTTTATCCAAAACATAACCCTTGGTGAAAAAAGCGCATTAAAGATACTTGATGTCGTAAACAAGAACGTTCAAGATATTCCTGAATTTATGAGAACAGTTCAAAATGTTAATTTCAAGCTTCTAAGTATTATTGGTTACGAACCAGAAAGCCAAACAAGTCATCTAGACTTAGCTTTACTAAATTTATACCAAGGACGATTTAAAGACTATGAAAAAGAATTAAAATTACTAAATAATAATTTAAAACCTCCAAAAGAGGAAAAGGAAAAGAATAGTATAAATCCAAATTAGAAGTGTTACAATCCCTTTACATGAAGTTAACAAGGAATAAGAACACCTTAAGTAGGTTAAAATAGTAATTTATAAATCATATATATATAATACTTTAAGAAGGTGCCAAGATTTGTCACATAAAAGTCCAAAACTGATTTTTATTCAGAGTATTGCAGAACAAGAGCGTCGTTTAGATAGGGAAATATCATC
>JBHLKP010000126.1:0-10908 GCA_048886525.1 Candidatus Hodarchaeota archaeon | reverse complement strand
ATTTCTCCGTGCATCATGGGATCGAACGCTATTTAACGGACAAGGGGTATTTTCGAGGAGGTGATGCGAAGTACTGGTTGGTATTATGTTCGTTTTTTTAAAATTACTTAAAAAAATTAGACAATAAATCAAAAATTCCTCCATGTGCATATAATAAATTTTAGATTGTTTTTAAAGCCACTACGCATATTGTGAAGTTTCTCAAGTCGTTCAGTGATTTCATCATATTTTTCTTCTGTTTTCTTAATTAGTTCAAGAATTTCCATTGGTTTTTCTGCTAATTGAGCCACTCCTGAGCTAATAGCATTCCTCCCTTGATTGAGTAGTGAATTTATCAGTTTTTGATAATCTTCCTCAAACTCATACCCATAAAGAAAAACTATTCGACGTATCTCCATGTATTCTTCACGTGTGATGTTAAGTGAGTGTTTTCTTTGATGATCAAGTTCCATTCGCCATGTTACAACACGTAACGGGCCATAGACTTTCTCAAGGAGCATTTCCAGTCTTTCTCTTCGTCGTTCGAGTTCAGGATATTTCCAAGCATAGACCTCACGAAGAACCAAAGTAGCTATTGCACCGAATAGTGCTGATAATAAGAGTTCTAAAATATCTGCCATGTCAAATCACAGCTTAGGCCTTCCACTTAATATTTCTGACATAATTACAATCAGGGAATCCTTTACATCCCCAAAAATCCCCATATTGAGTATTGAGTTTCTCAACAAGTGGTTTATTGCACTTAGGACATGTTGTGAAATACTCTTCAGCGGTTGGAATATCTTTTCGTGAGAATTTATTGGCTAATTTATCAATAATTCTACTAGCTGCGGTTTCATAACGATCATCAGATCGATGAAGGATGGGTGCTCTTAAGATGTCCTCTAGATCAAAAAGATAGTCTAAAATTTCATCTATGATCCGATAATCATCTGTGAAAATACCAATTTCGTGGTTTTCAGATAAACTTCTGGGTAAAAGGTTTGTTGAAGTTATCAATGCATAATTTCTATCAACTAGTATTAATTTAGCATGAAGTTTCTCATCAAAGAATATTTGTGCTCCCATATTTTGTAATTTTAACACAGCTTCCGAATGATTTTGGTTATCAGGTTTTCGTGTTAAAACAGTAACATTTGGCTTCTTTGAACTTATTGATAATCTTAACCGTTCCTCCAAGTGTCCAATCATTTCAATCCAGGGTGATAAAATAATTAGTTCCTTTTTAACTTCCGAAAACAACTGATTTGTTAATGTTAACAATTCCCCATCACGAAGGAATTTTGAACCTTTTAGCTTGAAACTCATCTTTTATCCGCGGCTAATATTTCTGCAATATCTACCATGTTTATCAATTTTTAAAGTTTTATTAGCCCATTTATAACAATATTTTTTTAAGACGTTTACATATAACTTGTATAATGCAACAACTTTTTTCTCAATCTCGCTTCTCCTCACGTTTTCATCATTTTTTCACTCTTCGCTCTCGCTTCTGCTGGCTGCTCACAAGAATTATAAAAAAAAAATTAATTTCTTTTATTTTCAAATTCAAAACTTTTTTAGTTAATACTAAAAATTAGGTGTTAATTAAGCCTCAACCTTTATTGTGATTATTATGGACGAAAATAACAGTAGTAAGAGATTTAAGAATATTATCAATATAAATTTTTTAAAAGAAGAGGGAGAATTTATTAAAAAAGATGAGTTAATAAAATTATTGAAAGATGAACGTTCGGACCATGAAAAGGATATTATTCTTAAAGAAATTGGCGAAGAATTGCGTGAAAAATTAAATGAACTGCCACTTGAGGATACTGAACTTTTAAATGAATCTTTATCAAGAACAAGATCAATGATCAATTATACTGCACGTAGAATAGATTATGCAGAAAACCAAAGAACTTCAGCAAGAAATAGAATACAAATTACTCTTATTTTACTTTTTACATATATAACACTTTACTTGTCAAATATTATTACTGATGTTATATTACAGAATCTACTTTTAAAATTTCTTCTTGGATTTTCGCTTTTAATCCCAATCAGTTATGCAATAAAAGCAATTATCAGATTTGAATTAGATACATCACCAGAATATGCATATAGAAGCACAGCAAAAAGCCCTTGGTATTATAGATATGTACTTGACCCAGAAGTCATTAAAAAAATCGGAAAACCAATAGTTGATGTGGAAGACAAACAAATGCTTCATGCATATTACTTTAATGATTTAGCTAAATTTTCAAAAGTCCAATTCTCCTCAAATAAGAGGCAAATGCTTCTAAATGATCTCGAACAGTTATTTATTCTCCATATTATTGTTGGTTATAAACATAAATTTGTGCAAGAAATGTCAGATCGTCTTTTAAGATTAAATGTCTTCGTTATTCTTTCAATTCTTCTATCTATTTTTTATGCAATTACTGCTGTAAGCTTAGGAGAAACGGTTGATCTTGATAACGCAATAATATTTTTACCTTGGCTAATATGGTTAATACTCACGATACTGGCGTATTGGATAAAAACACTTTATAGATGGTTATATAGAATAAAACAAAGAATTCTCTTTAGGTTAAGAACCTTACTCTCCTCTAATAAAAATGGCCTACTTTTTCACCTTTTTTGGTAAGTTAAAATCTTCTGATTCCATGTATTTAGCAAAAAATAAAAGAATTTATTATAGAGTTGCTGTTAAAATGTTAATTGCTGAAGATTCATTTTCTGCATGGATTAAAGTTCTGAAATATATTTTTGATAATGGCATAAGAGTTGGTTCTTTTCGTGAAATATCTAATTTGCTCATTGAAATAAAAAATCCATCTAAAACAGCTGAAAATAATGTTTATTTCAATTCAGTGGGAACCAATAAATATTTTACTAGATTTAAAGAATTAATTTCAACACAAAAGCATTTTCCAGGTAAAGGTAGTTACTTAGCCCGTTTAAAAAAAGGAATCTATAATTTTGACCAGATTGAAGAAATAATTAACACTTTATTAAAATGGCCTCAAGCTAAGTGCGCAACATTAATCCTTATTCAACCTGGGAAAGATCATGAAGCAGCAAGATTTCGTTGTGGAAATATGCCATGTATTTCCCAATTAGATTGTAGAATTCGTAAAGGATACTTCAAACTTACTGCAATCATAAGATCTGAGGATGTGTTTTTACTCGGATATCCAGATTATTACTTCTTAGGCAAATTTCAAGAAAATATCATAGATATAATTAATTCGAAACCATCTAAGGCATTAATAAACCATTTAAACCTGCATAACGAGGATAAATTGAAATCAGGATCATTATTCTGCTTTATTATTAATGGATTTTATAAAATCAAAGATGAAATTAATGTCAAGAATCTATTTGCACAAGCTTGGAGTGGTTAATTGATCTGATACCATAATTAAATGGAAATTTGTGACATTATTTGATATGACTAATTTCAAAATCAAATTTAATGACAGAATTCTGTAATAATAATCAGATACTACTTTCATTTACATTTTAAATTCTATCATGTCATCCTGCTTTTATGACGTTAAATAAAATTAGAAAAAAAAGGCTTTCTGATGGTGAATTACCTTCATCGTGGAGTTAGTCTTTCTTTTGCTGCTTTATCTATGCTGTTGTCTCCATTCTCAGTAGTAAGCGCCTCCTCCAGTATCAGTACTCTGGCCAGATTGGCATCATGGTCATTGCCGCCTTGAACCTCTTCAATATTCCTTTCGGTACCATTTTTGGTGTTGCGGCCCTCTATGTATTGTCCCAACCCATGAAAAGAGATTCTCTCGTGTTCTTTAAGATTTATTCCATTGAAAGATTTTAATGGTATAATTCCATATCTATTCGCCTTATTAACATGAAATAAGAAGTAAATAATTTTTTAGGTTAAAAATCCCTATAAGTGCCTAATGTTCGTGATTTTCTTTCCTGAGAATATGACAGAATTGATGGCAACGATTTCCAACCCAAGCACTATTAACACCTAATGCAATTAGAGCCTTATCATCTTGTAACCAGATACGTTCATCTTTTAGAACCCATGGATGGTCTTTATCTAGAGTCAGGCTTGTAGCAGTATCATAAGCTAAAGGATAAATCCGACCATTCGCAAAGACATTGTTTGTTATTACTACTAGATAGCCATCTTTCTTTAGAATCTTGTAAACTAATCCAAAAATTTTTCTCTGTTGATCAAGAAACATTTGATAATCTTTCAGATTCCCGAGATCTCTAGGATCATCTTCGCTATATCTGGTGTCAAGTCCCTTGTCCTTTCTATCTTTTTGCCGAATTGAATTTCGTTCGAGCTGGCTCCAATAGGGGGGCGAGGTGATGCAAAAATCAATCTTAGGACGCTCTAATTCTTCCCAATAATCAAGAAGATTCATAGAATCTCCACAAATCACTTCCCAATAACATGAACTATTTCGTTGATATAAAGGAGGATAATTCAAGTTCCCAATTTTTTTGAGACGTTTCCTAGAAATTTTAGCATAAAACTCGGAAAGCTCAATGCCGATTCCACTTCTATTACCCTGTTTTGCTGCTACTAGTGTACTACCACTCCCTAAAAATGGATCCAGAACTACCTCACCACTTTTGGTAAAAAAAGTAATGAATTGTCTAATCATTGTCTCAGGAAATTTAGCAGGGTGTAGGATTTCTTCTTTCTTTCTAGATGGAGGCCGATGTATATACCAAGATTTTGAAAATCGTACCCACTCTCGTCCAGTCAGTTGGTTTAAACGATTTTTTAGATTTCGTTGTCCAAAAGGTTTTCTCTTCTTACCTTTTTTAAGAAAGATTTTATTTGATTCTATACTTCGCTTCTTTGATGGTGCTGTATAATCCATAAACTGGTCTAAACTGATAGATTTTTCTATTTTTGTTTTTCCAGTTTTGAAAGAAATTAAATTATCTTGATTTTCTAGTTTAAATGTAGTATAGGGTTCTTTCTCGTTAATATTAATCTTTATTAGCATTGTTTCTATTTCTTGGCTGTAAAAGGTCAATAAACGAGATTTTATTATATTGGTTATGAAATTAAAACCACGAAAGGCATTGAAAGAAATAATATCTGTTGTTAAAGGTTTGAAGAGGATTGGAGTTTCTAAATCAAGATAAAAGATCTCCCAAGTCTCTTTTCCTTCCTTTCCCATTAATTTATAGCACTCTAAATTATTCTTTCGAATTAAATCCCATAAAATATCGATCTGATCATCTTGATGATCTAAATCCAGTACAGAAACTATCTCAGTTAATGAACTTGGTTTTGTTATAAACTTGAAGTAATTTCTAGTCTCGATATTAAGCATTTTTTTAACCTTTGGATATTATAAACATAAACTTTAAGATGAGTGTAATAAAGACCATAGTCTTCTCATAATTATATTTATCATCACTCTTTACATTGTTGTGTTCAATCATTTCTTCTTCTTGGGTTACATTTTTATATAAGAGATTAAATTGGTGGTAAGAAAGGACTGATAAGTTTTATCAGATGGTATTTGTTACCTGGTAACTGTTCAATCATCCCTATTTCAGTACAGATTTTCAACATTGTTGAGATGCGTCTAGGATTATTGAAATATCGAACTTCTCTTCCATAAATCCTACAGACTTCCTCACCAATTTCTTTTTGTGTACATCTTATTTCTGTTAAATTATTATTATTTCGCTTTGCTATTTCAATTAGAGCATTTTGGATATTGATTAAGAAAGGGTAAAAATGCTTTACTAATTCATTCTTATAGGAATCATAATTCGATATAAGCATACCATAAAGTCTATATCCTTTTGGTGTCAAAAAATTATTATTATCAATAATATTTAGATTACTTAGGGTAATTAAAGTATTTCTATGATCCGATAGAGAACTTTCTTCTCCAGCTTCTTGAGCAACTCTTAGAATCTCTTGATTTACCTCGTCTCGATCTAGCTTGTTTTTTTCTGAATTTGTTAAATTTATGATAGCTTTTAATGCCCACTCGACGAATTTAATCTCAAATCCTTCAATATAAAATGTACCACGAATTTGAATTTCTGATGAGCCTCTGGCACGGATTGGATTAAACTGCACTATATCGGTTTCCCCTCCAATTAAATATGTTTTTACAAACTTGGGTATTTTTAATCTATTTAAATTTTCTTGAGAATCTTTTGGACAAACAAATATTATTTCAGCATCCTTTGCTTCTAAATTTCTTTCAGCCTGAAACTTATATTGGTATGCTTGTCCAATTCCTTTTGCTAACTTACCGATAGAAACAGATCCCTTACATTCAGCAATATGTAAAATTTTACCTTGAATATCAAATGACATCAAATCAGTGACTAAACCATCGCTGATAATTTTTTGGTCTTTACGTACGTCAGAAACATTCTTAAACGATCTAAGATGGTATTCAAAAATCCTAACGACATCTGGCTCCTCCATTGATATACACCTTAATAAAAACGACTTCAATAGTATTTCAATCTATGAATCATTTTTCCCTGGTTTAAGGTGAAATAAATTGTGATAATGTATAATAATGTTTCATTCTTGTTTAAAAATAAATACTTGTAAAAAGGTGTAGGAGGATTATTTTATCCTTCATTGACCTGCATAGTTGGTTTTTTCAAGCAATCCCTTGTCATGTAGTTTCTTGAAGGTATCAGGAGATTGCATCAGGTAGCCAAGACAAATCAAAGCGTGTATAAATATAATAATGTGCTGTTTAAGATACAAGAATTAAATAGATCATTACATTAAGTATTTTAATCCTTTAGTTTCCCAGAAAGCCTAACAGTGGGTATGGTGAACTATCAATCTTCCATTGTAGAGAAGTTCCATCTGAAGAATAGATGAAAAATTCTACCCCTTATTGTTTGAACGTATGATTCAAGAAGATCAATTTCATCCTTATGCCTTTGATTGATTTTTTTGAGATCATTTATCAGGTTATTCTTGAATTCGATAGCTTGGTCTCTATTTCCAAATATAACATTAAAAATCGGATCTTCTTCATCTGCTGCTTCAAATAATAACCAAAAAAGTCTTTTTTCGATATTTGCAGGAAATCTATGTGAAAACCTATAGAATATTTCTAGTAAATGATTGTAGTCAGAATATGAACCCATTAAGATATTGTCAGAGATACTCATTTTATGAATTAATGGTATCATCTTTCCATAACATTCCGTTACTAAAGTTTCATGATGAATAATTGCCTCTTTTCGTCCACTTTCCTTCCAAGAGAATAATTCACGTAACATTAATGCAAATACTGCACCTAATAATGCAATAAAAACTTCGTTCATTATTTCTATCATTTTCTTCAGATGAAAAATTTAACTTCTAATTATAAATCCTACTATTGTGGATAATCAAATTCTGCTCTCTGTGAGAGTCTAATTTTGAGTGAATTTTTGCTTTAGTCATATACTTAAGATAAAAAGTTAAGTTTCTAAGATTTGACATGAACTGATAATTAATGTTCCTAATTCTGTTAATTTCTGAATAATTTCTTTAAAACGGTCTAAAGATCGCGGAAACAGAATATTGCTCTTTTCTAGAGGTTCTGGATGAACTAAATTATTTCTATGAATACGAAGCTGAGTATAATAGTCAAAAGTTTCATCATTACCCTCTATTAAGATTTCAAATTTAGCATGTTCAGTAATGTACTTTTTCAGGTATTTTCCTGCAAAACCAACATTTATTCTTTCTTGATGTATTATTTCTTGGACAATATCTGCATTTGGGTTTTCTGATTGATGATATTTAACGATTATTTCTTTCATTTGCTTATGAAATCCTGAATATATTCCATCAGTATTTAAGAATCGTTCTGGTTGCTTTTTAGCGATAATTCCAAAATAGAATGCCAACCAATCTTCGAAGCTGGTCACAGCATCAATAAATGCATGTTCATAGGAGCTAAACTCTAACAATTGTAATATTACAAAATCAGGGTACTTTGTTTTCTTCTTTATTTCCTTATAGAACTGGTGAGCTTGGTTATCATCCCAGCTTTCTAGTTTTGAAGTTTGTACTTGAATAAAATCTGATCCTCCTCCAAAGAAATACATCCAAAAGGTTTTAAGTTCTTCTTTTGAATAATTTTTAACATTACCCTCTGGATCAGTAAAGATTCGTGGAATTTGGATAAGATTTTGCCAAATCTGATTGATTTCTAATAATAACGTGTTTGGATCGTTTTCTGATTTATTAACCCATGTGATCACTTGTCTTGTTATTTTTTGTTTAACAATTTCTTCATCAGGAAGAAGATTCATGAAATTAAGCTGTTCTTCTGTTTCATCTAGAAAAAAATGAAAAATTTCTTCTGTTAAGTCTTCAGGTTTTGGGTTCTCCCCTTCAACATAAGACTGACTAAAATTTCGAATATTTGCCAAAAGAAATGGTTGTTTAATAATAGATAAGAGATTCTTTCTAATAGTTTTGAGACCTACTGATTTAAATTGATCATAAGTCATACTTAGTTGAATTCTCAATCCTAGTATATTATTCAAATGCCTAAAAAACACTCCCTGCATTGTTTCTTCCAAGTAAGTTTTTAAATTGATTTTCTTTCGATCAAAGTCTAGCCACATGACTCTTACTCCTCACTAGATGAAAGAATTGTCTTTTTCAAGATTTAAGATGATATCCAATTATTTAAGTGTATTTTTTCTATGATTAATATATTTCCCAATTAATTGTAATTTAAATCAATACATTATGTCTGAGATGAAATAATTTCGTGTTCAATCAGTAAAGAATTTATCCATTATTCTACTTTTGGAACTTGAGGTTGTCTAATTTGACTCTGTGTAGACACCTGGTTGCTTTCCTAATCATCAGAAATCCTAATGCTGAAATTTATTTGAAAAAATCTCTAGACTGAAGGAATAGCTAAAAAATCTGGCCGTATCGGCACCATGGTCATTGCCGCCTTGAACCTCTTCAATATTCCCTTGGGCACTATTTTTGGTGTTGCGGCCCTCTATGTTTTGTCCCAACCCGAGGTTGAACAGCTCTATATGAAGTAAGGGTTATTTCGTGTGTGGAGGGTGTTTTTCATCTTTTCTTATTTTTGATGATCAATGTTGTATAACGTTGGTTATTGCACATCTGTTATATTATTTTCACTCAAAATCAGTCTTCAAGGTCAGACTTATCATTGTATGAAGGTTAGCTTTTTATGGGGGAATATCATATTTTAATGATATATCATGAATGAAAGAATACCCCCTGAACAAGACCAACTCACAAGAGAGAGAATTCTTGGCTTCATTGAGGCTGAAAACTGGCCAAATACCTATACGAAAAATGCTGTTACAAAATTATCAAATGAAATACAAGGAAACCTGAGTAACATCCAAATTCCACTAGGTAAAAGAGAGGATATAACCACTAAAGAGTTAGGTGAAAAAATAGCTAAATTATATGAACCCCAAGTAGTTCTTCAGGGTCAAGGGTTAAGAGCGGAAAGATATGGGAATACATGGGGAGGAATGTACTATCGAGTCCTTACAGATAGAAAATTTGATGAAAATCCTACAAAAATTTGTATCCAGTATTTATATACATGGGTACTACAAAATATGCCTTTCACATTTTGGAATTGGATCTTTCCTCTATTTGTTCTAATGATTCTAGGTATATTCGCTAATTGGATGCCATACCAGATTATAACAGGTGTAGGAGATCCTGATTTAGCTGCATATCATGAGAGATTTACGACATATTGGTACCCTTTTGCCCCTCTTGTCGCTAGTGGGGGAATGGTCTTCCTTCAAGGAGTATATATTTTATTGTCATTAAGAAATGAGAGATATATTCCTCAAAATTCGATTATTTATTTTATAATGGGATTGTTATTTATCCCACCCTTATTACTAGAACTTATTAACTCGTCATGTCGTCGAATTTTCACCTTTAAATTTTCATTGAGTTCGATGGGATTTGTTATTGGTTTTGGTGCGGTCTCAATAGGAATAGTTGTATTGATACTAATTTCAGCTATTCTGATAAAGTATCAACACGCTGACAGAATGGTTAAGATCCGAAAATCTAAGTTATTTAGTTGGCTCCCAACAGGTATCCATACGATGGATTATGCTCCCGTATTTGTTTATTTAAAGCATAAATCAGGAAGTAATAAATTGGATGAAGCCAGTTGGGAGTTTGATAGATGTGAATTTGATCAAGTTCATTATTGTAGGGGTTTAACCAGAATTAATAAACAAAAATTCTTCATTGATAACAACTGGCATTCATTCAATCCTAAACCAAATCCATTGTTTGAATTTCTCTCACATCATTGGAATGGGTTTATTAAATTCTTGATTATCTTGGGAGTTCCTATTGTGGCATGGTGGGTTGTGATGATTCAATTTGAAACAGATTACTTCTACTTATTTTTTGGGAATTACGATATTATTGACCTTCTCGGACCAATTGCTTCCATTGCTTGGACTGCTAGTTTGATTTTTATAATACTAGTAAGACCTACAAACTTAGGTTCTGTCTTTAGAGACGATGACAATGTGTCTTTAGATTTTAAGAAAAGAATGTTCCATCTTACTCCAAACATACTTTTGGTACTATGGAATCTCCCTGGAGATGCTGAATTATTAATTCGGGAGAGATTACAAGATCCTTGGATTATTCAGCCTGATAATAAAACTTTTTATGACAAGACACATGATAAAGCAGAGTCGATAATTTGTGAACCAAAAAAACATTTTCTAATTCGAAACTTAGACTTAATTGGAATATTATTACTGATCTTCCTATTTAATATACTATATCCTCTCCTGATCGTCTTCCTCTAAGATCATGTCTTAATCGAGTAGAGGAAATTCATCTTCGAAATCTTTCATAAATTGCAGTAGCTTCAATATAAGAATACT
>JBHLKP010000125.1:0-11071 GCA_048886525.1 Candidatus Hodarchaeota archaeon | reverse complement strand
TGAGGGATTTCTATGTATGTACATCTGACTTTAGCGTTAGCTGGATGTTTTTGATAAGGGTAATGAGTTATATTCTGAATTTCTGAATAAGGTCGATCACTGTTCTTCGCGAAAATAATCGACCCATCAGTAGTGGAACCAGAAAGCGCTACAAATGTATCGCAGGCCATTGTGACAAAGCCAGTATATATGTTGATATATAAATAAATTTACTGGAATAGAAAAAACCTAAGAGTGGGATATTGAATGCAATGAAAAAAGCTATTCAAGAGTGAAAATGATGTTGAAAGGTCAAAAAATGATTTTGATCAAGATTTTAACAGCTGGGCTCGTTTCAATCATTTTAATTTTAGGTTTATTTATTCCTATAGGGATGATTCCTCCTCTAGGGTCATTTTTATTACCAGGTAATGGAATTTGGAGAGTTCCTCAAGAAGTGTCAAGCTTTGAGGAACTAATCTATGAAGGTTTGTCAGATGAAGTCCAAGTTTTTCGCGATGAATGGGGAATTCCTCATATTTATGGAACAAGCTTGGGTGATCTTGCATTTGCCTTAGGTTATTGTCATGCTCAAGATCGATGGTTTGAGATGGATATGGCCCGGAGAAGTGTAAGAGGGTTACTTTCTGAAATCCTAGGGCCTGAATTAATAGAACAAGATAAATTCAATCTAATGAAACTTGAAGAATTTTGGGCTAATGAAACACTTAAAGTTTTAGCAACAAGTCCTGATTCAGATATACAAGAAATGTACCAAACTTTCTCCATGTATACAATTGGAGTGAATACCTATCTTTCTGAACATTCTGATACAAAGCCTGTGGAATACTATCTTCTTGATGCAGAAATTCGACCTTGGGAGACAATAGATATTTTCTGTATGGTTAAATATCTATCCGAATATTTTACTTGGGGATATTATGATATGGATCGAACTCAAGCAGTTTCCGCACTCGGGAGAGAAGATTACACCGAACTCTATGGTTTTCCTCACCCTTATCAAATTCCAGTCACCCCTAATTATGGCCACTATGATGATATTTCTCATTCAGCTAATAATTCTGCCATTTATGAGGATGAATCATCAATCTCTTCAACACCTGATTTACGTTTATCACAAATGATCGATTCCTTAATGAAAGGCTTAGAACATTTTCCTCTGGAGCAGGAACGAATTGAAAATGAATTTTCTGCAGGTATAAATGGCTTAGGTTCAAACAATTGGGCTGTATCTGGTAATAAAACATCAACTGGAAAGCCAATGCTTGCACTAGATATGCATGCAGGTTGGCCTCTTCCTGGAATTTGGTATGAGGCTCATTTAGTTGATACATCATCAGATTTCAATATTTATGGATTTTGTTTTCCTGGAATACCCATTCCAATAAGTGGCAATACAAGGTATATTGCTTGGGGAAACACAATAGCTATGTTTGATATGATTGACTGGTATTATTATAATGGGATTAATGAAACTCATTACATGTACAAGGGCCAGCCAACATCATATGAGACCTTAGAAGTAATTATTCCAATCAAAGGGAAATCTCCTGAAAATTTCGTCATAAAATCAACAGTTCATGGACCTGTGTTTACAGGTCTTGTCCCAACGCCTGATGAATATTCTGATCTTGTAATAGCTTGTAAATGGGTTTCACAGAATGTTACTCGCGATTTTCTTGCTATTTGGGGGTATATTCATGCAAAAAATGCTCAGGAATTTGATGAAGCATCCCAATACATGGAAATGCTTCCATTAAATATTGTTTATGCTGATATCCATGGGAATATCGGGATACGACCTAATGCAAAGGTACCAATCCGAAATGATACTGGTATTCCTTCTTGGCACACAGGTGGTGGTTCAATGCTTTATAATGGTTCTGCTGGCCAAGGAGAATGGATTGGTTATCTTCCCTTTGATAATCTTCCCCATACAGAAAATCCCTCACAAGGTTATTTATGTTCAGCTAATCAAGTAATTGCTGGCCCTGATTATCCTAATATATCAATAATTAATCAAGGTACGGCAGATGGCTATAGAGCTAGACGTCTAAATGACCTTCTTTCATCTGACGATCATATAACGATGGATGACATGAAAGATTTTCAACTTGATGTCTATAGTGTTCGTGCTGGGAATTTCACTCCATTCTTCTTATCTGTCTTAGAATCGATCACTTCTCAAACTCCATTACAACAAGCTGTATCCGCTGAATTATCAACATGGGATTTTATAATGGATAAGGATGAGGTCGCTCCAACAATTTTCAATATTTGGGCTGAAGCATTCCAATACGCAACTTTCCAAGATGAAATTGACACTTATGATCTACCACGATCACCATCGTGGGCAGTATTAGAAAAACTTACAAGAGAAAATGAGACTTCCAAATGGTTTAACAACCTCACTACTTCTTCAACAGAGACAAGAGATGATATTATTCTTCAAGCTTTAATAACTGCGCTTGATGCACTAGAAAAATATTTTGGAACGGATGATATTTCCAAATGGAAATGGGGTACAATTCACCAGCTTTATTTCGGCCACATATCTGGACTTTTACCGTTCGATGCTGGCCCATTTCCAGGTAACGGTACTGGTTTGACAGTAAATCCTTCATATACGAGAAATTTCGTTAATGGTGATGTGAGACGAGATTCAGCTAGGGGAGGGGCCTCTGAAAGAATGATTATAGACTTCTCCAATTTTAGCAATTCTCTGTTTGTCATTCCTTCCGGTCAACGAGGTATTTCTACGTCAAAACATTATTCTGATCAACTCGAACAATTATTTTTGAAAAGTGAGTACCATTACACCTATTTCGATTTAGATACTCCTGAAAAACTAGAGAATGGGATAAGAATCGAATCTAGAATTATTTTTAGGAAAGGAAGTGCATGAGATGAGTCTAGAACAATTTAATAAATTTTCACCTATATTAGCAGTTCTTATATGTTTTATCTTAGATTTAATTTTCACAATGACCCCCTATTGGCCGTTAACACTGATAGCTGCCATAATTGGTGGCATTTTTTGTGCTGAGATGAAGTGGGGAGCCTTAACAGGAATGATAGGTGTTATTTTTGCATGGTTAGTAAACTTATTTTTTTCAATGAATGATATAGCACTCCAAGCTGATCAACTTGGAAAACTTATAATCGGTTCAACAGGAGCAGGTGGAATTATACTTGGTATTATCTTTCTAGTAGGTGCATTATTAGGCTTCCTTGGAGGTTCAATAGGTAGTGGAATACGGATGTTAGTAGTGACATATACAATTAATGTTGTTGAAGAATAGAATTAAATAACAAACACTTATGCTTTTCAATCAAAATTAAGGTAAATAAGTATGGATGATCTTCCCAAAGCATTAGCGAGTTCTTGGGCAATAAAAATCGCGGAGAAATTGAAGATAATTTCTGGTGGGAAAATTTTAGACGTCGCTACTCAAAGTGGCGATTTTATAAAGACGTTGAGCAAGACTTTGAAAGATTACAATCATTTTAAAGGAATTGATATCTCATTTGACGATATAGAATCTGTAAGAGAGGATTTCAAAAGAGAACCAGTAGAATTTATTGAAATGAATGCAGAGAGTCTGGAGTTCGAAGACAGTTCCTTTGATACTGTTTCAATAGCTCATTCCTTACATCATTTAAAAAGCATTGATACTGTTTTAAATGAAATGAAACGTGTATTGAAACCCAATGGTCATTTTATTGTTCAAGAACCCTACTGTGATGGAAAACAAACCGCGGCTCAAAAGGCAGATATCCTTCAACACCATTGGGGGTCAAAAATAGATAATTTGCTAGGTATACCGCATAAATTTACCTTCTTTAAGCGTGAAATAATACATATATTTAATAATTTAGATTTAAAAGCACATAAAACTTTTGAATCCACACATTACGTTAAATGTCTGTTTTGCGAAGATAAATTTGTATGTGATGATCCAAAAAATGAAAGTATTATTAAATATTCAATTGAAGAGATCGAACGTGATTTTAATAAGTTAAAAAGTGTGAAAAATTATCAAGAAGGTAAAAAATTGAAAAAGGAAGGAGAAGAAATAAAAGAATTAATAATGAAAGTCGGTGTTACTCCTGCGTCTCATCTGTTCTTTATTGGAAGGAAATAGTTATTTTGACTTTTTCTTCTGTAAACACAATGTGAAAATGAATATTAAAAATTGAATTGTTGAAAAAGATGGTAACACTAACTCTTGCACATTGTAATGGTGAGATTCTTGAATGGCGTTGGGCGTCAAATGATGATATTTTTACTACTCCTTTTTGGACATCATGTTATTATATTGATGGTATTCTTATAGATGCAGGAGCACCAGGAGGAGTAGAAAATTTTGAAAAATTTATTTTATCAATTGGTATCTCAAATATTAAAGCCTGTATATTAACCCATACTCACGAAGATCACGCGGGGGGAGCTTATTTATTAAGACAAAAGTTTGATATTCCTGTTTACGCTAGTAAACAAGCAATAAAGATATTGAAAAAGGGATACACTTATCCTGAGTATCGAAAGATAGCATGGGGGCCAGAATTACATGCAGCTGAAGCAGAACTATTTCCAAATCCAATAATTTCGAATACAAAGGGATATACATTTGATATTTTACCCATGCCAGGTCATGCTCCAGATCAAGTATCATTTATTGAAAAACAAAAAGAATGGATTTTTGCTGCAGATGGAATTCAAATGAGGTATAAGAGAATTTTTGGGGATAACTCAAACATTCAAGAAGATATTTCCTTAATTTATCAGTCAATTAGTGAGTTATATAACTTTACTAGAGATATGGATAATTTAGTCCTTTTTTTGTCTGGAAAGGATGTCATATACGGAACTGATTTTATTCGAGATAGTTTGACCGCAATAGATAATCTCTATCAAACAATTTCTACATTTGTTCTTCAAGGATTGTCTATTGAGGAAATTGAACAGAAAATTTATACGAAAGAAGATATTCTTAGCACATTTACCAATGGTGAGTTATCTAGGAGAAATTTAATCAAATCATTTGTCAATTGGATAAGAAAATGAAAGATAACCTTTCTTTATCTTTATTTTTCATTTTTTCTTTAATAGGTAACTATCTAATCATGATAACCAATTCTTAATCTACATTTGCACACTTAGGGCATTTCGGATCACAACCGAACATATCACCAGTGAAATAAAAAGCAGATGATCTACATCCAAAACACACTTCATTCTGATCACAGTTTTGGCATGGTTCAGGAAGATTCGTCGGATCCCTAAATCTCTTCATTAAAATATCCCCAGGATTCCTTTGAAATAGCTCTTTGAGCCCCATAATTTTGATATTGCCAAATTTTTCTGTTCTGATAACACTACATGGCGTGTAATAACCATTATGGGTTATACAGACCATTGAACCACAATAAAACTTACTTACATCCATTGTTGAAAATGATAATTCATCCTTATAGAGGATTTTATCGCGACCAGCGTATGCTTGTTGTATTAAGTCATCAGTTGGAATAAAATGCTTGAAATCTTCAGAATTCACTGGATTATATAAAGTAAGAACAGTACGTATCCCTTTTTCTTTCCAAAACCATTCTATAGTGTTATATACATCAGCATTAGCAATTTGTTCGGTTAAAGTAATACAATTCCATATTTCATCGCTTGATTTACCTAATGTAAGAACATTATCAACACCTTTTAGAATTGAAGATATATTTTCCTCAATTCTTAGATAATGTACTTTTTCATATACAACTGGGTTAATTGAGTCTAAGTGGACTGAAATAAATCCCCCATTTTGAGTTACTTCCACAGCCTTTTTAGCAATGTCAAGGTTTTGTAATGGAATACCAGAGGTCCAAATATTGTTTATCAGTCCTAAATCTTGCGAATATACTAAAATATCATACCAATCTTTACGAACTAATGGATCTCCACCTAACCAATCTATACATCTTACATTAATGTCTTTAGCATCATTAAGAATACTTTTAATCTCACTTCTTGATAAACCCAGAGGACTATTTGGTTTTGAACTGGCATAGCAGTATGAACATCCCTGTACACAGCGTAAAGTCAATTCGATTTGCAACGTGTAGATTAATCCTTTTTCGTAATAAGATTTTTGAATTTCAGCCTCTGAAGACATACCTCCATGCAAGAAGACTGAGCTTTTCTCGTCTGGCATTATAACACCTGTTTATAGTTTCTCTGCTAACCACAAACCCCTACTAACCTTTCCTTCATTAGCTGCTTTTGTCCAAGCTCGAACACCAGCCTCAGCGATTTGATAGAGTTCTTTACTAAAGTTTTTAATGATTTCTTCTTCAAGTTCTTTTAATTTCTCTTCATAAAAATGCATATGTTTAGCAAAATCTTCTTGTAAATCTTCGACTTCAAGTACTTTACAATTATTTTTTTCCAATAAGAATCTGTAGCCTTCAAGTGTTTCCATGTTTGGAAAAATCATAAATTCAAATAGAAAATCAGCCTCTTCCTGCGAACCCATAGGTGTTGATCCTAGAATCCAATCAGTAAATCCAATTTTTCCTCCAGGTTTACATACACGAACAACTTCCTTTATTAATCGAGTTTTTGATGTTATATAACACCACGCATCTTGACCCCATATAACATCGAAAGTATTACTCCTTGCAGGTATATCAAGAGCATTTCCTCTTCTAAACTCTATTAAATTAGTTAATCCAGCATTCTCTGTCCTTTCTATAGATTTTTTAATCATTGTTTCAGTAATATCGAGACCAACGATTTTTGTATTATAGGTCGACGCAAGAAATCTGGCAGGTCCTCCAAGGGCTGAGCATACATCTAAAAGGTAAGTAGAGGCATCTATTCCAATCTTTTCAGCTAGACGTTTTGTTTCAGCCTCACCACCCACATGAATATGTTCTCCCATGAGAACTTCCCACAAGATACCAATCTCTGTATTATAAGCATCAGAAACATCTTTTACAGAAAAATCATAAAATAATTTCATCTTGATCCGCTTCTGGTTTCTATATCACACGGTTATTTCCGCTCTGAGTAAATCGATTAATAAATTTTGATCTTCGAATCCAGATGAAAATTATTTAAGACAATTAAGAATGTGAAAATAATTTGTTAAGCTATTGGGCTTATAATGTGGAATATTTTTTATAATTGCCAAGATTTGATTAAAACCGTTAATATCAAAAACAACAAGACTTGGCATAAATGAGGTAAGGATATGACAAGAGAGATAATACAAGAAATGCATAAGCAAAAGATATCAGGTGGATATGTAGTACTCTTACGAATTTCATTAGGTTTAGCTTTCCTCACTACTTGGGTCAGTAATTTGGTAAAAGGTGTTTTTACAAGTTCAGGTTTTGTTAGTACAATCAGCTGGTTTTTAGACCATGAAGATCATGTGATTACACCATTTGATACAATTATTCGAAACGTAGCCTTTCCTAATGCATCATTATTCGGATTTGGTTGGTTTATTATGGAGTTTTTCATTTCAATTACATTATTATTAGGGGTATTAACAAGACTAGGATCGATTTTTGGAGCAGGATCAACAGTAATTTTAGGTTTAGGAACTTTAGGTGTTGAGTGGTTATGGACACAACCTATATTGTTCATTGGATTTGTAACATGTGCACTAATTGGAGCAGGCCGCTGGTATGGTATTGATTTCTGGTTGAAAGATAAAGTACCATCAAGAATTGCAAATGTTTTAGTATAATTTTGAATTTTATATTTATTTTCTTCTTTCTGTTCGTTTTGTGTCATATTCAGATTCCTCAACCCAAGAAAAGTCAGTTGGCCACTTATGATTCTTTTCTAAAGGTTTGATTTCAAAAATAATCCCTGATTTTGATGGGCAATGAATTCTCCATTTTTTGTCCTCCTCCCATGAAGGCGCACCGCCAGCAGCCATTCCTAAATAAGGGACTAATACATAATGAGCATCGCTACACAAGCCCCTAGGTTTCATTAAAGCATAAGGAGTACTCCATTCGTCTCCAATGTTGTGAGGACATTTACCATTCTTTTCAATTACACGTATTCTTAATTCTTTCAAATTTTCTCACAATTTTTGAGATGAATTATCTAGACAATGAAAAATTCAGACTTTGGTAAAAGTATCGATCATCAATTTAACGTCATCACTTAGCTGATAGAGGACAGGACAGGTAGAACCACTTTCAATCCACTGTTGAACACGCTCAACACACTCATCTGGCGTCCCACTCGCAGTAATTTTTTGAACAATTTCATCAGGAATATGGCGCATTGCTTTTCGAATTTGTACCCTGGTTGCAGGCCAAGTAAGTTCCTCATGAATTTTATCAAGAATATCTTGAGGCATCCGACTTGCTTTCATTAAATGGGGTTGTTGTCCCATGTATTGAGTTAATAATTCCCTAGCAGCGTCTAAAGCTTTTTGTCTGTCAATATCCATAGAACAAACTATTAGTTGAGGACGATCTATATCATCTAAAGACCCTCCACCTTTCTTAGCTCCAATTTCTAGGTGTTTAAGTGCGATCTGATTATAATCAGGTGTTACCATATAATTTAAGACAACTCCATCACATAATCTCAGCGCGCAAAGCTCACCAGTTAATTCCATCATTTTCATTCCTGTGGCACCGATTAAGATCGGGACTTCTCTTGGCTGGTTTGGGTCTCCATGTACAATATCTAATCGTATTCCATCAACATTGACAAATTCACCTTTAAATGTAACTGTTTCCATATTAAGAAGCTTCTTCATTACAGTTACATACTCTTGCATCAACTTTAAAGGGTTTTTTCTTGGAGTTCCAACCTTACTTGCAAGAGGTTCCCACCAAGCCCCAATTCCTGCAATAAATCTTCCTGGAGCCATTTGATCCATTGTTGAAAAGGTTGCTGCCATAAGAGCAACATTCCTTGTTAAATTATTCACAACTCCTGTACCAAGTTTGATTTTTCGTGTAACTGCAGCCATTGCAGCAAGAGGAATTGTTGCTACTCTGGCTAATCTGGATTCTGCTTGCCATATTGCCTCAAAACCCCTTTTTTCAGCATATTTAGCATATTCTATCGATTCAGGAATGCTATGCTTATCTTGAAGATATAATGCTACTGGTGTTTCAATAACCATATTATCACCTAATCCTGAGAAGTTATTTGAAATTAATCAAGATATTTCGTTTTGATTAATAAATTCGTTATTATGCTATCTACGGAATGAATCTTATTTTGTTCTTTTAATATTTGCTGATTCAAAAAATATTGAATCAGTTAATCAAGTTCAGAAGCAATTGATTAATGGATTTCTGAGTGCAATTAACAAATTCATGGAGAGGTCTCTTCAATGACAGGATCAATCGAACGTATAAAACACGAGGCTTATGTTTTTCAGGGTTAATTGTATTCCGCACTTAGGAAACTCAATAGTTTTAAATAGAAAATTCAAGACACGGATGAATTCTTTAATGCTTTACTTAATATTAAATCAGCAGGTCAACCAATTACATTAACACAAGCCCTAGAGGCAGTTATTGCCAAATTTTTATGCCACAGAATTCTAATTGAAGAATGAGATCAATACTTAAAAAATATTACCTAGTTGAATTTATCCTTTTTCTCCCCCATACCAATATAGGAACAGCAAAAAGTGGAGATAATAGTATTATATTCATGTTGCTTGAAGAGGATATCGTTCGAACCATTTTGAATGACCCAATTGGATCTATTATTGGGATTTTGTGATCTAAAGAAGATCTAACTTCAGACATTTCTAGCTCCATTTGTACTATTAATCCTGTAACAAGATCGAAATAGATTACTAATTGCGATATTACCCTGATAGAATGAGCTTCTTGAGTAAAATTATATTCCCAATTTCCTTCGTACTTTTGAGTCTGAATAATTTCATTAGAAACATCTAAATCTTCTAATTCAGGTGCTCTTAGAAGTAAATACGTATTGTTTATATAGCTAGCAGGAGAATGAACCAGAAAAATCGCTGGAACTGAAACATTGATGTAATTGTCAAATTCATTTATCCATTGCCACGAATATCTCCCTTGTTGCTCCAAATTTTCCCGAGTTTTAGCATCAAAATGTTCAGTAAAAGTAAAACGATTAGAATTAGTATCAATGGAATTATTAACCGAAATTGTTAGATTAAAGGATGTAAAAATGGTTATTTGGTTGGATTTGTTTTCCTTTATTTCAATATAAAGATTTGCAGGTAATTTTGAATTATCCCATATATCAAATCCACATATATCAGTGCATAAGACTGAATAAAAATATCGGGATCCTTCATCTAAGTTTACTTCAGATTTAACCGAAACAAGATTAATTGAAAGAAAAGCAAAAATTAATATTATAATATAGCTATTATTAGTTTTTAACATAATTTTTCGCAAAACGATTGAAGATTTTATGTCCTTTTATGCGTTCATCTGCGAAAACCGAAAGATATTATGTTTGATCTTGACTTGAACGAATGTCATACAAAAGCAGTATGACAAATTTATTCTTTTAAACAAGCTTTCAAACCGACTTAAAAATGGAAATAAGAGAGTGAATATAGAAGAACTAGAGGTGTTATAATGGATATAATAGACGTATTATCTACGTAATACGCAACAATTACATTTTTAAAGAAGGAAATGAATCATAATTATATCTTTATTGAGGATTTGGAGACAAAACAAACCATGGCAGCTCGTATTGAATCTTTAGTTGAAACCTTTTTCAAATTGCAGGATTTCAGTTATAAAAGGGATGTTTCATTGGCAATTCACAATAAAGAAAAGATCAAACTTTCTTATGTTATTGAAGGATTCAAGGATAAAGATAAGGAATTGGGTGGAACAATAGGAGTAATAGTAAAAGATAAGCTAAAAGCTTGTGATTGTAACGTCATTCTTCAAGCTGAAGAAATGGGAACAAAAATTCCCCATCTACTAAGGATGATTGTAATCGCAAATCAATTTTCTTCCTCTGCAAGGGAACTAGCAGACAATTTAGGGATAGTCACTTTTACTCAAAGTGAATTAG
>JBHLKP010000124.1:0-11120 GCA_048886525.1 Candidatus Hodarchaeota archaeon | reverse complement strand
CTTCAAAATCTATTTTTCACATTTTAGAAGATCCGACGCGCTTTAAAATCTTTATTTTTTTATTAATTCAAGATGAATTAACTTTGTTGAACCTAGCTCAACGTATAAACAAAAGTAAAACAACGATTTTCCATCATATGAAGACTGGTTTTGGTATCTTGGAAGAAGAGCCTGAATTAATTAGTTGGATAGAGAAAGAAGAAGGTAGAAGGCTTAAAACTAAATATTTCTCTTTAAATACTAGAGATAAATACTGGAAAACAGAAATTGACTCCTATCTAAACTCATCCGACTTTCTAGAACGTTTAATTGGATTTGCAGAAGAACAAGGTTACGATTTACAAGATAACAACATTAAAACCTTTACAATAACAAATGAGACTCGTTATATTTACGAGGAATTTGAAAGAAAAATGGAGGAAATGTCTGACGAATTAGAAACTGCAAAATCACGTCAAAAAGCTAAATCAGAGGTAGTTCGCATTTATTCGCATGTATCTATTCCTATTGAAGAAATTTTGGAGAAAATTAGTCAGCAATACAGAGAGTAGCTTTTTCATAATCTCAATTATAACATTATTAATTCAAATAATAATAGCTAAAATTGGCTAATAATAACCAAGAATGATCCTATTCTTGTTGATCCAATTTAATTTTTCAGTTTTATCATTTGGTTTTATTTATTTGCATTTAGAGTTATTTTTTAGCTTACTATTACAATAGATTATTCTCAGAGCTTAAGTAATCTTTCAATTGTGATCTAATATCAAGAATTAGGTATTACATTAAAACTAATAACAATAGAAGATTAAATAGATATGATTTTTCCTGATTTTTAGTAGTTTAGGATGAGTTAAGGATCTATTTTTCCAATAAATCTAAAAAGTGTTTCAATTTCTCTGTAGTTTCTTCATCTTCTTTTTCATTATCAGATTTCTTTTTTTTCCCTGATAAGGATTGATCTACTTTTATCAATATGCCTAGTGCAGCATGGATTATCCTTGCAGCAAAATCTACATCAGCTTCTGATTCAATTGGTAATTGCATTTTTTCAGTTAGAATTTTCCGGATTGTTAATAGAGTATCTGTTTTTTCAACTGAAATTGTGCCAATAGGAAAACCTCGTTGTCTAAATTCTAAAAGATATTTTCCGTTTTTCTTTTCTAAATTAAATGTTACTTGATCTGAACCTGGAAGTAGGAGATAATCATTTTCTATCTCAACCTCGACTGGAATTATAAATTTTACAGAGGGGGGAAACTTTTTCGATGTGTTGATATCCTTTTCTATCAGTTTCTGAATTGATTTATGAACTATTTGAGCAGAAAATTTAATAGAAGCTTTCTTCTTGTCAAAAAAGCCCATTGATAACATATTCAGTTCATAAGCCATGAGATATATGATTTCGTCAACAGATATGGTAGATGAAACAATAGTTCGACCGATTATTCTTTGATGTACTTTTTTTTGTTTAAGATTATGAAATTCAATCTGAACATTTGAATCAACAAGATCAATCTTAAAACCAAGATCTTTTACGTCAGGTATGGTAATTAATCCATCAACTTTCTCAGTTTCGACTGAAATGTCTATATGAGCTAGTTCAGGTCGTTCAACCTTTTCTTCTGATATTCTATCTTTCTTAATTTCAGCAATAGGGACTTCTACTGGTTTAGCGAAATTCATATCTATTATTTCATTTATCGAAAATTCTGGTTTTTTAATTGCAAAAGCAATACACTTTAAGATATCCTTTTTAGCAAGCTTTCCTGTAATAATTTCAAAAAAAATCATGAAAAATCGTTCATGATCTAATTTTTCTATATCTACTCCTTTAGATTTCAGTAAAGGTAAATATTTTAAGAAAACATCTACAATAAAAGAGATCTCAATAGCCGAAGTTGCAGCAACAGATTCAAAAAGATTATTATATCCTTTTAAAACAATTTCTGCTGCTTGCTGGTTTTCCAATCCATAAAAATTAATAAGATGATTTACTCTATCATCAATTTCTCCTTCTGTTATAATGATTTCAGGTGGTTGATCATCTTTGGTTTCTATGGCCACTGATGAACCTATAGCTTCGACAGGCTGATATTTTTCAACCTGAAATTCAACTTCAGTTTCGATTTCTTCTTTTATCGAATCTTTTAAAAATGGATGATCTAGGAGAGGATCCTTCGATAAGGTTTCTTTGTTTGGAGAAGGTGTTTCAGCAATAGCTTGTCTCATTAAACTCTGTAATCGTTCCAGAACTTTGGGATCTCCTGCAACTTTAGCGCTTGCTGATGAAAGAAAATCGGATTGTGAATCTCTGAAGTTAGATTGGTGAATAGGCGTTAAAGGAAGCATATCCTGAGGAGTACCCCCTAATTGAGGTTGAACAACTTTCTGAACTTCTTCTCGAATAGTCATCTCTTTTTCAGCAAATTCCTCAATTCTACCAATTTCACGATGATCTACAAACTCACTTCTAGCAATTTGGGGTACCGCTAATTCGAATATACGTCCAAAACTATCTATAACTGTTTCAGGTTTGTAAATTGTTGTTCGAAAAAATGATAAACGTACATTTGGACATTCTAACTGGAATTGTTCTTTTAATTGTTCATGAATACTTTCATAATTAGGTAAGTGCCTAACTAAGTCGTTTTTATGGAGAAATACAAAGATTTTTGCATCTGGTGAAAATTTATCAAGCTTTTCTAGGCATGAAATAAAATATTGGATTGCACTGTTTCGTGTAGACTTATTAGCGGTATCTATCAAGAAAACAAAGATTTTCACAGAACTAAATACAAAAGGGCTGAATCCACTCAAGAAGCGTTTTAGGAAAACTTTTTGCCCACCAAGATCCACAATGGTGACGGGGATGTCTTTAATATTCATGGTCATACGTTCGTAGTTAATTGTTGCCCCTAAGCTATCGACCTCTTTCGTGGATTGTTTCAGAAAAAAAATCCTCTTTACTGCTGTCTTACCAGCCTCACTCAACCCCGCTAGAAGAATTTTGTAACCCATTTTTGCGCTTATTTCGGTTGCAGAGACCCATTCGGACATTTATAACCTAATTCCTTAATTTTTTCATCTTATTAATTCAGGTTCTTAATATATGATTTACTTTTTTAGCATTTTTTATATTCAACACTAAGAATTAGCCATCCATCTTCTAGATGGCAGTCAGGATTGCAATTTCACTAGAATATCGAACAGAGTTTTTATAATTCTCCAATACATTATATCTGTTGAATTTTTTTTTCTAATTTAAAGATGTTTACTTTCAAACTGTGATCATAATATGTTATATTCTTTAATCTGATTATATTGAATTTTAGGTCCATTCACTTAGAATTTTAGATCTTTCTTTCGATTTCTTGGATTCTAATTTGTTTCCTATTTCAAGCATACATTCTGACCATATAGAATAAATTCTGAAATCTAGAGGATTAATTGTTTTCGAACGTTTTAAATTATCAATTGCATCTTCCAGATTTCCCTTTAAAATATTGGCAAATGCCAGACCAAGTAAACTGTTCAAGTCTGATGGATCTTTAGAAAGATTAGACATAAATAATTGAATCCCTTTACTATATTGTTTGTTTCTACAATATATTGTACCTAATAAATGATTTACATCAGAATGTTGAGGATATGAGTCTATAATTGGTAAAAATATATTTAAATTCAGTTCAATGAATTTTGACGCCTCTTTTCTCACGTTCATATCTGAAGAAGATAACATCTTAAGTATCTTTCTTGCTAATCCGTGATATCTAGGGTAAGCAAGATTTATTTCATTCTTAAATAAATACCAGACCTGATTTCTCACTAAAAAACTAGTATCATCAATTAAATCTAAGATTTTATATAAAATCTGCTCATTTTTAGCTTCTTTAATAGAAAGATTTGATAAGAGGATAAAAATAGCTCTTGAGCGAGTATCAGCGTAAGAACTATTAAGTAGGGATAGAATAGGATCAAGTATCTCTTTTATGTCAGTTGAAGGTAATATATTATTTTGAACTATATTCCATGAAATATTACGGATATTAATTGAAGTTTCACTTAATGAGTATATAATTAAATCTTTTAATCCTTTATATTTTATTTGTTTAAAATCAACTCTCCGTTCAATTTCATCTAATAAACTAAATCTAACAAGCTCTTGCTGGCCTAACATCAATTTAATAATTTTTAAAGGAGTATCAATATCTATTTCACTAGTTAGAAGTTCTTTGTAACCAAGTTTCGAACCAAGATTCTTAACTGGTTCTTTAATCAATTCCCCAAATTTATTTACGAGTTCTTCTTGCTGTGGGTGATTTATTTTTACAAGGAAATCAAATTTTGCTTCTAATTCTACCCATCTTTCAAATCTTGAGTCATCATTTGTAAGATCAAAGAAGAAGTTAATATTTTCTTCTGAAAAATCGAAAGCTAAATCTTCAGCGATTCCCTCTATTGATCTTGAAATTTTAGAAGATTCGGAACGGTATTTTGCAATTGGATTTTCTAATAGTTGTATGATAGTGTTATAGATTTCTTTTGTATCCGTCTTTTCAGCTTCCTTAATTAATTTACTTATTAAGAATGGAATAACCAGTTTTTGAACATCCCACTGACCATCTTGTATCAGTTGAAGAATCAATTTATTCTCAAAATATTTATGATACTGAGGAGCAAGAAATGCTCTTAAAATAACTTTTCTTAATTCTCTATCGTTAGAATTTCCTAATTCTTGAATAAAAGTCTGTTGAAGAAAATCATCATCCCTAATCCAATTGAATTTACTGCATATCTTACATGCAAGTTTTATAATTGATAAATTTTCCCCCCTAGCTTTTGATATTAATTTAGTAATAAATACTTTATCTTCCAAAAAAATCTTTTCATTAGTTAGTACAGTTTCCCAAGCACTTTCTAATACAGTAGGATCATCATCATCCAATAGTGTTAATACCTTTTCTTTCCAATCGAAAATCATCGGGTTTGAAAAAGCGGATTTGTCTTCTAAGATAAAATAATTTTTAAGATCTTGCGAATAAGTACAAGTCTCTGCACGTATATTTGCATCCTCATGGGACAATAAATTGGATACAAGAAAGAATATTTTTTCTTTATATTCCTTCTGAAGATTACCAGTCATACGATTAATAATATCCCATGTTTTTCTACGAACATCAGGATTAAAATCTATCAATAATTCTTTGAGGTTATCATAAAATGTGTTAAAATAAGTAATAAAAAGTTTGTGATTTAAAAAATTAGTAATAGCGTTTAAGGAAGCCTTTCTTACAATGTGACTTGGATCTTGAAGGAGCCAAAGAATTTTACGAAAAACCTCTTCAGAACGTTCTCCAAAGAACTTGATTCTCTCAGTTATTATTTGACAACTGACTTTTCTTACTTCTTCGTGAAGGTCGTTTGTTAATCCTAGAATCTTAAATAAAATACTTTGATAATCTTTTTTCTCTTGATTTAAATGAAGATTCATTGAAATTGCTGCGCTTTCTCTTACCTCCCATCTAGGATCATCCAATGCTGCAATCAACAAATCTAAAAAAATCCTTAAATCCTCTTTATAGGACAATGGAATATGAATTGCGATAAGTTCACATATATGCTTTCTGATTATCCACTCTGGATGCCAAAAGAGCCCTAATATTCTATCTAATACTTCTTGATCCTGTATTATAAAATTTGGGGACACTGATATTAGACTTTCTATTGCTATCTTTTGTACACGCCAAGAGGGGTCATTTATTTTTATTTTGAAGATTTCAATGATTTCTTCTTTATAATCATTGTTTGGAAGAATTTTTTGAAGTATCTCACATGCTAATCTTCTAATTTCCCTATCCTCATCATCAGTGAGTAATGAAAGAATTTTTATACCTTCATATTTTAAAACTTCAGGATTTTTCCAAAATAGCCAGCAAATAGCTTTTTTAATCTCATTCCTCCTTTGTGATTCTTTTGGAAGAAAATCTTCGGATTCCTCATCCTCATCTTTCTTTAAAATTGAAGACGTGATAACATCATCAATAAAATTAGGAAATTCTTTATATAAATCACGAGAAATATATACTCCCAATCCTTGAGCATAGGCCTCACTTTTTATTAAATACTTAAATATCTCAGGAAATATTTCTGATTTTTCAGGCATTAGCTCAATCAATTTTGTATATCGATACCATACATCTCTTTCATAATCGTCTTCTTTAAAATTGTGAATTATTAAATTCAGTAATTTCTTTCTACATTCAGACGAAAATTTGATATAAAACGTGATAATTTTTTCTGTATCTCCACGAATTTTATAATCTTCATGTTTAAGCAATTTTATTAACTGTTCTAAAACTGAAGGATCCTGTATTAGAAGAGATTCATTTACAAGGCAAAGCTTCAATGAATAAGTCACTGTATTTATATCATCACTTAACAAGCCCGATAAAACGTTTTCTGAGTTCATGTAAACAAGCTCCTTGTATTTATTTATTTCATTAGTAGAAATTTTTCTATTTTGCATCGTTAAACAATTTTAGAAATAGTTCCTCATTTTGTGAACAATTCTATGTGATTAGCTAAGGATAACACATGATCAAAAACTGCTGTAGTAAATTGAAAATCTTGTTCTAATCCTCCTCTTGATAATAGTACAAATAAAGCTAGCCCATTATCCATAAACTTGATTAAAGCTAAAACTCTTTCCTCTAGCTCATTTACTGCAATAATTTCATTTTGACTATCTAATTGCCTCAGAGAAGAATCAAATATCTCTTTAGTCTTTTTAGTAGATAAATTTAACAAATTTTTATTGTTTTTAGCAATGAGAAGGATAGCACCCTCTTTTGTAAGTATTTGAACCTGATCAACAATAGTTAAATGATTCTGGATAAATTCTTCTAAAATTGGAGTTAAACTCTCCCGAATTCCAGTTATTTCGCCGAGAATGTCTCCAATGGAAACAAAAATTGATTCAGAAAATACAGACGTTTCATAAAATCGAATTTCATGAGATTCTTCGTGTAAAAGATAATCTTTTATCATACCTGACGTTTTGTCCATAATACTCTTTGGTAATAAATCGCTTTTATTTAAAAAAACATATACTTGAGACTTGGGACTATAATACTCCAGCTTTTCAAGTGAGAGTTCGAAGTAGAACTTAGCACGAGATATTTCAGCAACTTTTAAAGGTTCAATCACAAAAATGAAGGCACCTGATTCAACATTGCTGAAAACAAATTCTGAGAGGTCGCCTGTAAAACGATCTAAGAAACGAGTTTGTCCACCTAAGTCAAAAATCTGAATCTCTGTATCGCAAAGTGTTTTGGTTAATCTCTGATAATTTATTGTTGCATCATATTTATCGCCAAATTGAGGTGAGATCCCTCTGATTACACCATTAATCATCGTAGATTTTCCTGATTCAGCTAGACCTAGAAAAACAAGCTTTTTCACTGAATATAGTTTTTCAGAGAACATAAACAATCAATTCTTTGAGTCTATTAATTAAAAATGAGTAAATACACCTAGGTTTTATCTATCTATTTTTGAAAAATCACTATTTTTAAATAATAAACATTCAAAAAAAAAATATTCGTGAAACCATGTTTTCCAAAATAAAAGAACTCTTGATTATATCAATCAGTTCATTAAATGAACATAGTTAAGCTTGCGTACTTCAGTTTCTGATCCAAAATAAGATTCATTGTATCATCAGTTCAAAGAATCAAAAATTTTTGCAAAATAGATTAACAAATTTCCTTTTTTGAATAAATATGTTATTCCGATCACTTTTTTGTATATGAAAAAATCCATAATGTGTTAACAAAATTCATTAAAGAATATTTATGAATTAATGAATGAGAGAGTTATTAATAAGGTAAAACAAAATATAGTTTGTTTAATATGATTTTAATATCAAATTGTCTCCTCTGATTTTTTCAAGCTAAATCTTCGTACTCATAAAATGTATTTTAATATATTTTACCCCGTTATTTCCCAAAAATATTTTATTTTTTCCATGCAATCCATATATTCGGATAAATAATCTAGTTTTTTTTTTATAGAATTAATCATTTAAGAATTTTTGAAACGGAAAAATATAAAATGTGGCATATTTCCTTTGAGCTTTATTTAATCAATCTAGATCATTCAGTTTCCTTTTAAACTTTCAAAGATTATTTAATACCGTGTTTGGAGAATATTTTCGTGCGAATTCGCAAAAAATTCATTTCCAGTGTATTCATCAGTCTTTTTTGTCTAAATATCCTAATAATAGTCTTTCCTATTCAAAATGAGGACTTTATCAACTCAAATGAG
Organism: Candidatus Hodarchaeota archaeon; assembly: GCA_048886525.1. Classification (GTDB taxonomy): domain Archaea; phylum Asgardarchaeota; class Heimdallarchaeia; order Hodarchaeales; family Hodarchaeaceae; genus Hodarchaeum. The sequence continues at coordinate 2,792 of JBHLKP010000124.1, read as the reverse complement.
GTCAGAGCAGAGTTCTTAAGAAATATTGGTTTAATTAAAAGAGATCAAATAAGCTATCATATGGTTCCCACTCTTTCAAGCACTGATCCGATTCAACAATCACAAAATACTGTAAAACAACAAGGAATAACTGATCTAGATTCATCGGAACAGTCTAATGTAATTTCGTTCAATGATTCAAATTCATTTTCAGGAGATTCAGCTAATAATCAATACCCACCTTGTATTCGATCCCCCTCCTTTGCAATAAATGAATTAAATGATGGTACTGTCGGAATTTATGATTCAGCTTGGAACTCTATTTCTGGGACTACTATATCTGTAAATCTTAATTCGAGTGGTTCAAATTTAATGGCTATTGCAATTCTAGGTATGAATAATCGTGATTATATTGCTACAATCACATCCGTCACCTTTAATGGTGATTCTTTAACAAATCTCGGAACTGCAGAAGAAGCTGAGGATGCACACGTATCTATTTGGTACTTGAAAAATCCAGATCAGGGTACAGGACTATCTTTTAGTATAACGTTTAATCAAAGTTTATATTATCCAGCAGCTGCATCTGCTTGGTTTGGTATTCTAGATGATGTTAATCTAACAAATACTTTTGGGCCAGTAACAACTTATAATACAGGTACCGAAAATGATACTCAGATAGATGTTACTTCAACAAGTGGGGATAGAGTTTTTGGTGCAATAGCTGGGGAAACAACAGGTCATTGGTCGGTTTATAGCCCTTCAACAGAATTATATTATTATGATGAATCGACAAATCGCGTTAATACTGCAGCAGCGAACGGAAATGCAACAGGAAGTTCTTATACTTTTCACTGGACCGCACCATTACCCGATCATATAGCAGCAATTGGAGTCGCTATTCATCCTTTTATAGATAATACTCCTCCTTTTATTAATGATTTTGGGGTCGATGATCCAGGAACAGGTAATCCTCAATTTTGGGCAAATGTTACAGATAAGAGCAGCTCTGTTGCTAATGTAACGTTGAATTTAAATGGAACATTATACGATATGAATTTGAATGGGTCGAATTATTGGGTTTATCAACCCTCTTTCCAAATCAATTTTAATGATTACTTTACTTATCAAATATCCAATAGCTCAGATGAATGGGGGAATTATTTAGCAACAAGTTCCTCTGTTAAAAATATTACATTTAATTATGATACTGTAGCTCCTTCGGTTATTGATTGGAAATATTACTCTAGTATCGGAATTTATGGAACGTTTAAAGCGAATGTCTCAGACTCTTGGGGTACCATTGACACTGTTATGATAAATGTCACAGAAAATAATGGGATTCCCAGAAATGATTTACTTGCAACTATGGTCTATTATAATACATTTAGTGGAACAAAACATGCGTATATGAATGATACTCTTGTAATGGAGAATGGTCCTATCAATTTTCAGATTATCATTAATGACACCAGTGGTAATCAGTTCTCTTCTTCAACCCATTCTGGAAATGTATACATCAATACGGCTCCAGTAGCATCAGATTTAACCTTATCACGTGATCAATTCCAAGTTCTATTACCTATCTTCAGTAATAGTACACTCTATTTAGATTACACTTATTATGATGAAGAGGCACAGCCTGAGGATGGTACTGAGATTCGCTGGTATAAAGACAACGGTACTGGATTTACTCTCCAAATAAATAGGAATGATAGCACCTCAATTCCTGAATCTGCACTTCATAAAGGGGATCAATGGTATGCCACAGTTAAACCAAAAGATGGCGAACTATTTGGTACGCTTGTTAATTCATCGATTATAACGGTGAAAAATACCCCACCTCAGATTTCAAGTCTTGTAATTTTACCAAGTAATCCTAAGACGACACAACAGTTAACGGCAAGTAATTCGACTACTGATCATGATGGTGATCCGATTACTGCCTACGAGGTTCGTTGGTACAATCCTAATCTCAATTCAAGTTACACAAATCTCTCAACCATCACTTCAGATCAGACATCAAAAGGGGAAACCTGGTGGTGTGAACTTCGAGCGTATGATGGATTCAACTATTCTGTTTGGCTTAAATCAAATAATGTGACCATCGAAAATAGTGCACCCTCCGTTAATAGCTTAGATCTCACTCCAACTAATCCAAAGACCTCTAATACTCTAACTGCGACTTATAGCTATTTAGATGCCGATAATGATGCAGAAAGTGGATCTATGATTCGTTGGTATAAAGATAGCATTCTTCAAGGGGATTTAAACGATTCACTCACCGTTAATTCCAGTCTTACGTCTAAAGGTGAAAATTGGTATTTTACGGTAACTCCTTATGATGGAAGTGATCCTGGTAGCTTACAACAATCCCCAACAGTAACAATTGAAAATACAGCTCCAGAAGCAACCAGCCTACAAATCACTCCAACAACCCCACAAACAGCGAATACTTTGACTGCCTCTTACACTTTTAATGATAATGATACTGATAATGAAACTGGTTCCCTTTATATTTGGTATAAAAATGGTATTCTCCAAGGTGCATTAAATGATTCTATCAATGTGAGTTCTAGCTATACGTCCAAAGGGGAAGTATGGCACTTCAAAGTGCGACCCTCAGATGGCACGGATTATGGAAACTGGATAAGTTGTCCCACAAATGTTACGATTGGAAATTCTGATCCGAGTGCCAGTAATGCAAATATCGCACCAGGTAGTCCCAAAACAGGGGATGCCTTAACTGCTACTTATGATTATTCAGACCCAGATTCGGATCCTGAGAGTGGGAGTGAAATCATCTGGTACGT
>JBHLKP010000123.1:0-11257 GCA_048886525.1 Candidatus Hodarchaeota archaeon | reverse complement strand
TCTTCGGGTAATTCAATACCATGACTAACTGCATTTCTTAACAGGTGTGTAATTGGATTAACTAATTTTTCTATTACCGATCTATCAACACCGATATTTTTACCAGTGGTAATAAAATCAACTAGTTTGCCTTCCTTTCTACTAAGATCTCGAACCATCCTTGGAAACCGTGTAAAGATTGTGTCAAGAGGTACAAGCCTCATTTTAATTACTAAGTCCTGGATATCTGCGATCGTTCTTTCAAAATTAGCAAAATTTTCTTTGAAAGTCTTGGCATCAGCCTTTTGTTCTCTAATTTCTCGGATAAATTGACCCGAAACAACTAAATCTCCTAGTAAGCTGATTATATTGTCAAGATCTTCTAACTTGACTCTAACGGTTAAAGTTTCAGTATCTATTCTACCTTCTTCTTTTGTAATACTTGGTATCGCTTCTAGAATTCTTGAGACTTTAGTTGAGATTACATCTTGGGAATTATTGACAATTTCATAGATTACTTCTTCTTCTTCTTGAGTTGTTATTTCAACTATTAAATCTCTGAAGGGTATACCAGATTCTATTTCTTCTAAAGGAGGGGAAATATTATTGATGGTAGCCTTCTCTTTAAGTTTATTAATAAGCACTATACTTCTAGCACCAACAACTTTACAATCTGTGCTATATTGTGCTTTTATTCTAAGGCGACTTCCTAGATTTATCATGAATTCATCCAATGATGAAACCTGTTGTGTTAAGTCATCAAATTGAAGCAATTCAGGGGTTTTTCCACCTTTTAGCGTCTGTTCTAACTTCTTCAGCTCATCAGAATATTTGAATAACAGATCAATTATTTTCCCAAAACCTGTACTGTCTGAAGAGGTTAATAGATTTTCCATTGAATGAGTTATAGTGCTTATTTTGGGATATCCAGACAAAGAAAATAGGCCTTTTAAGCTATGTAGCGTTCTTAGAGTATCATCATAAGCTTTTTTCTGTGACGGATCTTTTTCCAGTCTTAATAGCTGTGAATTTAATTCATTAATTCGTTCAGCTAATTCTAATAACATTACTTCCTTAAATTCTTCGGTATCTAAATCATTCATACTACTTTAACCTCTTTTAATTTGTCTGGAAGAATAATACTTACGCCAAAGCACTTTCTATTGCGGATACTAGCTGATCGACTTTGAAAGGTTTAATTACAAAATCTTTGGCTCCAATCTTCAAAGCTTGGCGTACAAGTGGTTCATGACCTAATGCAGTAACTACGACTATCCTTGCTTCTGGATTCATTGTCATAATTTCTTTAACGGCCATTAAACCGTTCATTTTAGGCATGACAACATCCATTGTTACTATATTTGGGAGATGCTTTTTGTACATCTCAATGGCTTCTACTCCAGTTTCAGCTTCAGCTACAATAGTATGCCCGTGTTTTTTCAATATTTTTCTTATCATCAACCGTAGATATTTCGAGTCATCTACTATAAGTACTGTTGCCATTATTTTTCGTACCTCTTTAATCTTGTTTCTTTAAACTTGTTTTTTATCATTATTTTTTATATACTATCATGGTTCTCTCTATTAAAACTATATTTCCTTAGAAGAGTCTCTAGATTACTTATTACTCTCTTTTGTTCAAATATTTTATTTAAATATTCGTTTTCGATTATATAAACACTCGATGAGATTTTTTCATGTTCAAATATGCTTTTACATATCTCTTTACCCTGTAAAAATAGACTATCATCTTCATTAGAGGTTATTTCCTGGTCGAATTTCGTGATAATACCTTCAATAGTGTCCACTGGTATTAAGAAAGAATATTTTTGGTGTTTCAATAAGAAGAAAAATGACTTTTCATCTATTTCACTCTGTTTTTCCCCGCTGAGAATCATTTTTGATAGATCGAATAAAGGTATTTCCATGTTATTTAATTCAGAAATTCCTATGAAAGGTGAAAGTTCTGGATCTGAAGATGAGAATGTAATATCTCTTGAACTAAAAACTCTTTCTACAAACATGACATCAATTGAGAGAATTAAATCTCCCCACTTAAAGACAAAGAATTCTAACCTCTTACCTTTTTGACGATAAAAGAGCATTAATTCTAACTCTCTCCTTGATTCTTGAATCGATTCCAAATAATTCAGCTCATCTAATGATAAAGTATTTTTGAATTCGTCTTTAATATTTCCTAATTTAAGATCTTGTTTAATTAAGGTCGAACATTCTTCTATTAATGCTTTTGGATTTATCTCCATCCCAAGTTTCCCAGAATAAGAAAAGAATCCAGATATTAGCGGAGATAGTAATTCTTCAGAAATCCCAAGACTATCTTTATAGGCCTCAAAGTCACTGGTGCTAATTCTATCCATTATTTTATCTATAAGAATCGTTATTTGACTTCCAATCTCGGAGTCGTATATTAGTATTCCATTGGAATTAGTACTAGGAGAAATATTGCTATCGCTATTAATTATTGTATTAAAATCCATTAAGGGAACAATTTCGTCATGAATCGCAGCTCCGATTAAAGCTTTAGGCGAGTAATCTTTTAACAAATAAGAATTATTTTCAATAATTTGTGATACATTTTTAGTCGGTAGGAAAAAACTATAGTTATTACTAGTAAAGATTATTCCTTTCTTTTCTAAATCGTGATGTTCTACTTCAGCATTACTGGAAGGATTGCCGAATAGAATTAATTGGCCTTCTTCTTGGTCAATAATATCAGCATTCAAACAATGATTGAAAAGATAATCAACATTCAGGATTAGAATAATTTTTCCTGATGAATTTATTATAGCTCCCTTAAAATAATAGGCTTTCAAAATTTTATTTGATATTACTGGATGAATATCAGTTTCATTTATTTCAATAATTCCCTTTATTTCTCCTACATGTAAAGCAAATAACTGTTGTTGAACTTTAAAAATTAAAATTCTGTCGTTTTGTTCTAAGTGTTCAGATTCTAATTTATTCGTAGTTCCTAAGATTTCTGAAAGATTAATAACGCTAATAACTTCTACACGGAAATTTATTGCCCCCAGAAATGCTAAAGAAGTATTTGGAACTTCCGTGATTGATTGAATGCTGTAAATTTCTATTATCTGGTCATTGGGGATAATAATGTCTAAAGTTCCTGTAGATACAAGGGTTCCTGTATGTTTTGAAAATTTTATTGCTCTTGAGATCTGTTTATGAACTTTTAAGGAGCTATAGGTGGGAGTATATGGAATAAGTTTATCTTCTAAGTTAATATTAAGAGCTTCAAGAGAATCAGGAAGAGTAACAGCAGATAGTAATATTTCATTCTCTTCCTTAAATTTGGTTTGAAGATATTCTAATTCTTCATTTATTTTATTGAGAATAGCTTCCTGACGTAACTGAAGAATGATTTTTCCATCACGTATAAATCCCTTTTCAAAGTAAATTGGCTCTATAGAAGTTTGAATATTGGGAAAGTTTGTTATAGTTGATTCATCAGGACTTCTAATATTACCAATGACTGTTTCTACACTAAAAATTACTCTATTACCTTTGTAGTCTATTACAATATAATTACAGTCCTGTTTTAGTCCTTTATCAGTAATATCAGATTTATAAAAAAATTTATTTAAATCAATAATTGGTAAAATTTCTCCTCTAAAGGAGGCCGATCCGAGAATATAAGGTGCAATATTCGCTACTGGAGTAATATTTAGTGATTTTAGCAGCTGAATGATAGATATGCTTGGAAAGGTATAATATATGTCCTGTATTTTAAATAATAAAAGATTATTCTCCTCTATTGTTTGTTTATAAGAAGCTTTATTTTGAGCTAATTTAAATTGAGTTGACATATCAAAAAATATGATCTGAGAATCAGGATGTGGTAAACTAATTTCCTTAAGGTATTGTTTTATCAGGTATTCGACATTCAAGACTAAAATGATATTATCTAAATGATCTATAATCGCTCCATTGAAAAAATAATCGCTACTGGCATTTAATGTTTGTGAGAAATATATTTCATATTCATTTAGTTTTCTAATTCCCTTAATTTCATCAACAGCCAGTGCTATTGTTTGTTTTAAAAATTCAATTATTAATAATTTTGTTTTAAGACTTTTCTCATCTAATAATTCAGAATCTTGATTATTATAAATTCTTAGGATTCTAGAAAGGTCTAGTATACTAATTATGTCCCCACGGAAATTTATAGCACCAATAACTGCGTCTGCAGCATTTGGAACAACTGTGATATTTAAAGGCCTATGGATCTCAATAATTTTATCGTTCGGAATTAGGAGGTCCAGATGTTTAACAGAGACAATAGTACCAGTCTTCTGTGTCGATCTAATTCCAGATATTGTTTTTCACCTTGACCTTTTCCATGATGCATTTAAAATTATAATACTCTATCATTTTCATGTAAAAAATACTATTCTTTCTTAGATTTTTTTTTCTTAGAAGCCTTTTCTTCAAAATCGAATTCATTAAACGTTTCTTCATCTTCTTCAGGAAGTTTAAACATCTCAATATCTGTATCAGAATAGGAATCTTCTTGGTTAGGTATTTGGTTATCGAAAGATTCCTCTGGATCAGGCAAAGTATACTGACTAAAATCAAAATCTAAATCATCATCTTTCTGAATAGCTACTTTTCGTTTTGTACTTGATACATAATCTGTTAGTAATCCTACGAGATCAAGAACAAATATTTTTCTTTCATCTTCAAGCTGACCAACTTTAGTAATAACTGAAGTGTTTAAGAATCCTTTTTTCTCTAATTCAGCGGTATTTTTTTCATCAAATTTTGTTATTTCACCAAGATGATGAATATGATCCACTAGAATCCCTACTTCTTGTCCTTTAATTGTTGTAAGTAGTACATTTACTAATTGATCAGATTGAGCTCCATTTGATCCTTTAGATTTAACTCCGAGTTTTTTACCCCATAATAATATGGAAAGATCAAATACACTAATGATAACACCTCTAAGATTCACTATACCAGCTAATAGCTCGGATGTTCTAGGTAATTTCAATATTCTATCGGTTTGGAATACTTCCTTAAGTTTACCAACTTCAAGGCCATAAAGATCATCAGCTATTCCAAATATTAAGTATTTACCTGATTTATTTAATTCTGATGATGATACTGGCATTTATTTCTACCTGATTTTTATTTTTGTAAAGTATTGTTATTTATCTGACAGTAAACTTTTATTACATATTTAATTATTCTTTTTTATGAAGATTTATATCATTTTTACCATTTTACTAATTAATTTGTTATAAAGCCCATTTAATCAACATTTCTATATACTAATTTAATCATTTTTATTTAGAGTAAATTAATCGCTTAAATAAGAACTAATATTAAATAGTAATATGATATATCAAATCATGTGCTTATATAAAAATATTATTTTTTACTCTCAAAAATCCTTCTTTCTCGATTAAAAACGAAATAAAGTAGGAAAATACTGTTATTAATTTCCTTCTTAAGAAGACATCCATCCTCTTCTTCTTATATAAGTAGGTATATCATATAATGGTATAATATCGTCAGCCAACTTTGCTTCTACTACCGCACGAGGCATAGCATATATTACAGCAGTTTTTTCATGCTCAACTAGAACTGTCCCTCCTGTTTTTTTTATAGCTCTGGCACCATTTAATCCATCTTTTCCCATCCCAGTCAGTATTAATGCAAGAACGTTTTTACCATAAACTTCTGCGGCTGACATAAAAGTGATATCAATGGAAGGCATTACAAAGTTTACAGGTTTTCCAATATACAAATGAAAAGTTTTCCCAGATCTTATAGTACAATGTTTACCTCCAGGGGCAATATAGACGGTGTTTTGTTTTATTATTTCGTCCTGTGAGGGTAGTTTTATGTTCAAGTATGGGTACCTTAGCTGTAATCTTTTTACCCAGAATTCAGTCATCTCTTTTGGCATATGTTGTACAATAACTATTGGAGGAAATTTCAGGGTAATCTTTGAGAGAATTAACGATATTGCTCCAGTTCCTCCAGTTGAAGCTCCGATCACAATCACTAGGTTTCGATATTCTTCCTCTTCTACTCTGATTTTTTCTTTTTTAATTTCTTCAGGAAGTTCTTCTCTCAAGAATGATCTGAAATCAAATCCCTTATAGGCTTTCTGAAGATTTATTTGAGATAATATTAAAATTTTTTCTTTTAAATTACGTTTAAATCGTTCTAAATCTCTTTTATCAAGCACATTAGCTTTTCTAACAAATTCAATGGCACCAGTTTCGAAAAGGGACATTCCCTTATTTGAAATGGCAATATCCACTTCTTCTTGGCTTAATGATGATACTATAATAACTGGTGTGGGGAAACGATCAAAAATATGGCTAATGGCTTCGATACCATCCATTTCAGGCATCATAATGTCCATTAATATAACATCTGCTCTATATCTTGAAAATTTTAATTTTTCAAGCGCAATTTTCCCATTTGGAGCCGTACCAACTACAATAAATTGCTTATCTGCCTCCATGACAACTTTACTATTGATCTGGCGAGCTACCGCAGAATCGTCTACGATAAATACTTTAATCGGCCTTTTCATGAGAATCCTTCAAACGTTAAACAATTTAATTTTTCAAATCTGTTCCATTAATTTCTTAGTAGAGGTCTAAAATCCATAATGTGATTATAGCACAAATATTATGTCTAGTAATTGAGGGTTTCCTTTTCAATACGCAGAATTAATACTTATTGAAGTGTAACCTGCTTATTAATCATTGAGATATATTAAAAACATATTCTTAAGAATTCTCAATCTAAATTGAGAAATTGATGATTAAAGATGATTATAGATTTGTTATTGAAGTAGCGATTCAAACTAACCCCATCTTGGAGAATTTTATTAGAAAAGAGCTGTAACTACGAATACGAATAAATTATTAATTAACAAATAAGTAAAGATAATAAGTCGAACGATTTTTAATTGAATAGGATACCCGAATAAGACCCTAGGTTAGTTCAAGGTAAATAACCTGTAGATGAATACGAACAAGGTGGAAACTAAAAATTCAAGAGAAGGTACTTCAGTGATGAAAAAATTCAAAGATGATAGAATTTTAAAAATTGCTTTCTTTACAGGGGGTTTTTATGATTTAATACTTGGTGTTGGAGTGTTATTCTTTTCAGATCCATTAATACTGTTCTTTAGTTTAAACAAACCTAACAATATGATATTTGTGCATCTTACTGGACTATTTCTTATCTTTGCAGGATACTGCTTAATATATTCTGCACACTTTGATGTGTTGAAAATGACATTCATTGGCTTGGGAATGGTGATTCTACGTTTTTCTTATTTTATAATTTCGTTAATTGGTATATTAGATCAAGAATTAGAACTTGCATACCTTCTAGTAGGATTTTCAGATGCTATTATGGCTTTAGTCCTGCTAATACCAATATTATTGACAGAGGGAACCTCAATAAAAAAACTATGGAGCTATAACGGTTAGTTAAAGGTGAAAATGAGCTATTTGTAACTTAATAGAACCCCTCTAAAAAAGCTCTAACATTTTTACCTAAGACATTATGGTTATACCCACCCTCTAAAACAGCAAATCTTTTTCCAGAACAAAGTTTCTTCGAAAATTTCCTTAAATATTCACCAATTGTTCTATAATCTTCAGTTGTAAGTAACCTCCCCCAATCATCGACATGCCTATCAAAACCTGCAGATACAGCTACTAAGTCAATGTCTTCAAGAATCTTTAGGTAATCAGTCATATTCTTAATAAATTGAACTCCAGTTGGCCCTCGAACTGAGTAATAAAGGATATTAGAAACATTTGAAAAAGCATTATCTGTACCATCACCAAAGTGCAGATCAAAATCAATGATGACAGCTTTATCAATTTTTTTTTCTGATATCAATTTCTGTACCGCTATTGCGATATTATTAAAATAACAAAAGCCCCAGAACCCTTCTGGCGATGCATGATGGCCAGGTGGTCTTATAGCTGCAAACATTGGTTGATTATTAAACATTGCACATTCACTTGCTAATATAGCACCTCCAGCAGCTAGTAATGCAAGAGGGTAAATACGATTTCTTAAATTTTTTACTCTATTCAAGTGATTATGAGTATGGATGAGAAGTATATCTTCTTCAACAGCAGGTTCAGGTTCTATTATTTCAAAATTTTTCAATTCTCGAATAATGGATTCCATTCTTCCTGAATCGGCAGCAGGATCAGACGTATATTCCTCATAAAACCTTTCATGAAATATAACTTGATTTTTCATAGAATTCCTCCTAATTCACTTAAAGATATATCTATTAGGTATTATATTTCTCCAAATTCTTTAGCAAAACGCCATTTAAATTCAAATTCTAGAACTTGATTGATTCTCTTTAATGTATCTTCTTTGAAATTCATATAATCTTTCAAGATTAACCGATCTATCTTCGTTCTTACGGTATAATAATTCTTACGGTTACTTGCATTTATAAAAGTAGATGGAATTACATTTTCTACTTTAACCTTATCTAGTTGTTTAATCAACGCTTTTACATCATTAACTAGATCATCGGGAAATTTACGAGGATCTAATACTAATAAATTTTCAACTTCTCTTAAAGATAACTTTAAAGAACCTAATCCAAGTGTTTTAGTACCTTGTATTTCTCTCAAAAGTATTCCAAGAGTTGAATTTAAAAAAGCAAGGATAATTAGATTCCAATTCGAATTATTTGACCAAAATCCGATCCATTGTTTATCAATATGTAGATCCTGATTTTTTGCTACAAATGATCTCTTATAGATCATATTCGGGATTAATAGCTCTGGTTTAATTAAAGGTATTCGAAACCAATTATCTTTTGTTCTATTCTTAAAATAGGGTCTTGTTAATAGTAGATCTTGGTGAGAATCCAAATATTTTAGGACTTGAGGAAATTTCTGATTTATTGGTCTTTCTGGGATATGAAAGAGATATTTCATCTTATCTTTATTGATAGTACATATTGTGTTCCAGTCTTTTGGTGATTTAGTCATTGGATGTAAAAATTTTAGCGGAATATCCCACTTTTTTACATTTTTCTTGTCCAAATAAAAAAACCAGTTTGCACCAGTTGTTGATCCCATTTCTAATCTACCAAGATCTTTCAAAAGGCAAAATTTATTTTTATTTTTAAGAAGAATATCCATTAAAATGAATGGTGACATTTCTAGATAGTCTAATCTCAGAATGGGAAATAATCCTTTTTCATTTGAAAAGAAAGGAATTGAATTTGAAATCTGATTAATTCGGTGTAAATTAGACTCAAATGCTCGAATTTTAATTTCAGTGCCATCTGTATTAAGAATCACGATTTCTTTTTTAAAATCATTTAATAGTAATTCTTTATGCATTAATAATTTCTCAAATGATTTCTTCCAAATAAGAAATTTAATTTCTTTATTATCTGCTTTGGTTTCTTCTTTATGACCTATTAAAATATGAGTACGGACTTCAACATTTGTCCATACTTCAAAAGGAAATTCTAAAATTAGATCGAGATTGAAATAGTGCTTAAAAATTTGAAAAATAGGTAATGTATAGCGTGATGATAACCAAGCTCTTGAGGTAACAAATGCTACCACTCCCTGAGGAGATGTTATAGCCATTGCCTTTATCCAAAAATATATATAGAGATCAGCCTTTAAATCTAATTTTAAATCTATATCTGGGAAAAAGGATACAAAATTCTGGAGAAAAATATCCTCAATTTTAATTTTTGATAAATCATGGTGTCGTACAAATGGTGGGTTTCCTATAAAAATATCAAACCCTTCATTTTTAGAATGTTCATACGTAAGAAAATCCTGTTGAAAGATATTCAGACAATTAAAAAAATCAATTGAAGCGTTTGGATCCTGAGAATTACAATATGAGAAAAATTTTTTCATTAGGAAGATTTTAGCAATTTTTATGCTGTTCTTATTTATATCAAAACCAAAGAAGTTAGAGAATAGACTTTCTGTAACTCTTTTCCTCTCATCTTTTGAAATGGGTACATTTAGCGGATTGTTAAAAATGAGTTCTAAAATAATGTCAATCATTTCAATGAGAAAAGTTCCTGAACCACAAGAAGGATCTACAACCTTTAATTTTTGTAAAAAGAAATTAATTTGAGAATATATTTCTGTTGGAAGGTTTTTTGGATAAATTTTCTTGAAAACGATATTAAATATTATTTCATCTTGTATTTTCAACTCTTTGATATTCTTAAAATAATAAAACAAGGCATAATGACAAAGAACTTGAATTTGGCTTTTTGGAGTGAAAAATGAACCAGTTTTTTTTCTTATTTCTAACTCTTCAAAGGATTCATAAATATCTGATATTATATAAATTCCAATGGGGACATTTTTCACACAATTCCACCAGGTATCGTCATTATGTAAATATTCAGTTAAATTTTTAATTAATTCTAAAGAAAATAATTTTTTAAGCCAATTTAATTGCCAATAATTTCCTTTCGCTGAATTAGGATCGATAATATAATTGATAAGATCATTTTTCGAATTTAATACTTTACTTCCAAGGTTTGGAATAAAATGCTTCACTAATAAAATGAAATAAAAAAATTCACTGAATTCTGGGATCTTTTTTCGAATTTTTATTGATTTTTCGATAAATTCATCCAATTCCTGACTATTCATTTCAAATTTTCCTATCTCTTATTATCTAATCTTAAAATAAGATAAATTAATAGTGTGCAACAGTAATCATATCAATAGAATTAAGTGGGTCAAATATCTCCCGCTTATAATTTCCGAAAAATTGAATATCATAGAACCCGTATTTTTCTAATAGTGACTTCATCTCTTTTTGATTAATCCTTGGTATATTTGCTTTTCCAGTCGTATGCAATATCCAATCGTCACTCTTAGTTGCTTTAAACAATGTTAAAATCTCTGGATGGATATAATATTCTGATGTTGAAAAACCACGTAAGAATAAAAATTCTCCCTCATCATTTGAAATTGAACGCGGGTTTGACCACCCTTCCCTCATTTTTTCGGTATTCAACAAATGAAAAATAATTATACTATTAGAGCTATATAGAAAATGTGTGAATCGGTTAATCACATTTTTAAAGCTCGAAGAAGATGCTATCAACCCAATAGAGTTCCCTAAACTAATAATTGCATTAAATTTCTTTTTAATTACCCGAGTTGAGTCTAAGAAATCCATAATAAAAAAATCAGCTTTGTTAGCACGTTTTTTTGCCTCTTCTATCATT
>JBHLKP010000122.1:0-11294 GCA_048886525.1 Candidatus Hodarchaeota archaeon | reverse complement strand
AGAATTGTGAAAGCAGACAGTTATATCGCATTAACTTCATTCAATGTCCAAGGTAGTCCAATCAATGCAACATTGATGTCTGGAGATAATATTACTTTCTGGCTGATCTGGAGGAGTGAATATGGGGAAGATTTAACTGATCCTGTAATTGAAAGTCATAATGCAACAGTGATCTTGATTGATACTCCTGGAATGGGAATTCACTCATTTAATCATACAGGAGGGGATGTAGGTATAGTGACTTTCAATCTTACCTTTGGTACGACTTATTATAACTCAATTAATTACACAATGCGATTTTTAATCACAGATAGAGGATTAGTGATAGCCAAAGAACCTCTGACTACTCATTATAGTAACACAACACATCCCTATATCAGTCCTACAGGTTATCTCCACTATGGGGATCGTTATTACTTCTATGTTTTTATTAATGATAGCATAACAGCTAGTCCTTTAGATATTAATGAAGCGGATATATCTACTTCAATAAATGTTACTTTTGTCAATGTTTCCTCTGGAAGACATCTATTCTATTATGATGCTTGGATCATCGCTAGAATTGTTTCTCACCAGATTTCGATTCAATTCAATAAGGTTAATTATGTTTCTGTTAATTATCAGATTAGTTTCTTTGTCGATTATGCCGATTCAGAGATTTTATTCAACCCAAGTTCACTTAACACTTATTACAGTCAAAACGCGTACTTTTCAGTTGTTTGGCAGAGTATACCTAATTCAGGTATTTCTACAACACTCCTACGAATTAATAGTACTGATATTAATATTTCGGAAAGTATGGTAACTTTCATTGGTGTAAATAATGGTAATTATACCTTCTTAATAACTAGCAATGTAGTAGATGTCTTCTCTGTGAGGATTGATTTTCATTCATCTGAATTCATTGATCAGTTCTTTATATTTCAATTAACAATCCTACCAGTACCAACATATCTCGGTGGACTTACTTCCCCTCTAAATGCATCTGTGATTGGAGATACAAGCCTTCTTTATTTTTCACATATCTATGAATTTACAGTCCAGTGGCTTGATGATTTCAATGACAGTGGTATTGTAGATTCCTCTATATTAGTATCTGGTAGTGGAATGAATTATTTGTCACCTAATTATCAAACATCTTCTGACGGAAATCATCAACTTACTTATCACGCAAATGCAACTGGAACCTATCAAGTTATTATAGTGCTTGAAACTACAAATTTTGCTAAATTGGTATATGAAATTACTTTTATCGTCACAATTATGCCTACTAATGCTTTAAATCCTGCTAATATTGATTTTAATGAATCGATTTTGGTTGAGGACGTGTTATACATCAATGGTTCTGGTTTCAAAACTTTTGATAATGAATCTATTTCCACGATTGATTCTATCAGTTTATGGTTAAATGATAGTAGTGTTCCAGAAGTCGAATTTGAATTCTTAAGCTTGGATAATCAATTTTGGGTAAATTTTTCTACACAAGGTTACCAATGGGGTGCATATAATGTATCGGTCATGTTAGAGGCTATTGGTTATCAATCCCAATCAATTAGCTTTACTGTTACATTATTAGGAAGAGAAATTAATCTCACTGTAAGTCTTCCTGTTGCAACGATTGAACAAGGACAATCTATAGAGATAACAGCAATTCTTGAATATGCACAAATTGTAACTGCAGGTATTGGTGCTGAATTATCACTAGCAACTCTAGCAGGAGTTGATATTACTTTTTATATCGGTTTGAATTATCAAAATGGCAGTACAAAAAACTTTGAAACGATAACTCAAACAGATGTTCTTGGAGAAGCCTCTTATATGATTGATGGTACTTATACTAAAGCTGCGACTGGATTTGCTAATATTACTGTTACTTCAGCATCCTTTTCTTCAGGATTACCTGCTAGATACAGTATGTCAGAAGAAGAATTAGCTCAGTACAAAATTACATATTTCCTAGATCCATTTGAAATCTTAATTCCTGCTGCAATTATTTTTACAGTTATTGGCGTATTAATTGGCAGTGTTTATACCATAAATCGTAGGAGAAAAAGGAAAATAGAGACAAGATTACGTGGAGAAAGGAAGGTAGAACAGAGCTTTGAAGATATCAAATCTATCAGATTGATTATTGCACGTCATGAATCAGGTTTACAATTCTATTCTGAAAAAACTATTGCAGATTTGACAACGGATACAGACGCGCTTTCAGGTATGTCTGCTGCTATCTCCTCTTTCATGGAAGAGGTTTCTGACAGTATGGCTAGCCGTTCAGGGGAGGAAAAGAGACACGAAATAGAGATGATGTCGAGAGAAGGGCTACATATGCTAATTTGGCATGGAAATTACTCAAGTTTAATAATAATCTCCGAAGTCAGACTACCTGATTATTTCCAGGATCGTTTAAGAGGCCTTGGACTTGAACTTGAAAAGAAGTACGTTGATGATCTGAAGAATTTCTATTCTAGCGATCAGATTCCAAGTAGCGTTGTAAAGAAAATGGTACGGAAATTTATACCCTTGCATTACTTCTCAGCCTTCATTCTTAACGAAGGTGTCTTAACGTTAGAATCAATTAAGCTTACTACTAAACAGAAAAAAATGTTAAAACAAATGAAAGAAATTCGATTCTTGAAGGAAGGAATACAATTTTTCTTCAGTGAGCAAATTATTTCTCAACTATCTAAGCACTGGAAGCGCTCAGAAGCTATAAAATTTTTGAATCAAGCTATCGAATGGAATCTTTTGATTGAAGCAAGCCAAGAAGATATAATAAACATTCAAAAATAGGATTGTAGTTGATTTAGCCTATTTAGGATATAAAGAGACGAATGGACTTGGATATTTTATGTTAAACGACTATTTCCGTTTTTGGCTTCTGAATCACCAAGGACTATATATTTTTGATGAAAAATTACAAAAAAGGGTTATTTTCACAAAAGTAGAGGAAGATAATTTTATTGCTGAAATTTTTCAAGATCCAAAAATTATTGGAAAAAAAGATACAACGATTTATACAAGAGAATTCCCCGAAACTTTCACCCGAGTATATTATCGAAAATATCGAGATGACCTATATATTTTTCTAACTAGTGAGGTAATAGATATTACTGAAATAGGAATGCAGTTTAAAACCTGGATGGACTTAAGAGATCATCAACGTACCCATTTAAAAGGAATAGTTGTTGCTGTTTTCGATGATGTTGAAGGCCCAAAAGTAGTTTTTAATAGTTGTCTTAGTGAAGAAAATGCGTTACTCTTAGCTGTACAAGGACAAACAGTTTCAGGTATGGGACGAATTGAAGAATATAGTGTTGGATTTATGGAGCCCTTAAATGTTCCGAATCGTGAAGATATTGTTCACTTAAGTTATAATTTTTTATTACCTGCTCCAGAATCAGCTGATCCAAGAATCGCAAAAATGGGTCGTGTATCAAGTATTTATCTTCTGTTTCTAAAAACCTCACCTTACATAAATGAAGATACTTTCCGTGGATTTATTGAATCTTATATTGACGCATGGATTGATGATTGGATTTCAATACAAAAGGATGATAGGAAGAGAGGAACACGAATTGCTTACGAATCAGCCATATTTGAAGAATTATTAGAGAATTTAATGGTAACAGTTACCACCGCAATAGATATGACAACTCATGATGAACGTGAAGAAGCTAAACTGAAAGTCTTCATAATGGATTTGTTAACACAAAATAAAGTGCTCAATTCTCAAATCAGGAGATTAAGAGAGAGAATAAAAAGCTTAGAGAAACAATTAGAAGAGAAGTAGATTATTATCGGATTGTTTATAATATAGAAGGAATTCTTACTTCTAAGAATAGTTACGATTAAAAGGAAATAAAATGAATTAATAAATAATATAGATTTCATGAAATTATTTTGTAATTAAACCATATTTTTTCCAATTAAGTATAATGAGGATGATACAGAATGCGAGTGTTGCATGTACAAGGTAAAAAACTTATAGAGGTTTCACCTCCTTATGAATTTCTCAACGGAGATGTTTACATCATTGATAATAGTGATGTAAGCCCAGGTCTTAAAAAAAAGGTGTATATATGGCTAGGATCTCAAGCTTTTGCTGATGATCGAGCTGTAGGAGCATGGGCAGCAAAACAGCTTGATATTGCAGATAAAGAAATAGATATTGACACTGAAATTGAGAATCAAGAATCTGAGGAGTTTAGGGGATTAATAAACTTCCAAGTTGTTACTGGAGACACCCCTGGATTTCTTAAGCACGTTGAAGTAAATAAAGAAGAAATATCTTATGCTCTCTATCGTATTAGAGACACCGATTTAACTGACGGATCATCTTCAGATGATCTTGTTATAGAGAATGTTCCCCTAAAGAAAGATTCTTTAAAGAGCGATGATGTTTTCGTTCTAGATGCCTATCATGATCTCTATGTCTGGGTCGGTTCCAATAGTCAAGTCGGTGAAAAAGCTGCAGGGAACAGACTTGTACGAAAGCTTGATGTCGATCGAGAACGTAATCCAATGGTTTATACCATCAATGATGGTTACGAACCAAAAGGATTCTTTGGGCTATTAAATGAGTTAACAGATTCAGAAATGGTTCGGAAAGACGCAGAGAAAATCAGTGTGGGAATTGTTGGAGGAATGGAAGATATAAAATCTGTTACTCCGCCAAAAGAGCTAAAAGAACCACCAAAAACAGAATCAATACCAACCCCGACTCCAGTACCAAGCCCAGCACCAACTCCAGTAAAACCGACTCCTGAACCTACTCCAAAAGATTTAGGATTAGAACCAACTCCTAGAAGGACTCCAGAACCAGAACCTGTTTCAGGAAAAATATTCAAATTATTTTATGTAGACGGAACTTTCACAGAGAAAAGTGGCAACGAGGAAGCTGTTTTAGAAATTAATGATTCTACAAAAAAAGCGACATTAACTTTCAAGGAAGGCACCAGTCTCATCATACAACGAACCGCAGGTCGTCAAGCACGAGGTATATGTAAAGCTGGTTTTCTCCTTTCTGCTGGTTATCGTATAGGAAAATTATGTTCTTTAGAAGAAGTTCATGGGGAACGAAAAATACACGATAGACTATTACAAGTCGGACATGAATATAAATAGAGAAAAAGAGTCTTAAAATTCTTTAATAGTTGACTCTTTTTTTAATTTTCTTTTTTTTTAGATTCAAAGATTTAAAATCACCTTTCCACTTATGTAGATGCAAAGTCCGAAATTCTTTTATCATAAAACTAATACACGCATTCTAATTTTCTAAATCATCTATCTAAGCTGTGATAATTATGCTAACCTTTAAACAGAAAGTCTCTTATGGGATTGGGAGACTCGGTTCTTCAATTACAATGGATCTAGCCGATTTATTCACTGGGTACGTCTATTTTGCATTCTTTGGCCTTGAAGAAGATCCTTTCTTGGCTTTTCTAGGTGTAGCAATCGGAAAATTGGTCATTGCTTTTTCAAGCTATTTTTCAGGATATGTTTCTGATCGCACAAATACTCGGTGGGGACGCCGAAGACCATTTGTAATCGTTGGAGCACCTCTTCTTGCTATCACTTTCTTCCTTTTATATTCTCCTCATCTATTTCTTCCGGCAACGAGTGACTCAATGACAATATTTACTTATTTATTAGTAATGAACGCGCTCTACCAAGCACTTTATGGATTTTTACTGACACCATTCCAATCATGGATGCCAGAAATAACTATTGAGGAGGAACGATTAGAAATTAGTGGATATCAAAATACAGTAAACCTGATAGCTTTTGTCATAGGAGCAGGATCAGCTTTTCTATTACCAGCTCTCATAGGAGGAGAAGCAGAGGAAGTAATATTATCAGAAAGCAATGTTTTTATCCCTTTCTTAACTAACGGTTTAATCATCACAGTACTAATTGGAATTTTTGCTTTAATGGTCATAATATTCTTTATTCCTTCTCTCATAACAATTAGAGCCAAGGAGGTATTTATTCCTCAACCAAGCATTTTAGAGGAGCTTAGATTAGTTTTTTCAAATCAAAATTATATTTGGTGGACAATTTCTCGTGGGTTCCTTTCTGTTGCTTTATCATTAATCATGGGTATAGTTCTAAGTTGGATCGATGTTGCCCTTAATTTTGGTACAGTTGAATATCTGCTATTCGGCTTAACATTATTAGGAATAATGTTTATCGGCTTTATTTTCTGGGGTAAATTCGGAAATAAATATGGTAAAACAAAGAGTTTCATTTATGCAATGTTATGGACAGTAATTTGGATGCCTTTAACTCTCTTCTTAGGCCAAATCGAATTCATTACGCAAATTATTCCTGTTCTTATCCAAGCTATTATTTTTTGCATTTTGGTAGCCATAGGACTATCTGGGTTCTATTTATTACCTTACGCCATTGTTGCAGATATAGCAGAGGAAGATGAACGTCGTACAGGTGAGTCGCGTGCAGGGATGTACTACGGTTTTGAATCAATACCTCTAAATTTTTTTCAATTCTTTGGATATTTAATTGTTGGTTTTCTTCTAGATAACTTACCAGATTATACCAATTGGCAAGAAAATGTATTTTCGCTCGGATTTTTAGTTTGGGGACCTGTATCTATGGTTTTCGTCTTAATATCAGTCATTATTTTTTGGAAATTCGTAAATGCAGACCCTTTACAAGACTCTTAATTCAAGAGGGTTCTATCCCTCCATTTTTTACATATCTCCGACTCATAAATAATCAAATTGAGAATTATCAGATGTCAATTAAGGAACTAGAATTGATGAAAAATACCAATCACCTTAAATGTTAAAAATTCTTTAAAATTAATGGTTCAAATAGACTTAAAATAACGAAATAGTACCTCTTCAAGGAGAATACAGATTTTATGATTGATATCAAGTTGTTTCGTGAAAATCCTGATTTGATTCGTGAGAGTCAGAAGAAACGATTTAAAGATCAAAAGCTCGTTGATCAAGTAATCAGTTTAGATGAAGATTGGAGAAAATTGTTAAAAAAGGTCAACTTCCTACGTAAAGAAAGGAATAAGATTTCTCGACAAATTGGTCCTATGAAGAAGAAGGGAGAAGACACGAAATTACTTGAAAAAAAAGTAAAAGATATTAACCAACAGATTTCTAAGGCAGAAGCTAAATCAAATCAAACATTAGAAGAACGAGATAAAATTAGATATGCCATTGGAAATATTTTATTGCCTGGTGTGCCAATCGCAGAATCAGAAGATGGAGATGTTGTTCTTCGTGAGTGGGGAAAAAGAATTGAATACAGCTTCCCTATTAAAAGTCATACTGAGCTAGTTGAAGAACTAAATGTTGCAGAAATTGAAAAAGCAGCAGAAGTTAGTGGTTCTAGAACTTTCTACTTAAAAAATGAGTTTGTATTTCTAAACTTGGCATTAATTCAGTTTGCATTAGAATTTCTGGTTAATGAAAAGAACTTTATCCCTTTCTGGACGCCTCCATTTTTACGTAAAGAGGTTATGGAAGGAGCTAGTGAGCTTGATGATTTTCAAAACACTCTTTATTCTGATTCTACAGAAAATGTCTTCTTTATTGCGACATCCGAGCAAACTTTAGCCGCTCTTCATATGAATGAGCTGCTTGACACGGATACTCTACCTAGAAAATATGCTGGAATGTCATTATGTTATCGTCGAGAAGCAGGATCACATGGTAAAGATACTAAAGGAATCTTTAGAGTTCATCATTTTCATAAAATAGAACAATTTATCTTTGCTGATCCTGAAACGTCTGAAGAAATGCATGAAGAAATGATTCAAAACGCCGAAGAATTATATAAAAGGCTTGAAATTCCTTTTCGGATAGTTAACATCGCATCAGGTGAATTAAATGCAAATGCAGCAAAAAAATATGATTTAGAAGCATGGTTTCCAGCCCAACAGAAATATCGAGAGCTTTGCTCTTGTTCAAATTGTACTAGTTATCAAAGTATGAAATTGAATGTGCAATATGGAAAAGCAGGTGGAAAAAAGGAATTTCTTCATACTTTGAACTCTACAGCTATTGCTTCAGAGAGAACACTTTGCGCAATAGTTGAAAATAATCAGCAGGAAGACGGCTCAGTTATTATTCCAAAAGTCCTAAGAAAATATATGAATGGAATGCAGAAAATCTCTCATTCTTAATTCTAAACCATTTTAGTAAACAATGGTTCACTTTATTTATTAAATTTGGCTGAAGTTTGTACCTAATTCTTTTTTATATACATATTTGATCTTGATCCACTAGGGAATGAATGATGGATCCAAATAAACAAATAAACATTAGTTTCAATCTTCCTTCTTCAATTATCTTCCCATCACCAATTATAGGCGTTGATTTGAGTCCAACAGAACAAAAATTGTACTTGCAACTATCAATTGAATTTCAACAGGTATTAGATGAATCTCCAAGCTTTCAAATGGGAGCTTATTGGTGGAATCAAATTCTTCCAGAAAGATTGCAGCATTATGGATTAACAATTGATGCTTGGGAAAGAATTTCAATTATAGGGGATAATAATGATGAAATTCAGGATCAATTGAACAAGATACTAGAACAGCTTGAGGATTAATAGGAATTTGAAACTAAATGTAGGTTTTATCTGGTTTTGCCATAATTTGTCCTTCTGATTCCATAGCTTCACTAGCCTGAACTCTCATTGAAAGAGACATTTGTTCAATTTGTTCAGCTTGGGCCAGAATAGGTTCTATTCCTATTTTCAATGAAGGGATTATTTGATTAAGAACCTCAATGATTCTAGCTGCTGTTCTAACCTCGGGATAATGCTGTCTCACTTCTCCCAAAATGACAATGACTTCTGATTTAGCATACCACCCCTCATTCAAAAGGACAGCACTCAAACCTTTAATAACTCCATGATCTAAAGGTGTAATCTGTTTATCCTCTAGAAATGACCTACATGATTCTGTTGTTCCAACCCCAAACACTCTCATCGGAATTTGTTGAGGTGATTGAGTATAATCTGAAGTAAAACCTTCAACGGAAATAATTCTATTTATTCCTTTATTTTTTGTCCATTGAAAAATCTTTTTCCCAATTTCCCTTGTTATTGGAGGGTATTGGGGGATCTCAGAGGCAAGCAAAGCTACTTTCATTTCTTCATTTGCATAAATTCGTATTGGGAATTTTGGTTTGGAATAATAAACAACACAAATGGATGGTAATTGATTACTATCTCCAACAGCGATTTGATCAAATTGGACGGATTGCCCCTCACTCGGAGACCGTTTCGCTTCAAGTAATATATTTGCTGTAATAAGTGCTAAAGCACTAATAGATGGAAAACACTCAATCAAGGTTCCCCCTTCCAAATCCATATCTATCACATCTCTAATTTCAAATACTCCAGAATCCATTTTTTCTACCTTCAAAATGTTTAATTATTAATCCTGAAGAGATGTTTTAATAAGCCTTCCTTTATGGGATACTTAACTTCCTCCTAGAAAGGATATCAAATTCAATCCTTTTGAAAACTGATCGTGTCAAAAAAGAAGTAATTAGATTCGAAAATTTTCGCTTAGTAACCCAAAAATACATTATAATTTCATTGATATTAAGCTAGGGAAAAAAAGAGAAGAATAGAACTTGAATTGCATCAAGTTCTTAATAAAAAGCTAAACGATCGATTTCTTGCTGCATTCCTTCAAGTTTATCAGCTGGACTAATCCTACCTCCCTTGCGTGAGGCTAGAATTTTATTCAAAGCAAGATCGAAATGAGATTTATTGACGCTGTACTCATCGAAATGATCATCTAAATTCTTCAATTTGGGCAGATGGTCTTGGATAGCAACTAAGACAGCTTCGTGAGCTAATGAAGCTATTTCTGCTCCAGAAAATTTCTCTGTTTTTCTACTTAATTCTTCTAAATCAACATCTTCAGCTAGAGGTATAGTTTTCGTATGAATTTTAAGAATCGCTAATCTATTCTCTTCATCAGGCAGTCCAATAGGTATAATTTTATCGAAACGTCCTGCGCGAAGGAGGGCAGGATCAATCATATCTGGTCTATTTGTAGCTGCAATTACAACTACCCCCTTTAATTCTTCTAATCCATCTAATTCTGTCAATAATTGACTGATCATACGTTCTGTGACACCAGAGTCAAATGATTTGCCACGTACGGGAGTGATGGAATCAATTTCATCAAAGAATATAATAGATGGAGCTGCTTGTCTTGCTTTACGAAAAACTTCCCTTATTCCTTTTTCAGATTCACCAACCCATTTCGAAAGAAGTTCAGGCCCTTTAATAGAAATAAAATTAGCTTGGGTCTCATGAGCAACTGCTTTTGCTAAAAGAGTTTTACCTGTGCCGGGAGGGCCAAATAAAAGAATTCCTTTGGGTTGTTTTGCACCCATATGTGAGAAAAATTTCGGGTGTTTTAATGGTAACTCAATACTTTGTTGAATTTCTGATTTTTCATTCACTAAGCCACCAATGTCATCCCATCCAACATTAGGTACTTCGATAAAAACCTCTCTCAATGCAGAA
The DNA here is from genome assembly GCA_048886525.1 of Candidatus Hodarchaeota archaeon. GTDB lineage: Archaea > Asgardarchaeota > Heimdallarchaeia > Hodarchaeales > Hodarchaeaceae > Hodarchaeum. The sequence goes on along the minus strand of JBHLKP010000122.1, from coordinate 764 downwards.
GGATGAATCCCCAGAAGAGCTTCATTGAAGTTTTCTTGATAAACCTGAAGTTCATTTAAAACGCTTGCTGGAATTGTATCTTCTTCTAAATTCAATTGGGGAATTATTTTACGTAAAGAATTCATTGCTGCTTCCTTTGTTAATTGTTCAAGGTCTGCGCCTACAAAGCCATGCGTTATTTCTGCTAAATGTTCTAAATCCACGTTTTCATTAAGAGGCATTCCTCTTGTATGGATAAGTAGGATCTCTTCTCTACCATTTTTGTTAGGAATTCCAATCTCAATTTCACGATCAAAACGACCACCACGCCGTAATGCTGGATCTAAAGCATTAAGTCTATTCGTAGCACCAATTACAACTACATCTCCTCTCTCGCTTAAACCATCCATATTTGAAAGGAGTTGAGCGACAACACGCCTCTCAACTTCTCCTGTAACTTCAGATCTTTTTGGAGCAATTGAATCAATTTCGTCGATAAAGATGATGCTAGGAGCATTTTCCTTTGCTTCATCAAAAAATTCTCTAATTCTTTGTTCACTTTCCCCATAAAATTTAGACATAAATTCTGGACCTGAAACAGAAATAAAATGTGAATCAGTCTCCGTTGCAACTGCTTTGGCTAAAAGAGTCTTACCTGTTCCAGGAGGTCCATGAAGTAATACGCCTCTTGGAGGTGAAATACCCAGACGCTTAAAAAGCTCTGGATGTCTCATAGGTAATTCAATCATTTCACGAACTTTCTGTATTTCATCAGAAAGACCACC
>JBHLKP010000121.1:0-11355 GCA_048886525.1 Candidatus Hodarchaeota archaeon | reverse complement strand
AATGCTACTAGTATTAAACTCTTCTTTTTATAACGTTCAAGTAATCTCCCAACTGCATAAGTACCAAAAATTCCGATTAGGGTTGCTAGTGTATTCACTAATGCAACTCGACTACGAGGTTGCATTAATTCTTTTTCGATAAATATCGCAAAGAAACTTATGTATAAACTGTTTGTAACTTGAGTAAGTGTTACAAGCAGAAGTAAAATAAAAATCGGTTTCATAGAATGAAAATTATTATTGATGTTGGTTGACTTTGAATCAATTGATGAATAATCATTCGTATTTTCAATAATTTTGGAATTATTGTCATTAATCTTTATTGCAGCTAGGAAAGCCAGAGATGCAAAAGCAGCTGCAATGAGAAACAGTATTCTGAATTCTAAATAATCGACTAAAAACGCTGTAAGGAAAGAACCAGATAAAAAGCCTGCTGAAGCCCACATACCAAGTTTTCCAAAAGCATTGGCACGTTTGTTTGCTTCCTGAAAAGAAACGATGCGATTAAATGCTGGGATGAAGGCTGAAATTATAATGTTGAATCCAATATAAGCAACGAAAAAAACTGGAGGATTTCGATCAATGATAAAATATGTAACAAAAGAAAATATAAAAACGGCTAAGGAAACCAATAACAAGTTTTTTGAACCAATTTTGTCACTAAGTCTGCCAAAAAATCCACTAGAGAATATTAAGAAAAAATAAGGAATAGAGATTATTAAGCCTGATCCCAAATAGTCCCCTTTGGATAGATCAAAATAATAAAGAGAAATAAATGGACTAGTTATTGCTATGGGAAAATGATACAGTGCATAGAGGAGTTCTTCAATTTTTATGAATGACATTAAGAGAAAGTCCAACTTTTTGGTTCTATTAATAATTAAGAGGCTGAATAATAGTGGCTTTTTTAATAAGATGTTTAACCATTATAGAGTTTGAAGGGATGCTAAATCTAAAAAATCTTAACTTAAATCTTGTTTAATCACAAAATTTTGACAAAAAATACAGAAAATGGCTCCTAATCTGAAGAATATTGAGCGATCAAACTGTAAAATGATTATTATTAAAAACGAATGATTGTTTTATTCAAGATTGATTATATGAACTTAAGCACATTCCGCTTTCGTTTCTCTTTTAAAGCTCAATTACTAAACCTCATCTAAATTGGAGAAGTTATATAATAATTTCTACTCATTCTACACAAAAAGCATTTGATCATTAGAGTTAATGGTGAATATATTGGTTTATTGTGAAACCTGTGGAATTGAAAATAATCAAACTGCTAAATATTGTAAAAACTGTGGTGCTAGCATTGTAATTACTGAAAATAAAAGTTTTTCAGGGCCTAATCCTCCAAGTGGGAACACATCAATCGGTTTTGGAGATCGGAACACTGGTGAAAACCTTGTACTCCGTTGTAGTCTTTGTAATGGTCAGGATTTTGCTAAAGACTCTGGTAGACTTGATTCGAAATGGGGTTTTACATCATTTAAAGTCATAATGTTGTCATGTCGTCGTTGTGGCCATATTGAGCTGTTCAATAAAGGTAGATCGATCTTTGATTTTGATTAAATTTCCTACGATTATTAATTCCACTATTAATTGAAGAATTCTTCTAGATTACGTGATATTGGAATAGAAGTTGGTCTTTTCATTGTTGGAAAAATATCTTGCCATGGAATTGTACATTCTTCAAGTTTAGCGTTTTTTAAATACTTTTTAACCTTTTTAGGGAACGCAGGTGCGATTAAGATTCCTCTGATATTTTGAATATTTTGTTTCTCAAAGAATTCGACATAACGCTTAAGTTGATAAGCATCAGATGGGTTTGCTGCCTGTTTTTTGACCTCAATGACCACGAAGTATTTTGATATATCCTCTGCAAGAATATCAATAAATCCTACATCAGTTTCTCTCTCATGATCTATGATTTTCAACCCTGATTCTATTATTTCTGGATTGTTAACTAAAAACTTTACAAAATCTTTTTCATCCCCAATAATAGCTGATTGGTCTCCCTTCGTCTGAGTATCATATGTTATTGCTTGATAAATTTCAGAAAAAGTAATAAAAAAAGATTCATTTGTTTTAGGACGATAAGTTTCCATTTTTAGTTTGTTATCAGAAAGAACGAAAATAACTGGGCCAACTCCTGGTCTTTGCCATTGAATCGGTTTAACACCAACTGGATCATGTAAAATGATGGTTAAGTCCTCCTTAATGATCAAAATTCGATCTCCTTCTGATATACTAGACTTTATTCTCCCATCAAAAAGACCACTACAGCTACCGAATAGAATAATCATATTCTTTGCTTCATCAAGTTTTTTGTTTAGTTGACTTCTAAGCGTAGTAGGTTTCAAAGAAAGTTGACTAATTTGGTATTCCATAAATCTCACTAGTTAAATTCCTAAAAGATGACGAATGTACTCTAAAGGAAAATGTGTCTGTACAGCTTTCGTTCCATGCCATTTCGAGCATCCTGAATAAAATAGAGGAACTGCTTGAGATGGAATACCCATTTCCATAATATAAGTACGTCCAAAAGCTAGTTCTGGTAGACAAGCAACTGCTATTAAGCCAAAATTACCAAATTTTTTTCGTAGATTTCGAAAAACTCGTAAAAAGTTTGGCTCTTTAAATCGATTTCCCATTGTTATATAGACATGAAACCCAAACTCTTCTGCAAGTTTAGTTATTTTCCATCCAGAACAGTCTTTCACATTACATCCCGTAATACGATGCCACCCTTCTTTTGAACGTTTAATTTCAAGCATATCAAAATTTGGGCCAGTAATACAGCGTGGTAATACAACTATTTTCTGATAAAGAGGAATTTCATCAAATATTGGTTTCCAATATTGATTAGAATATTCAATTAGAAGCATATAGAGAAAATATTCATTTTTATTAGTGTATATCATGGGATTAGCATAATTTATATCAAGATTGTGCGTAGTTAATTTTTGAATATATTCTTCATATTCTGGGAAATAGGGTTCAAGAATAGGATTTATGCTTTTTTCAAAAGCTTTTTGTGCTTTACGAATTGTATTAGTGTATGTTTTGAGATTATTTTGTTTTTCTTGAGGGATTTCAACTGGGAATGGCATAGAACCAGATACATCTCCTGAAAAAAGACATGGAGCGTTATCCACATCCCTGTCTTAAACCTTTAATATACTAATCAATATTGTTATGATTATTCTCTATACTTGTAAATAGTGTTAAGTTAAGGAGTACTCAAAAAAATGTATTGTGATAATTGTGGTACCCAAGTAGATGACGATGCAGTATTTTGTTCTGCATGTGGACAGCAATTGCTTTCTCAAAAAGCGCCTAAAGTACCTATACCTTCTAGACCATCTCCACCATATATAAGAAGAGCTACTGGAGATAATTTGTGTTTTGGTGAACAACAGGAAGAAGGTGGTTGGACTGGTGGGTTAATTCTTATTGCGATCGGGATATTTCTGGTAATTATTTTCTATTTTCCCAATTTTCCCGTTGAAATTTTAATTCCACTTGGTTTCTTCTTATTTGGAGTAATTGCTATAATTAACCATACCCGACGTACTAGGAGGAATTAATAATGAAGTGTAATCAATGTGGCTATGATAATGAACGTGATGCGAATTTTTGCCGTCAATGTGGGTCAGAGCTTACTTTTGCTAAACCTGATGTGACAAAAAAAGGGAAAGTTGAATTTGTTTCAGGAGCACAAAGAACTAGAGTTGAAGATACTCTCTGCTTTGGTCAAGAAGAAGGTCGTGATGCTGGATGGATTATTGGGGCCGTTTTCATTATCATAGGACTAATAATTGTATTAGTAATGTTCTTTCCGGTAGGAGAATTTTTTGGTAACTTTGGCGAATTTTTCGGTCAGCTTGGTAATGATATTGGCAATTTTTTCGGAAACTGGGGTTCTTCATTTGGTGAATCTGTTGGAAATTTCTTTAACACTTTATTCAGTGAATCAAACATCTGGAATATTATTAAAGTCTTGATTCCAGGCATATTCATCATTGTAGGAATAATTGTCATAATTGCTAATCTCCGTCGGAAGTAAAAGTAGTTCAGGGAACTTCTTTTGGACAGAAGTCAGCATTTAGCAAAGTTTTGCAAGAATGCATGGTTTTTATATAAGGAAAACCATCAGGTAGACAATAATCTATGGTACGAATTCCTTATTTCTTTTTTACCAAATCATAGATTTATGAGGATAAATCATTCTAAAGAAGAAGGATTAATACCTATTTGTAAAGATAATAATCTAATTATCTTTATTACTTCTCCTAAATTTACTCTATATGATTGTGACAGATATTTCGTAAATTTTTCTCATGAGATTGAAGATCGAAATGTATTGATGCTCAATTTATCTTCTGAGGGAATAGAACTTTTTATTTATTATTCAAAAAGGCATCAAACATTCGGGAAGTTTAAAGTACTGAAATTCAAGGAAGGTATTGTACCTCATTATTTCTTAGAATTGATAAAAAAGAATTCTTCTAATCTATCGCCAATAGAATTCCTCATAATGCTTTGTGATACCTCCGCTTTAGAAAACGAGTTTTTAAAAAACCTTATGAGTAACTATGCTAATTCTAAAGGCTATACCAAAGCTTTTTTATTAACATACATTGTGATATTACTGCTTTGTTCAAATTTCATCCAAAAAGAATATTTTCATATTTTTTTAAGAAGGGAAAGGAGCAAATCAAGGTTTATAACGCTAAAATCATTCATTATTCTCTTTCAGAATGTTCTAAAACATCAGAATGAAAGTTTGAATTATGTTAATGATATTTCGATAATTATAAGCCAGATGGAAACTGGTTCACATTTAATTGATCTAGGATTAACTCTGAAATTAATAAAGCAATTTCCTTTTTCCTATAGGGAACCATCATTATTAAATCAAGAAGTCGCAATCAATCCTTTAGTTCTATCAAGTTTTGAAGAAACTTCTTTTGTATCTGAAAATACAAAAAAACAAGGAAAGTATTACACAAATATTCAGGATGCCAATTTTATTAGTCAAATTGCTTTATTTCGATTTTTAAAAGGTCAAAATCTTTCTGTACAGACAAATCAGTTATTTAATTGGATATATTCTTATCATGATCTTAAACCGAATCAAACAATAACTTCTAATACGAATTTTAAGTTTAATAATTATAATATGGATATTCTAGACCCCTCATGTGGATCTGGTACTTTTCTTGTTAGTATGGCACAATTATTCTTCCATTTAAAGAATAAAAACCTGCTGAATGATGATATGAAACTACAACTATGGGGTTTTGAACCAAACAAAGAAGCCCTCTTAGTGGCTCGAATACGATTGATTTTTTTAATAATGGAAGAAATGAAAACAGATTCTTCAATTAGTCAGGAAAAGACTATTTATCCTACTATTCGATTGATCTTTGATAATTTAAAGAATGAAGATTTCCTCTTCTATCCTTTTTCTCAAAATTTTGATTTGATAATAGGAAATCCACCATTTGTTAGGCAGGAGGATATCGGTGCAGGCAAAGATTTAAAGTATAAAGAACAATTAATCCAAAGAATTAAGAAGATTTCAAGAATTAATTCAAAATTTGATAAAAAGAGCGATTTATATATATACTTCTGTCTTCTTGGTTTATCTCTCCTTAGGGATGGAGGAGTATTAGCTTACCTGACAAGTAATTCATGGCTTGAAGTAAAGTATGGCCAAACCCTTCAAAATTTCCTTCTAGATGAAATTAATCAGATTAAAAGATTTGAAATCATTCAAAAGAATAAAAAGCGACTATGGCAGAATATAGGTATTAATTCAATTATTCTTATCTGTGAGAAGTCAGCAGAAGAAAAAGATTCATTTAAAGATGTTTTATTCGTTAATTCAGACGTTGATTTTGTTTTTATCCCTAAACGATCTTTATTCAAGGGATTAATAACGTGCAATAATCATGATGATGATTACTACAGGGTGGAGGCAATAGAAAGGAAAGAATTGGCCCAAACTCATAAATGGGCTGGAAATTTTCTTCGAACAAAGAATTTAGAAAGAATTCTAATTCGAAAACTTAGTGATACAGGTGTACCTCTCCATTCACTTGCAGATATTAAATTTGGTATAAAAACGGGATCAAATGATTTCTTCCATTTGGAGATTATTGATAACAATGATGTTCGAGACGATCCAAACCTCTTTCTGGTGAGAAATAAGCTAAATTACGAGGGATTGATAGAACGTAAGTATCTTCGGCCTCTAATAAAGAGTCCAACTCATGTAAAAGGATTCATCATCCCTAATGATTTTAAACCAAAATATTGGCTTTTTTATTGTACTGATAATCCAGAACAATTAATGGGATCTATGACTTGGCGATATATTCAATGGGGAGAACAAGTCCCGATAACAATCAAACAAGGTCTAAAAGATGGTACAACTGTTCAAGGCATTTTTTCTTTGAAAAGTATTGCAAATAGAGAAAAATGGTATTCTCTTCCAGAATACCCAAGACCAACAATGCTGTGGGCCAAGAGTTATCATAATAAGCCAGGTTGTTTTCTAAATGATGCGGGATTTATGCCTGATCAACGTTTTTATGGTATAAAAGTAAAGGATAATCAAGATATTCCTTTAATATTCACGTATCTCAACTCTTCTCTCGTATGGGCCCAAATGGAGTCACAGGGGAATACTAATATGGGATATGGGGTTCTAGATACAAACGTTTACTGGTTAAAAAACTTAAAAATACCAATCGATGCATTGGCCAAAAAAAATCAAATAAACAGACTTATGGAGAAGTTAACAAAAGAAAATGAAAGAGTTTCAATTGATGTGTTCTCTAAAATACGCAACGAAATTGATAGATTTTATGCTCCATACTTTAATTTGGATGAAAAGTCGCTTGAAACTTTAAAAGCGTATAATTATCGGTCATTTAAAAATCGTTTGAGTTAAACGTAGTTAAATATGAAAGTTTATAGAGAATCAATGTTTACTTTTTAAAGCAAGTGATAAGAAAGAGTAACAAATCCTTATATATTTTTTAAATAAAAATTTGTTTAGCTAACCTGTAAAACAAATAGATAATTAAATGTTATAGCCTTTTTCGATAACCTGTATGCTTTTTGGTGGAGATGCTAATGATGGATACAAACCACTCTTCAATAGGCCAAAGACCGCCAATTGATAGAATGGGTGTAATTAAGCAACTTGTATCTCAACAGTTCTTTCTACCTCCAGATTTTGTAATTGATAGAACACACCGTATTGAAATAAGAGTAAAAGGGTCTGATCAAGTTTTTAAATCTTTTTCAGAATATCTTTATGAAATAAGTAAGTCTGTTAAAGGAGAAAATGCTACCTTATATTATTCTATTTTGAAAGATGCAGCAAAAAATCTAAATCTCTCTAGATCAAATGTTGAGAAGAGATTCCATGAGAAATCAATTGGATTTCTTAAAGAAGGCTTAGCTACAGAAGAGATATTGTTTATCACAGCAATTGCTACAATACTTGAATCACTTGATCTTATACATTATGAATTATTTTTAGAAGATCTCTGGTCTCATTATAATAGCACTGATCACCTAGAAGATCCATCCAAAAAAGAAAAGAAATATGAAAATGGTATTAAGAGATTAGGGGAGATTGCTGATTCATATTTCTCTATTCTTCTCAATCTGAGAAAAATTGATGAATTAGCAAAAATCTTTGGTATTAAAGTAACTTACAATCACCAAGAGGTCGAAAACTTTTACAAAGAAGTCATTAACAGCATTAAGAATTTTAATTCATAAATTAACTTTACATGGGAGTGGTTTATGCTTTTATTAATCTAGTAATAATATTTATTATTTCATCTATAGAACTGATTTAACACTTCGATTATTGATCGTAATTCACTGGTGATGAAAGAATGCTTGAATTTATTATTGATCCATGGTTACCCATAATTATATTTGTAGCAGGTGTCATTGGCATTATATATGGAATTAATAAGCTAATGAAATCAGCCGAGGATGAATCTACTATATTAAAATACCTCGCGTTAGCTACTTCTATCGTTATTGGGGTATTGAACATCATTGCTATTTTTGAGTGGAAGATTGATACTGTAAGTCCAGAAGTTACTACAGTTCATTGGTTAACAGTTTTACTAATCTTTTTAGCTGGTTCTTCGATGCTAGGTGCTCCACTTAAAGAGACTCCGTTGGCTGCTGTTGTGGCTTTACTGGCATTTGGGTCACTAGCAGGAGTATTTCTACTGCTAGCTGATTTTGATACAGGTTTCAGCAATCCAGAAGTACTTGGAATAATTAACATTCCCCTTTGGCTTGTAATTCTTATAATTGTTATCATCGTAGGTCTTGTTTTTTTAGTTACGTTGTTTACAGAATTTACCATAGACAAAATTCTGGAGCTAATTTCCTGGGCCCCCATCGTGATAATTTTCTGTACACTTCTTGCTATTCAGGGATTACTTGCATTTGTTCTACAAGATGCTGGTGGAATCTGGGCATTTCTTGGACTCTAATTTTCTGATTGATTAAAAAAATCAATCTCTTCTTTTTTTTTTCATTAAACATAAATAAATTATCGAAAATTAAATTTTTATCCTCTATTCTAATTTATTAATGATAGCTTTTGCTAGTTTAGTAAATGCATCTTCGATGTATTCACCAGTTTTAGCTGAAGTTTCTATAAAATCAGCATTTAATGATTTTGACTTAACAAATCCTTGTATCGTTTTTAGACTGTTTGGTACCTCGTCTCTCAGATCAATTTTATTTCCCACAATTACTGCTGGAATTTCACTGTCCGATTGGGCATGTAAACGTGCCTCTTGAATCCATGAATCGAGATTGTCTAATGACCGTGGTTGTGTGACATCATACACAGCTAAACAACCCATTGATCCCTTATAATAGGCTTTCATGACTGATCGAAAAGCAGGTTGTCCAGCAAGATCCCATATTTGCCATTCAACTACATTCTCATCAATATCAGTCTTTAGATAAGCAAAATCAGCTCCCATTGTTGCTAAGAAGTCTGATCTAAAGCCTTCCCCCATATATTGTCTTCTTATTGATGTTTTACCTACAGCTCCATCCCCAATCAGTACAATTTTAAACAGATATTTAGTCATAGGATTATAAACCTCTAAGGGAGCGGGGATCTTAATACTAAGGTGCGTTTTTTATTTTTTTCTTCTATTTGATATTCAAAGAATACTAAATTTCCATCATAGAATGAGGTATGTAAGGATAAATTTAGGACGGTATTCATAAAAAGATCATAAATCCTCTTTAATACAAATAATAACTGTCTCATACGCGTGATAACCCATAAGAAGTGTGGATCATATGTTTCCTGAGGAAATACTTGGTGAATTACTGATTTTTATTGTAGGTAAATCTGGAAGTGGAAAGGATACTCTTATGAGAGAATCAACGCGTTTATTAAAAGAGAAAAAAGTACCAATAACCGTTTTACAGCGATTTATTACACGAATCTCTGATAAGAACGAAGACTCTATCTTTATTACAGAAGACGATTTCTTGAAACGAAAAGAAAAGAACGAATTTGCATTAGCATGGTTTATCTTTGGTAATTGGTACGGAATTTCTCGTGAGTCAATTGAAACTTTAATCAAAAGAGGAGAGATTGGTTTAGTTAATGTTTCTCGTAGTATTTTGCATAAAGCCAAGGAATCTTATCCTCTATGTAAGATTGTATTAATTGATGTACCAATTTCAATTATAAAAGAGCGTGTACGGTCTAGAGGGAGGGATATGGGTAAAGGATATGAAGATCGTTTAGTTCGTATGCAAGAAGAAGATATTGATATGCCACCTCCCGATAAAATAATAGTAAATGATAGAAATGTAGAAAAGGCAGTAAACGAACTTTCAACCTACATCGAATATTTATATAACACTAAGTATAGGAAAATCAGAATTGGTAGTTAATTCAATGAAAACTAGTTTAATCTTAAACTTAGAAGATACTCCCTCTCAAAGGATGCTCTATTTCATCACTGGAATAAGCGCGATTTTTACTTTCATAATTTTCGTTTTGATGAGACCTGTTGAAACTGCTTTGAAAAGGGCTAGCCCCTATGGAGTAATGGAATTAGAATTTGCTTGGACTGCTGATAAAATCAATATTATTTTCACAGCTTGGGAACAAGCAGATTCTGGTCTTATTTCTCAAGAATTATTCGTAACTTTGGTTGATTACGGATTTTTATTCGCGTACTCCATCTTATTCGCCTGTATTACGCTCCTAATTTCTCGAAGGTTCCTTTCTGGTCGAATACAACTTGTAGGTTATTATATGACCTTCATTCCCTTTATTGCAGCGGTTTTTGATGCAATTGAAAATGTAAATTTGATCCTAATGCTTTCATCTCCCTCCAACTTTCCTAGTTTTTCACCTTTGCTTGCTTCAATATTCGCGTTACTTAAGTTTAGCCTACTTATTTTTGTAATAATTTTTTGGATTATAAGTGGGGGATGGTTGTTAAAGAAGTCAGTATCGAAATAGCTGTTGTCCTTATACTATTTTTTTCCTGTTTTATCTAGATTTGAATGAATTTTGATAAAATAAACCATTTCAATCCAAAAGCATCATTTTCAAGTGTCGCTTCGATATTGAAACCATTTTTAAAATAAAATTCAATATTTTGATGTTTTTCACTTGTTGATAATCTGATTTTATGCCATTTATTTTTTTGACAAAGTTTTTCTAGCTCCTTAATGATTTATGTTCCTATTCCTTTTTTAGCGCGATATTTTGTTTTAATTAATAGTTGAGATAAACGTAATGTATTTCCAGCAATTGTACATCTCGCCATTCCTATTATTTCAGGAGGGGTATCGTTTTTGATTCCTTTATAAGCTACTATTGTTAAGGGTTGATTCCAATCTGATTCTTCAATATCCCGTCTAAAATTTACTATGTTTGAAGATCGTCATTCATCTTTCATAAAATCAGAAACTCCATCAATGGAATCAGAATACTTAATCTCATTCCAGAAATCCATTTTTCTTGACATCCTCCTTGAACAACTTTTTTGAGATCTTTATAGAATTTTATTTTATAAGGATTTGAATAGAAATAACCTTATTAAATATTCTAGATCGTAAAGGTGATATATTGCAATTACCTACACATTTGATTGCGGGTATACTAATCCAATTTGCATTAAGCGTTTTATTCCCTGCTCCTGAATGGTTATTAATATTATTAATAATAGTGATTTCTTTCACTTCCCATTTCATAATCGATGCGGTTTCCAAATTTACTTATCATCCTCCTCAAAGAGTAAATGATAATTTTTGGCT
>JBHLKP010000120.1:5523-11365 GCA_048886525.1 Candidatus Hodarchaeota archaeon | reverse complement strand
TACAATCCAGTAGAGGTCTTCAGGAAGAAGTCGAAAATTTAAAGGAACAATAATTAATCCAGTTTTTGCTGCTGCTGCATATAGTTCCATGAATTCTACACAATTATTAAGTAAAACTGCAATTTTATCCCCTTTTTTCAAGCCTCTTTTAAGAAGTCCATTTGCAAGTTTATTAGTTCGCTTATCATACTCTCTATTAGTTAGAGAACGACTTACATCTTTAACAGCTAGCTTATTGGGATATTTTAAAGCATTTATATGAATGATTTCCCCTATATGTAACCAGTTCACTCAAATCAATCCTCATATATTCAATTTCTGTGAAAAATTATTTTAACAAGTTGTAGCTTTATTTGTACTCAAGCTGAATTCTATTCATCATTCGAATATTGGAGTGAGAGTTTCAGTCAGCAATAAAATCTATTTCAGGCTCTCTACGGAAACTGAAATACCTTTCAAATCCATCTTCAAAACCTTAAAAAACTACTGTTATATACAAATTAAAATTTTGAAAAACTATGGAAACTATATCTAGTTAATTAAAAGACTCTATTCTATATTTCAAATTTGAAAGGAATTGAAAAAAAACTGGATTCTTGAGTAATCAGTAAATTTGAAGCAAAAATCAATAAGAGAGAAAGAGAGATTTCTTACATGAAGAAGTGGCGTATTTTTAATACAACCGGTGATGAACTTGGTGATAAACAATATCATTTGATTTAAACCGAAAAAGAAATAGGTGATGAAGCAGTACAGTCCGTAGTTTCCTATTTTATGTCATTGAATACAAAAATAGAAGGAATTCGAACTCAAATGGAAGTTTTGGTGGGAGTAACAGACTCTTATAAAGGGATAGGAATGACTTGGGACTTGTATCTCCTATTATTCTTTTTTTTCTACAATTCTATTAGGGAATAGCTATCCAAAATAGTCAGGTTCATTACCTGGGGCCCATTTGATGTTACATCCAAGACTTGGATACTGAATTTCAGGAGATGGCTTATCTTCAAGCATCAAATCCAAAGCGGTACGAAGGTCCTTCCCTGTAACTGGTGAATCATTACCAGGACGACTTGAGTCTAATTGACCTCTATAATAAAGTTTCATGTTTTTATCAAATAGAAAGAAATCAGGAGTGCAAGCTGCTTTATATGTTTTCGCTACTTCCTGTGTTTCATCAAATAGGAAAGGAAATTTCCAACCTTTCTCTATAGCTAGGGTTTTCATGTTTTCAGGACCATCTTGAGGATGTGTTTCGAAACTATTCGAATTTATCGCAATAAACGATATTCCTTTAGGGATATAATCATCTGCAATTAGTTTAAAATGATCACGAATATGTATGACATATGGACAGTGATTAGATATGAAAAAAACAAGAGTTCCTGCTGTACCTTTAAAGTCCTCTAGTGATATCCTTTTTCCACTTACAACATCCTCCAAAGAAAAAGGAGGGGCTATCGTACCAATTTCAAGCATCTGAGATTCTGTAGCAACCATTTTTTAATCCACATTGACAATGTTTCAATCTAATATCACTGTAATAAATGTCATTTAATATATCTTTTATCCTTTTATCGAAATTCCAGGTATAAGGCATAAACAAATAATATTGAATCAATACGTGGATGAAAACTGGAAAAATTAAGTTAATCTCTCCATAATTCTTTTAGTAATTTCTTCTGGATACCAAGGAATATTGCCGAAATCTTTTTTACCTTCTTCAATCCTAAAATGAAAAATACAAAAAGCTTTTGAACTCAGAAAATCTGATAAATCTTGCTTAATTTGATCTTGAGATGCTTTTTTTGAGCGGTTATCTTTGATATTCAATGAATCAAGAAATTTAGAGTAATTAATTATCGAAGAAACTGTTGGCTGGCCTCCAGTTGTGGAATATCGTAAGTTATCAAGAATTAGTATTTTCAAGTTTTCAGGTCTATAAAAAGCAGCGGTTGTCACGGTACCTAATCCCATCAAAAAGTTACCATCACCTGTTATTACTATAACCTTTTTGCTTGGATTAGCTAATGCTAACCCTAATCCAACAGCAATGGGTAGACCCATAGACCCCCTAAGATAAACTTGAGGTCGAGGAAGTATATTATAAGTCTCTCTACTAATATTACCATTCGAGCTCACTATTATATCATTCTCTCGAATATATTCTTTCAAAGCTGAAATTACTTCATAACCTTTCATTGGCACAAGACTCCCTTTTTAACAAGTAAAGCGACTGGGGAAGAAGCTTCATTCATTTTTTTGATAGCATTTTTAATTTCCATTCGCCAATTTTTTTCTGTCAAATCACAATATGGAATTTTAAATGCTCTTAAAACTGATTCATTTACCTCCCCCATGATTGAATGTTCAGGAAATTCGTTATCGGGCTCTAAACCTCTGTAACTAATTAATAGTAGCATAGGTAGTTTGTATAACTGGGATAGTGACGTTAAAGCGTCTCCAATATTTCCTAAACCGCTATTCTGCAGATAAATAACTGATTTCTTTCCCGAAAATCCTACTCCTGATGCGATACCTATTGCTTCGTCTTCTCTAGTGGCATAAATGTGCCTTAACTTTGTTTTTAGCCTATGAGAATCTAAATAAGCCAAAAATTCCTTAAAATATGAGCATGGAACACCACTAATAAGGTAAAAATTCTCCTCCAAGTATGATATGAATTCACTCAGATCAATCATTATAGATCATCGTTATTTCAATTCTTATAAATCAATATTATAATAATGATAAGCTATTATTCTTTTTAGTAAGAATATTCATAAAAGAGTATTAAAAACTGACATTTATGAAAATTCTTCTTCTTGGTGTCGGATTACAAGGGAAAGTAGCACTACATGACCTTGAAAACAGTAGCGCTGTAACTGAGATTATTGCTGCAGATAAAGAAATAAATTTATTGACACAATTGGTGGAAAATAATCAATATACCAAGGTTCAATGTAAATTTTTAGATGCTAATAATCAAGAGAATATTAATCAACTTATGGCTTTAAAACCTGATATTGTTATTGATTTACTCCCAATTCCATTTGTGGAGAAAATTGCTGTTTCTGCTGTTAAATTTGGTTTGAATTTGGTGAATACACTGTTTGTTTCACCTAAAATAAGAGATTTGGCAGATGAAGCCAAAAATAAAGGAATTACGATTTTACCTGAATTCGGATTAGATCCAGGAATAGATCTTGTACTACTGGGACAAGCAACAAAAGGAATGGAAGACATCGAAGTTATAAACAGCTATGGGGCTGGTATTCCATCTTTAGAATCTGCTAACAATTCAATAAACTATAAAGTCACTTGGAACTTCGATGGGGTACTCTATACCTATTTTCGGGAAGGAAAAATCATTAAGAATGGAAAAATTGTCATGATAAAAGAAAATGAAGTTTTTAATCCGGAAAATATCCATGAAGTTTCCATTGAAAATGTAGGTACATTAGAAGCATATCCAAATGGTGATGCTCTCGAATACTTACAACCAATTGGCATTAAAGTACATTCAAAACAATTTAAATCCATTAAACAAATGGGAAGATATTCTATGCGTTGGCCTGGTCACTGTGCATTTTGGAAGAAGATTGTGGATCTTCACCTCTTGGATAATGAACCTATTGACATCGATGGTGAAAAAATTGATCGTAGAAGATTCCTTGCAAAAATAATTGAACCACACATCCAGTTGAAAGAAAATGAACAAGATCTAGCTATCTTATATCTTGAGGTTGTTGGACGGAAAAATGGAGAAAAAACTCGAGTAATATACCAACTAGTTGATAAGCGTGATCTAACAACAGGTTTTACTGCAATGAGTCGCACTGTTGGTTATACAGCGAGTATAGGTGCCCACTTAATAGGAAATGGAAAAATAAATAAAAAAGGACTCCTTAGTCCTGTAATTGACATCCCATATGACATTTTCATGCAAGAACTTAATAAACGTGGTATTAGCATTCAGTCTAAAGTTGAAACTGTTTAAAAATAATTTTGATTACTAAATTAGGCGATTTCACGTTCTTTTAATAAAAGAATTAGTTTACTTAAACAAAACACAAAGGTTGATATCGCAATATTAACCATCTGAGGATAGATTGTAAATGAAAGCAACATTAGATGAATATATTGATATTGCACGTCAAGCTAAAAATACTCATAAACACTTAATTAGGCTAATTGCCCTTACAAATGGTAAAATTCCTCAAGAAATAGTACAACCTCTTTTTAAAATGCAAGATTATTATTTCTTGTTTAAAGACAAAGCTGAAGAACGAATGCTTAGAGATTGTCCTGAAGTAATAAATTTGCATACCCAAGATTACCCTGATTACACACATATCTTTTATGGGGGATTTAAAGATATAGAATTAGACAAAAAAATAATTAATGATAATACTACTACAAAAGAAAAATCTCAGAAGTGAGCTGACAGCTAATTAAATAAAATAACCCTTTCTAGTCCAGTGGATTTGATTTCTTTTATTATTAATATAGATACATAGATCTTTGAGGTTTTGGGTAATGATTTAGACACTCTTCCCTTAACTTCTGTGATCTTTCAACATTTACTTCTACTGACTTCTACTTATGCCAGGAAGAAGACACTTAACAATATCTCTAATAGTTATAATAGACTAAGGGGAAAATAAAATGTCAAAACTCGATCTGATGAAGCAAGAAATGAAAGGGAATCTATTGAATCCTCTTCCAGTGACCTTAGTTGGAGCACAAGTTAATAACCGTCCGAACTTCCTTGTCATTGGATATATGTGTCCTTTTGACTTTGGTAAGTACGTTTTCTTTAGTATGTATAAGAAACGATACACACGAATTGGTATCCAACAAAATAAAACATTTAGTGTTAACATTCCATCCATCGATCTCTTAGCAGAGACAAACATATGTGGAAGCCAATCTGGTCGGAAAATTGATAAATCAACTATCTTTAAAGTTTTTTACGGCGAATTAAAGACTGCTCCAATGATTCATCAGTGTCCACTTAATATGGAGTGTGAGGTAACAGATATCCTTGATTATGATCGTAATGAAGGTATCATTGGGAAAGTTATCAAATCTTATGCCAGTTATGATTGTTTAACCAATGATAAACTTGATATGCGAAGAGTAAATCCAATTATCTGGACAACTGGAGGAGATAATAATTACTACAAGCTTGGTGAAAGGTTAAAGGTACCTATATTAGATTGAAAAAGATTGACGTTGGAATAAGTTATTTGCTGCAGTTCAACTCATTGAGATCATATTAGATAAGACATTCCGTTTTAATACCAAGATCTACAGCCGCTAGCATTTTACGGGCTTTAACTTTCAATTCTTTTCTATCGCCCTTCAATTCAAGGACTAATGACACATTTTCCCACATTTTTAAAGAAGGAATAAGATTAAAAAAATTGAATAATCCAGGCAACTTTGCTACGACGGTACTCAGAGATCTTTCCTCCTCCCCGCCCAGTAATATCTTTACCATGAATGTTCATGGTTCCTTCAGTAAGCGTATCAATACCGCCAATTTGATTGAGCAATGTCGTCTTACCAGAGCCGCTAGGTCCTAATACAACTACAAATTCTCCTTCATAAAAAGTCATATTGACCCACGAAGGGCATGAACAATTATTTCCCAGTTATTTTCCCTATATGAAAATCGCGGTGAACTTTAAAAACGTTCACCGCTATTGGATGCGAGTTTTTCAATATATACCTAATTGGGGATATATTGGAGATACTTCAAAATGCGAAAGTCCCGATACTTGCGTAAACGATGCAAAATTTAATATAAATAATTTATGATAAGTGCTAATTTTGA
>JBHLKP010000120.1:0-5423 GCA_048886525.1 Candidatus Hodarchaeota archaeon | reverse complement strand
GCTAATTTTGAAAAGAATGTTTCAGACATTATAATTATAGGTCTGAATTATCTAATTGTTTGCCAAGTTCGGGGTGTAAAACAATTTACAATGAAAAGATAAAACTCGCAGCTAAATTAATCAAACAAGCAAACTATATTGTAGTGTTCACAGGTGCTGGAATTAGTGTAGAATCGGGTATTCCTGATTTTAGAAGTCCAGGAGGTCTCTGGGAAAAGTATAATCCTAATGAATATGCAACTTATTCCGCATTTTTGAAACGTCCAGAGAAGTATTGGACAATGCATAAAGAATTAAGAGATTTAATATTAACAGCTCAGCCTAACCCTGCACATACAGCATTAGCTGCATTAGAACACGAATATGGGAAGCTGAAAACTGTGATAACTCAAAATGTAGATTTTCTTCATAGTCGGGCTGGTAATACAAAAGTACTTGAAATTCATGGATCTATACAGACCTATCGCTGTTTAGGCTGTGGTAAAGAGTTCAATTATACTGAGATTGATACATTTCTTGTTCACAGTGAATTGCCCCCACGATGTTCACAATGTAATGGGTTGATTAAACCCAATACTGTTTTATTTGGAGAATCACTTTCATCTAATGTTCTTAAAGACGCTCGTGATGAAATAATAAAAGCTGATTTGTTAATTGTGATTGGAAGTAGCTTGTTGGTATATCCTGCCGCTTCTCTTCCTTCAATTGCGGTTGAAACAGGAGCTAAGTTATTAATAATAAACTTTGAACCTACAAACATGGATAGATATGCTGATGTGGTAATCCACGCGAAAGCAGGGGAGTTATTTCCTAAAATCATTAGTGGGTTAAAACAAATTTTCTAAAATGGGGTCATTATAAGAAAGAATTAATTTAGTACGAAGTTCAGATTATTCAAGCATCAGCATTTTATTACAGGAAAATAGTATTATGAAAACGCAAAAGAAAGTTCGTATAGAGTTTGCTGAAAAAATGGAAGCTGAACAACTCGCGATCATCTCGAAAAGAGCTTTTGAAACAGATATTGAGGTGGGAGGACCTCCTCCACCCGGAGGTCCCCCGGGTTATGATTCTACTGACGCCCAAGTATGGTTCATGAAAATAATGGATTATTTCAAAATTATACAAAATGAATCGATTATAGGGGGAATAATGGTAGGTAAGAACAAAAAGGAACATCCTATCTTAGAACGGATTTTTATAGACCCCCCATATCAGGGAAAAGGGTTAGGTCTGCAAGCATGTAAACTCCTTTGGAAAAAATACCCTCAGGCTTTAGTATGGACCCTTGGAACTCCAGAATGGAATATCCGTACGAAAAATTTCTACAAAAAACTAGGTTTCATCCAAATTGGCTGGGAAAAAGATAATTCAGAATGGAGGGGCCGTTGGTATCAAAAAACCATGGATTCCTCGAAATCTTACCCATTCATACAAGTAAATGAACTCTACGATGGGATGAAGAATGTGATAATCGAAGGTAAAATTACCAGATTAGCAAAAGCTAGAACAGTGAGATCAAAAGAAGGGAAAGAGTTAACTGTAGCTAATAGTACTTTTTCAGACGAAACTGGTTCAATTACCCTTGTTCTTTGGAATGAAAACATCTCGCGAGTCCAAGTTGGTGATCGGATTCGAATTGAATTTGGTTACGTGAACTCTTATCAAAACACCCTTCAACTCAATATCAGCAGAATGGGTAGGATTATATCCCTTTTGAAATAAATTACTTGCTAGTTTGAATGGTGATAATTTAAAATAGAATTCCTCTGTTTTTTCTATGCTAGAAGCCTAGAGACGATCTTTCATATTAATTGCCATTATATATCAAATATATCCTCTTTATCAGTCGTCAAACTTAAATTTTCGATTTTTGGAGATCGGTACATGGTAATATAAATCAAATTATCAACAACACCGAACCAAGGACAATAAGTAACATACCTGGGATCCGTTCTTTAACTTCTTCCTTTAAAATAACTCTCGCAAGAAATGCTGTAATAAAAATTGATAGTAACGAAGCAGGTTCCGCTATTGTTACCTCTAATCCTGAAATAGCAATCAACAACATCACATAAGCCCACCCATTTGATAATCCTGCTAGAATAACTGTTCGAAGATTATTCTGTAACAAGAGAAATCCATCTGCATACCTTTTAGTTAGAAGGGATATAAACGAAAAAAATAGTCCAGCAAAGAAGAGTATTGCGAAAGCATACAATCTAGGATCAATTGTTCTAATAGCATAAGTATCAACTGTTCTCCCAAGAGCTAAGAAGAATGAACCACAAATCATCAATAACGACGCTTTTGAAGACTTGATCTTACGCACTTTTTCGGAAAGGGTACCAGAATATAAGAAAAATACACCAATGAACATAAGAATCGCTCCTAATGCACGAAATACTCCCACTTGTTCACCGAGGAAAAAAAATGCTAATAATAATAACCATAATAATGAAGAATTGTACAGAGGAGCAATTAGTGAAGCATCTTCCTCTGATAAAGCTTTAACATACGCAAAAAATCCAAATGTGTAAATTGATGCGCTAATAAAAGCAAAAACTAAATCCTCTAGGCCAGCTAGAAGAATTTCTAATGGGATGAACAAAAAGATTGGTATTAAGAAAAAAGATCCCAGTAAAAAAAACATAGCACTAACAACCAAAGAATCATAGTCTTCTAACTGCTTTAAGAAAATACGTTCTGAACCTAATAGGAAAATTCGCAAAGAAAGGGCGAAATATGCAATAATTACCAGACTCAACTTGAATGATCACCTAATAGACAAGAAATGCTTTATAAATCTTAAAAATCTAGTATTTGGAAAAATAATCGGTTGCATAGGCAACTGGAATATAAATAGTTACACATATAAACAACATTGTTTATAAAAGGAGTAGAGTCATTAATAAGAAAAGAAACCCTCACTACTTTGGAAATTTTACTTTTTAGTTATCAGTTGATCTTTTCTTTAACAGTAGATATGGCATTAAAGCCGTGAATAAGTTGTTTTCTGCTTTACGAAGAGATTTTTCAACCGCGTATCTTGAAACCTGAAATTCTTCTGCGAGATCTTGGGTTCGAATTTTCCGCGGAATTTCATAATATCCTTGTTCAAAGGCACGAATCAGAATCAATAATTGATGAGAAGTTAAATTATTCGTAATTTCTGGTATAGAAACCATTTGAGAGGGAAACATTCCATTAGAATCTAATTCCTTAATGGATATGATCTTCATCATAGGATAAGATTGTAATATTTCCACCACCGAAGATAAATCCGAATTATCTAAGCACACAATCTGAAAATGACCCCATCCATCTAGATACCTGATAGGATAAATAGAAATCCCTCCCTGCTGTTGAATTTGGGAATTTATCGTCTTATCACACAGGCACTTCATACTAATGTACGAAATCGTGACAGGGTTCCCTACAGTGATAACCTTCCAATTGGGGGTGTTAATATATATTTTATTAGCTTTCTCTAACATCTCACCATTGAATTCCCCATGAATCATGAGTATATCAAATTTTGAGTTACAATAACCGAATATCTCTTGTTTTAAAACAGATTTTGAAAAAGCAAGGTGAGGAGAATTATGTTTGATCTTTATTCGCAATTCGATTACCATAATTCATTCACTATCGTTTTATCTATGATCAAGGTTCAAATAACCTCACTTTGTGGTAAAAAGTCTAATCTAATATGATCGATTATATCTTGATTTGTCAATCAGAAAAAATAATCGGTTGCTTAGGCAACTATCATAAATATATATACTTTAATAAACCGAAAACAAAGGTAAAAACTATCAGAATATTTCTGAAGTTATAATCAACAACTCCTCTTTAAAGAAGTTCTTAAATAACCAAATAAACAGATGAATGTATCCAAATCAATTGTATTAACTTAGATTATCGGGGTTGAGAGAGTTAAATTCCAGAAGGAAAAGACTAGCGATAATTTATTTACTATCATCTTCGTTAAATCTTGGGATTTAACCCATAAGGGCTCATTAAGAAGTAAAAATAGCTTTTAAGCGCTTTTCGGCACTAATCTCAAAATGAACTATCCTAGACATTGAGATTTTTCTCCAAAGAAACAGTTTAACAAACTAAAATCATACATAAAGATTAATAAGAATATTGACATGGACTTGATCACTATTTGGTACCTGATGCCCTCATTCCCGAATATTTCGGAAAAGGAATTAATAATGATCATTCCTTCCGAATTGGTTGGGAAATCTTATGAACAATCCACCAAATCCCATCAATCTTCATTAAATTAAAGTAATCGAGATACTTAACGAGTTGATTTTCAATACTTATTTTCGCTTGAGCATTATGTTCAAAAACATCAATATAAAAAAATTCAGTCTTCCATTTTAGATTTCTATCAACTTTATTAGGATTATACCAAGAATAATACTCCTTTTTATCTACAATTTTCAATTTTTTTTGTTCATCAAACATAAAAAATTTCCATTCATCGTGTAAAACTCGTTCATACAAGTTAGAGTCAGCTTTCACATGCCCTTCATGATAATAGTCAAGGATAGCCTTTTTTATAGCATTAACTTCCTTATTAGGTTCATTAACAGTCAATAATTACACTTCTCCTAGTTTCTTAAGAGATAGATCATTTATTTTATAGATTTTTTGAGGAAAATCCCACTCAATTTCATTGGATTCTATTAGTCAAATATTAAGTGAACTTATTTATTTAAACCCAATCGCAGTAATCACTTCTTCAATATGGATCAATTCTCTTATCTCTTTATGCTGTTTTCAGTACAGGCTAAAAAAAGGAAAAAAATTGAAAAATGAGGTTTTTTTCCATTAGAAACCTTTCGAACAATGAAGAGCGATGGGAAGCTAATCATTATTCCCATTCTTTGATTTTTTTTATCAAATCATTTACCTGATCTTGAATCTCAGTATTCTTATCACCTATGGTAGAAATTCGATCCCATTCGTCTATAGTTAATCCAAATTTTGATAATCGCAAAGGAAGAGTTTGACTCCATTTATTTGCTGCTATATGATAACTCTCCGACTCATCTAGTAAAGCATTAAATTCAATTGCTAAATACAGGTAAATTTTTTGCTCGGTAGGAGTTAAATCTAATTTTTTTATAGAAGGTATTGATTCCAAAATTGCAGAAATATTTAAACTCATTTTTTTGATATCAGAACTCGTCTTATCATCCTTCAATTGTTGTATCACCAATTCTAATAACATAAATTATTCAGACTTACAACTTTAAAGAGAATCTAATCTTGTTGTTTTAAAAACGGATGCTTATAAATGGATATCGATTATACTACTCCTTTAGATGAATAAACTATTAGAGACTTCCTTTTGTGTACTTTTTGGATTATAAGCGTTACTCCTGTTAATTGTAGGGAATAAT
>JBHLKP010000119.1:0-11402 GCA_048886525.1 Candidatus Hodarchaeota archaeon | reverse complement strand
GATTCTATTCTTGTTATCAGCCAGGAAGCTTCTTTGGATGTACATGTATATCCGATTATTGAACGTTATGCTAAACATCTCCATGTTGTCGCTGCTGATGACTCTTTTCAGAAATACATCCTACCATATTCCTCTGAAATACATCAAACAAAGATTCTCAGCAGAAAAATCAGAGAACCAGATAATGATTTTGATGCTTGTTACTTATCATCATATCAAACTAAAAAGGAATTTTTTAATTTGAGTTCCATGGAGCTTCTTAGAGAAGCTGTTCGGGTCACTAAATCCGCGGGGTTGGTTATAGTTGCCTCACTTTCCACCCCCAAAAAAGTTAATCATTTCATTATTGATTCATTCATTGAATTGGTTGCCTCGAACCCACTAATAGCAACTATCTCAAAAAATGAGGTTTCTCGTGATCTAACCCAAGTGGGACTTAAGAATGTTTCAGTTACTGAATTTAATGGGGTAATTCTTGGATTTGGAGTTATTCCCTAAAGGAAATGAGGAATAGTATTGTATCAAACAATTAATGACATTTTTTGAAGTGATTTTTGAATATAACCAACGATAAGTCCACGAAAATCTTTATATTTTATTTTTATATTCTTTCTTTAGACAACAAAATCTGTGATCCATCATCCCTATCCAATTAATTTGTGATATACTCATCAATTGATTTTTTACGATATAGGCCAATTTAGGTTGAATAGATTAATCAGTCTCATTCTAGAATTTTCAGTTTTGATAACCAAATTTTTGGGATAAGAACATTTAATAAGAGAAATACAGTGATCTTACCTCGCTTTTGGAAAATTATTCAATATTTCCTCATCTTTCTCATAAAATAAGAGAGGAAAAATATTACTATCATCATGAATAAATTAAAACCGCTGGTTCTTTTTCCTGTTTCAATGCTAGTTTCGTTCCTAGGAACTATTTCAATTTTCAGAATTTCCAGACCATCTTCACCATCTGCGACAAAAATATAATTGTTTACTATCTCTAGATCTATAGCAGCCCCACCATCATAATATTCCGTAATTTCATAAGGAGAGGTTAAATCAGAGATATTCAATACTTCAATCCCATCTTCATGATCAGCAATAATTGCAAAATCATCAATAATCTCCACATCGCTTGCATGTCCCCCATCATAATAACTACCCATCTCTACGAGATTAAGAGAATCACTGATATTATAGATTTTTAGACCACCAGTTAAACATGTCATATAAGCGATATCTCCGAAAAATTTTATGCAAAATATTTCATCATCTCCAATAGAGTATTGACTGATTTGTTCGATATTGTTTATATCAGAAATATTGAGAATTTTTAATATATTATCTGAATAAGGAATAAACACTGGAACATAGGCTAAATCATTGTTTATGTGAACACTCATTATCTGATTTGCTACATCGAATTGAGACACCTCTGAAGCTTGAGTTGGGTCAGAAATATTTACTATTTCTAGTCCCTCTTCGAAGTCAGATAGGAAAGCGAAATTATTAGAGACAGTTACCCCCATTATTTCTCCTCCATCATGGAACTGACCTATCTGGACTGGATTGAAAGGATCAGAAACATCGATTATTCTAAGGCCGGCCTCTTGATCAGCTAAGTAAACAAAATCATCTTCAAAAAATGGTTGATGAATTAATCCGACCTCATTATAATTATTTAGCTCGATTGGATTCGCCTGGTCCGAAATATTAAAAGTATATAACCCATATTCATAATCTACAACGAATGCTGTATCACCTTTCAAATGAAGATTAATAGCAAATTCTCCTGTAGATATTTGCCCAATTTTCCTCAATTCTATAGATTCTTTTTGAGCGATAAATGACTTTAGTTCAGTTGTACTAGATATTAAAGAACAATCAACGCATAAATTCGTTAAAATAACAATCATGACCACTAGTAGGGTTAAAGCATTTAATTTCAATTGTTTTTAACCTCTTGTTTCGAATAGCTTTAAGATTTTATTTATATGCAAATAGATCTGGGCAAAAAAATGGAATAATTCAAAAACGGAATTTCACTCTATTGTTATTAAGAAGATCTATTGGTTAAATGTATCTGTTGATAATTTCCTTGAAAATAACAGCATTTCTCAAGTTTTTGGGTTTAACATCCAGATCTTATCTTCTAGAAATCATCAATGTAATCTTAAAATATCACGGTCTAAAAATAATTCTTTATTTTGGAGATAAAAAGGACTGAAGATAGCTTTTGAGATCACACCTAAGATTGCAGTGGCCACACATGGGAAGAAAGCACAAATGAAGAAGTTCAAAACACTTGTTGAAAAAGAATTACCTAACACAGAAGTCGTTATTTATTAGTCGTTGAAATGTACCTATTATGTTTAAATTATCGTATTACTGTATAAGATTATAAAAGATAACTCTTTATTAAATTATTAAAGCAGATGTTTTCTTAATTGGATTTCGGAACATTTCTTGATAGTAATTGATGGTTGACTGCGTTGAGCTTTCAAGCAGAGAAAATATGGTCTCTAAAATTAGAGAATATATCTCTTCATAATATTCCCTTGTCGATCTCAGTAATATAAAAACCTCTGCAATTACGAATAAACCCTGAAGACATATACTACTGATATTAAAAACAAGATGTTTATTCCACAAGAAATCTAGAATACAAATTCCATCAAACAATCAGATAGATTTTATATATTAGAAAAAACGTAACAATCATGAAACAACAAGTCATAATTGCTCCTAAAAAAATTAAATTTCACGACATACCAATCCCCAAGCTGGTGAAGAATGAGGTTCTTGTAAAAATAATGAGGATAGGTATCTGTGGAAGTGATATTCATGTTTATTATGGAAAACACCCAAATACCAGTTATCCTGTCACCCAAGGTCATGAAGCATCTGGGATTATACAGAAAGTTGGGAAAGAAGTTCAAAACGTTAAACCAGGGGATAGGGTTACAATTCAACCCCAAGTGATATGTGGTACCTGTTATCCATGCTTAAATGGAAAATATCACATCTGTAACAACCTGAAGGTTATGGGTTTTCAAACCACAGGAATGGCTTCAGAATTTTTTGTAACTGAAAGTTCTAAGGTTCTAAAGCTAGATGATGATTTTTCTTATGATGAAGGAGCTATGATTGAACCACTGGCCGTAGCTTGTGGCGCTCTTTCTAAAATAGCTGATATAAAGCAAAAAGAAGTTATTGTGTTAGGAGCAGGTCCAATAGGCAACTTATGTGCTCAAACTGCAAAAGCTCTTGGAGCAAAATCAGCATTGATTACGGAAATAAGCGATTTTCGAATTAAAATTGCGAAAAATGTCGGAATTACCCATTTATGTAATCCTTTGAAACAAAATTTATCAGATGAAATAATAAACACCTTTGGACCTGATAAAGCTGATTTGATTATAGAATGTGTGGGAAGTAACCAAACGATTAATGATGCTATTCAGAATGCTAGAAAAGGAACAGACATACTAATAGTTGGGATTTATGGGGATAAACCAACCATAGACCTAAATACCGTTCAAGATTGTGAATTAAGACTTATTGGAAGTTCAATGTACCAAACAAAGGATTATCTTAAAGCTATTAACCTATTTAAATCAAAAAAAATTCAACTCAACCCACTCATAACTCATCATTTTAAATTTGATGATTATGAAAAAGCTTACAACCTTATTGATGAAAAAAGAGATAAAGTAATGAAGGTCATTATTGATGTTAATTAACTACTAATTAAAAAAAAATAAAAAGGAAAACACGGTTTCTTTCTAAGCTATATTCCAATTTCGTTTGAGGTTATAATTATGGTTAGACCTGAAGATATTCCTCTTTGGCCAGAAGCGATTCAAAAAACTCTTGATTATCCTGATATCCCACTTTATACATATTTAGATAGGTCAGCTGAAGAATTTCCTAATAACACTGCGCTTATCCTCGAAACAAATAGCTTCGATAAAATAGCGAAGATTAATTATCGAACATTAGGTGAACTTTCAGATAAATTTTCTGCTTTTCTTGTTGATATGGGCATCAAACCTAGAGATAAGGTAGCTGTGTTTCTTCCAAACATGATTGAATTCGTTGTTGCTTATTATGGAATTCTAAAAGCAGGTGCTATTGTAGTTAGTCTTAATTTTCAGTATCCCCCAAGTGAACTGCGTGGTCAATTAATACAAAGTGAAGCAAAAGGGATTGTTTGCGCTGATATGATCACATCTGCCACACGACCGTATGAAACATGTAAGGAAGTTAGGGATGAAGGAAAAACCCCTCTTGAATTTATAGTAATAGCTTCTATCAAACCATATTTATCTAAAATTAAAGGAATTCTGGGTTCGCGCATTGGAAAAATCAGTAAAAAAGATCCCCGCGATATAATAATGTCTGAAATTTATAAAAAGTACGAAGTAGGAGATAGACCGCAAATAACGGTCACTCCTAATGATATTGCCGTTCTTATGTTTACTGGTGGAACTACTGGAACACCAAAAGCAGCTATGCTAACTCATCGAAACCTTGTATCCAATGTGGAACAAATTGCAGCTTGGTTATACCCACCAACCGAGAAAGGGAAAACAGTTGGAATGGCTCCTTTACCTTTTTACCATTCTTATGGAGCTACTTGCGCTATGAACTTAACAATGTGGGGGGCAAGTACTTTGGTATGTATGTTAGATCCAAGAGAAATCACCTTAATGTTAGATTTGCTTCAAAAATATCAAGTAGAACTATTTGCCGCTGTACCTACACTTTATATTGCAATTTTAAATCATCCAGATATCAAGAATTATGATCTCAGTAAATTAAGATTGTGTAATAGTGGTGCTGCTCCCCTTCCTCTCGCTGTGATTAATGAATTTGAAAAAAAGACTAAGGGAGTTTTATCAGAGGGGTATGGATTAACAGAAACAAGTCCAGTGACTCATTCAAGCCCGATGGCCCCTCCACTGGGGAAGGATAAACCCTTGGTGAAGGAAGGATCAATTGGCCTTCCTTATCCTGATACTGATGTCTTGGTTTTAGATATTGAAACAGGAAATAAAAAATTGGGAGTGAATGAAGAAGGAGAAATCGCAATCCATGGTCCACAGGTCTTTGCAGGATATTATGGAAAGGAGAAGGAAACTAAAGAAGTTATGCGTGAAATCGATGGAAAAAGATATTTTTTAACTGGAGATATAGGTAAATTTGATGAAGACTTCTATTTCTATATTACAGATAGAAAAAAGGATATGATTGATGTGGGAGGTTTCAAGGCATATCCTCGCGAAATAGAAGAAGTACTTATTGCTCATCCTAAAGTTTCTAATGCTGCAGTAATAGGAGTACCTCATCCCAAAATGGGTGAAACAATTAAAGTTTTTGTTGTACCAAACCCTGAAGTGAGTCTAACTAAGGAAGAAATCTTAATATATTGCCAACAGGAATTGGTTAAATACAAAAGACCCCATAACGAAAGCTATATCGAAATTCGTGAATCTTTACCTATGACACAGGTTGGTAAGGTACTTCGACGTGCATTAAAAGAAGAAGAACTTGGACATTTAGCTAAAAAATCGTTATAATCTAAACTTTTAGACATTAGATCGTCCTATTGTCTTAAGTGATACTTATATTTCTCTAAAATGAGTTTTGTAGCAAAATATAACTTGTGAATAAATTCATTATAGGATTAGAGTCATTTATCTATATTTGCTTCTCCTGAACAGTCAATTGCCCATTTAATTGCTAAAGGTCCAAAAATTTGAAAAATTATAGTAGTCGCAGTTATTGTATTTAATATAAATAGATCAGCACTTAATTTTGAATTTAATATTACAATTTCAGCCCCAAATTTGGCAAGATGTTCCGAAATGATTACTGCCAAACCTAAAGCCACACCAGCTTGGGATAATAAACAAGGACCCAGATATCTCTGGACAACTATTTCTGCTCTACTTATATATGCTCCTAAACTTGCACCAATATATTTTGCTATTGTCCTTGTTAACATATATAAAATGCCTATTAGCCCAATTTGGCCAATTGCTGAAAGATCAAGACTCAATCCGATTAGTACAAAAAACATAGCAATAATTGGCGATGCGAGTCGGTATACTTCATCAAAAATCTGATGAGGTTGTTCCTCCATTATTTCTTTCCTTTTATCATAAAGAACTCTAATCAGTCGTGGGCCTATATGCTCGGAGACTTCTTCAATTATCCTTTTTGTAGGAGCATCAATATCTGGTTTAACAGTAATACTTGAAATAACAACTCCAAAAACCATTGTGGGAAGAATATAAGATATTCCAAGGATAGCAGCACATCCAATACAGACTAGAATAGCACCAAGCACAAAATCAACGTACTCAGAATGATCATCCTCCCGATTCAAAAAGTATGTAGCTATTAGGCCAGCTACTACTCCTAAACCAATGGATAAGCTTATATCATAGAGTATTGGTAAGAATAATCTTGGTAAATCTATGATTAAACCCTCATATACCAGTGTACTATAATCCAAAGCAAGATCAGTTAATAAAATGGCCACAATGTCATCAAGGGCAAGAATGAACATTGTTGTAGTTGTTAGAGCCCCTTTGGCTTTGTTTTCCCAAAATACAGCTGCTGTACCTGCTGGAGCTGTTGCAGAGGCTAGTGATCCAAAGATAAGGGCAATATGAAACTGCGTAAATCCTAATATTATATAAATCACTATCGTTACTAATATAAAAGTTAGAAGTGCCTCAGAAAGTAAGATAACTAATATTCTCAACGACATTGTTCTGATAGTTTTCCAATCTATCTCCGATCCCAAATTAAAACCAATAAATCCTAATGTTAAAGCCACTACAATATCTAAAAAGTCTGTAATTACTATAGTATGATCTGTTAAAGTAAAAAATATATTTAATATCACTCCTACTAACATAAATCCAAGAATTTGGGGAAAGTGGATTTTTTTGAGAATATCTGATCCTACAACGCCAAGGACTAAAATAATTCCAAATCCAGCCAAAATGCTAAGATCTATCATTAAATAAACAAATAGATGTTTTTGTTAAAAACTTGTCAAAAAGAAACATATTTTGATTGAATCTATTTAACCAGGCCAACAATATATCTGATTGTACGATCCTTCTGAAATTGCTGCTAATTTTTGATCAAATAATCCTTGGTATTTTACTTCCTTTCAAAAATCGTTTCCACTTTTCTCAGTAATCGTAATAATGTATTCTTCGTCTTTATTTTTCAATGAAATATATAATAAGTCAGTAGCTCCAGAATCATATGATTTGTAACATATTTTAGCAATCATTTTCTATTTGAACTTCTTCATGGAGCTTCCTAAACCACCTGCTTCATAATTTTTAATAATATCCGATTCATAAAATGAAATTGATATGCAAAATAATTAGTTTCCCTCATTGTGACCTATCTCATTAAAACCTTTTATGGTATTTTTGTTTCAGCTTTTGGCCTTCATCGAGTGCATGGTGGTGATAGGTACGCAAAGATTGAGTAACTGTGAATAGCAACAACTACTTTCAGCTAGTTATAGACAGAAATGTTTCATAACTGGATCCCAATGTGGATCTGAAATCATATAAACCTTTTTTCTATACATTCAAAGGATAAAAATTCTATTATTCCTCATCAAACGAAATTGATTCCTCATTTATCGTAACATTAATTTTTTTTCCAGTTAATAATGCTGTGGTTACTTTTCTTCTTGCTGCTGTTAAAATACGCCAGAATGAGCCTCTACTGATATTCATCCTAGCAGCTGCTTCCTCTTGGATCAAGTTTTCTCCATCAGCTAATCGTAGTGCTTCTAACTCAGGCGGAGATAATTGAAGAGGAACTTGCCCTTTAATTGTAGAAAAATCTTTTTCAATAGCCGGTTGAACTCTTGGTCTCCCTGCTCTCATACCACGTCGTCTTGGTCGGCCATGTCCAAATCCTCTTCCTCTACCATGCTTTTTATGGGGTATACAATCATCTCCAACAGAATAGTGCATTAATTATGTCTATTTAAATTATATCCGATTATAGCAATTCGATTTTTAAAATAAAATGTCAAATAAAAGCCTCAAACTAAAAAATATCAGCTTGACCGTAACTATTAAATGCTTTTAAGAAAAATAATGCACTCATATAAGCTGTAGCGCTTAATGCATGATCAGTTTCTTCTTTCACTCCATAAATTTGATCGAAATGTTCGATAATAGCTAATTTACTATATTTAAGGAAAGTTTCCTTTGTAGAAACTTTTTCTTTTCTGTATTTATTAATAGTCCAATCATGAATTATCTTATATAACTCTGGTTCAAATATTTCTAAAACATCCCATGCGATAGTCATCCAATTAGTTCCCACATTCCCTTTTCCTAAATATTCTTTCGGAAATTCAGATGCAATAACATTAAGCGGAGTTCCAGTTATCCCATGCTGGGCAATTTTTACACCCAACGATTTTATGGCCTTTCCAATTTCCTTTGTCAGAGGAATATCGATACCAACTTGAGGAAGAGGATTTCCATGCTCATCGTACTGGAATCCATGTACAGAACCATTTGCAATCGCTAAAAAGTGTGGATGCACATCATTTTCCTTAAGAGACTCAATAAATGTAGTAGCCTCATTTACAGTTGTTTTTACCAATCCTGTTTTTGGATCTTTTTTGCCTATTTCTCCTACTTCAACTTCAAGACCGAAGTTTGTGTGACCAAGTTTATCTCGTATGAAATTCGAAACTTCTGTTGTTGCTTCAATATTTTGCGCTAGGCGCTCTTTATCATTAGTTCCCTTTGGATTGTATAGAAAACTAGCATCAATGGCAAAAGACGTATATCCTGCCTCTATCTGAGCTGTTATAAGATTTTTTACTTCGGGGATATCATCCATTTTCCCGACTTTAATATGGTCTCCATGAATCAAGTAATACGAATATTGAACTTTTTTGGCTGTGGTTTTGATAAAATTTGCATATTTCTCTGGTGTTAATCCAGTATATCCACCTTTAAGATCAGATTCGGATTTAGCCAATTCAAAAACAATAGGTGATCTTGTATCCTTTGCAGCTCTTAAAATCCCCTCTACAATTCCTTTGGTTATTCTTGTATTACATGCCATTATGATTGAGTTCGTATTATGCAGTTTTTCATAAAATGGACGGCCCCACATTGGTTCATATTTACTCATGTTCGTTATACCCCGTAAGTGTCATTTTCTTACAATCTTGGTGTTTTTTTCGCTTGTTGTATGTTATCTCTCAATTTCTTATAAAATTGTATGTCGTTTTTGAATAATCTAAATTTTTTATAATACATCAAATTATATAGCAATAAGATAGTTAAATACCTGTAAAAGAATATTTGCAGGGTGACATGAAACGGATCTGAGAGGAATTTCACTTGAAATCTATTTAATTCGTCATGGTAAGCCAATTAGCAAAAATAATCACTGGATTAAGCCTAATACTCCTCTTAGTCTGGAAGGAATTGAACAAGCTGAAAAAATTGCATCTAAATTAGGAAAGATTCAATTCAATGCTTTGATTACTAGTCCTTTAATTAGAGCAAAACAAACTGCAGAAATTATTAAACAAAGATCTCCCATATCTGTATTTTTTCAGGAAAAGGAATGGCTTGCTGAGATAGATTTAGGAGATTGGGCTGGTAGTGATAAAGCCTCTATTAGCAAAAAGTATTCTAATTTGAACAATCAAGTAATATTAGGTGGATATAATAACAAAGGTCCTCTTATTTCCCGACTTTTGGAGAGTAATAAAGAATTTTGTTTTCCATCAGGTGAAAGTTTGTTTTCTTTTTGGACACGTGTAAATGATGGATTAGTTAAGACTCTAAGGCAATTCCGAGGTCAAGAGAATAAAAGAATTGCATTAGTTGGTCATGGTGGCTCATTTACCATAATCATGTTAACTTTGCTAAGATATTCTTTTTTCGACAGAAATTTTCCTGTTTTTATCTTTAAAATGGGAGATTCAACCATTATTAGAATAAGAAATGAACAAATCCAATTTTTAAGCATGAATTCATTTTATATATCGAATGATTAACTACTAATTTGTTTTATCAGTTTTAGTATTTGAAATATACTAAAAAATATACAAATATAACCCCAATGATCAACCAACAGACTAATCTCAAGCAATCTAATTTATTTAATACGAGTTTTCGATAATGAGTTCTTTTTTGAATATTAAAGCCTCGAAAATAAAGAGATTGTGCTAAAAACTCTGATCGGTATAATACAGAAGCAACAAAGATTGCTAGAGTCCTTGGTAACCATTTAAGAAAAATTCCTTTTATTTCTCCACGTAAAGCAAGAGTATCGAATGTTTCTTCCGCATCTTTTGCAATTCGTGGAACCATTGTCAATGCAAGTGCTGGGAGTAAGGCTAACTTAGCTGGAACTCCACAATTTTCAAGAAATCGTGCTAAATCAGATGGATTTGTTACAGCAAAGAAAAAAGAGCATGAGAGCGCTCCAGCGAGTAGTCGAAAAATAATAAGGATGGCTAGTTGCCATCCACCAAAAAAAAATGTTAATCCTCCAAGTAGGAGTAATAATGGTATCATTGCTCTTAAAAGACTTATAATTCCACGAAAATTCCCGTAAAGTATATTTTCTACTAAAATAAGACTTAAAAGAGGAATTAAGATTTGAAAGTTATTTCCAATTACTAAAAATAGAAATTGTAAACCTAGAATGGTTAATCCAATAAGGGGATGCACGTGAAATACGTCTGGGTGATATGAAAATCCTTGGTATATTCTTCTAAGCATGAATGACATTAAATCAACCTCCCCTCTTTTAATAGGTTGTTCAGTTCCTTTGATGTTAAACAATGGGGCAAATTTCGACCCAGTTGCTTTTCAAGAGAATGGATTAAACGGGGAATCTGGTTTGGTATTAATTCTGTGCTGTCTTCTAGATTGAATAGAATTTTTTTCGGCGATCCTCTTTGAAAAAGGATTCTATCCCTAATTACTATTAATTCATCCATTTTAGGGAATGTTCGTGAATCATTAGATGCGATAAATACAAATCTTCCTTTTTGCTTAGCTTGTTCAATCAGATGAAATAATAATTCTCTACCTTTAACATCAAGTCCTATTGTTGGTTCATCTAATAACACTAAACTACTTGGGACTTGGAATGCAATGAAAATGGCAATTATTCTTCTCTGGCCTTCGCTCATATCATAGATCTTCTTATCAGCTAAAGCTTTTAACTTATATCTTTCAAATAGCTCATCTACTTGTCTAGAATCTTTTATTATGCGATTTAAGTCGATATGGGGAGTTGGGCCTACTAGGAAGAGCCGTGCGTTTTCTGGGATATAAATAATTTCATTTGTTTTCCTAATTT
>JBHLKP010000118.1:0-11737 GCA_048886525.1 Candidatus Hodarchaeota archaeon | reverse complement strand
GTCATGGTTTATTAATTGTTTTTTAAAGGTGGAAGTTTCAGCATCTCTAGCCTCTACAACTTAAATAAACCTCATATTCTCATTTAGCTTTACGTAATTCTGAAATTAATTTTGATAAAAAGAAGTAATATATTATCTTGTGAATTTGTCTCATATATCTCCCAGTAAAATACGGTCTATGAGAAAATCTTACTTTCTAAATCCAAAATTCATGCCTCTAAGCTGTATTTAATATAGAACTACGTAATCTTATACAATTATTAATGATAAGTCAAAGCAAAAAGAGCTAGTTGAAGATTTTATTGTCGGATCCAGAAGAAAATGGTTTAGATTTTACATATTCAGGTGAAAAATATTGAATTCATCGAGTCAGATATCTGGGACTAAAAAAGAATTAAACTCTTCCCTAGAATCACAATCCAATAATTCGAAAATCCCTTTGGCAATACGTACTATGCATTTATCAAAAATTTTCAATAATGGTCAACAAACTGTTGCCCTCGACGACGTTACAATTTCTATTGAAGAAGGATCTTTTGTTGCTATTGTTGGTGCCTCTGGTAGTGGAAAATCGACCCTTCTTCATCTTATAGGAGGATTAGATCGTCCTACAAAGGTTGATGGTCAGATATTAGAAGTTTGTGGGCAATCGTTACTCGATCGTTCTGAAAGCTGGTTGGCTTCTTTCAGAGCTCAGAATATCGGCTTTGTTTTACAATTCTTTGGGTTACTTCCTACTATTACTGTTCTTGAAAACGTCATGCTAGCTTCTTATTTTGGGGGAAATAAAAGAGGAGAAAGAAAAAAAAGTGCTGAAGATATTCTTAAATCAGTTGATTTAGATGATCGATTCAATTATTTTCCGAATCAACTATCAGGTGGTCAGAAACAACGAGTAGCCATAGCACGTGCTTTAGTAAACAATCCAAAAATTTTATTTGCAGATGAACCTACTGGTAATCTTGATACAAAGAATGGACAAGAAATATTTGATCTCTTAGAGAAATTAAACAAAGATATCGGTCTAACAATTGTTATAGTTAGTCATGATACCACTATTTTCAATTATTCTAGTCGTACGATAGAAATTTCAGATGGGTTGATCATTAGAGATGATTTCTTAAATAATTAGATAGTTTTTCATGAGATTAAGTGATGTCGATGTTGTTAAGAAAAGTTAGGAGAGATTTAGGCCAGCGTAAGCTTCGTACTACCCTAACTGTACTTGGGTTAGCTATTGCAGTTATTGGAATAACAGGAGTAGCGATAATTAACGCTAGTGTTATTGAATCAGCAGAACGAGCATATGGTATTACCCTTTCTTCTGATATTAGGATTCTTATTCGAGAAACAGAATGGAATGATTCTCTTATGACTGGAATAGAAGGATTAGAAGACTATGAACCTGCATATAGATCTTTTACTACGACTCTATTAAAATATAAACCATATAATGTTGTTCTTTGGGGTATCAATATTACTCGAGTTTCAAAATTTCATTCATTATATGGACTTATATTGGATAGTGGATCTCTTCCGGATACTTTGAAAAATGAGCTTTTAATCGATGCAAGTGCGGCACATGCATTTAATTTAGGCATTGGAGATAATTTTACAATTCCAATTTCTTCTGGTTCTAGTTCTCAGGTCAATAAAATTAGTTTTAAAATTAGTGGGCTTGCAAGAGCAGTTCGCGATCCTGGATACACTTTTTCAAGTTCTATTAATGTATGGATGTCCTTAAGTAAAATCCAAGCCTTATTAAATAAGCCTAATTATACTAACAATCTGTTTTTCAAAGTTACTGAATACAGCGACCCTGATGATGTTAGTACAAATATAATGAATGTTTTGGATGAACATGGAATCTTTATTGAAAGAGTTTATGTGTATGAAAACGAAGAAGATATCCGATTCAGTATTCTTAATCTCATGAACGTTCTTTTGTCAATTACTATGATCATTGGATTGTTGGTTGGCGGTATATTAACGACAAGTACTATTCAGATGGCAATAGCGAATGAGAAAAAAGATATTTCACTGATGAAAATTAATGGTGCAACTAAACGTCATATATTCTTTATTTATTTGATTGAATCTACTATTCTAGGATTAATTGGTTCGATAATTGGTACCATCTTGTCTATTCTCTTTGCTAATTTTTTACTGACTAGTCTAGCTGATCCATATGGACTTAGTACTCTCGTTCTTGTTGTACCTGCGATTCCATTGATTATTGGATTTATGATTCCTGTCGTAACGTCAATTATTTTTGCGTTACCTGTCATAATAGGCACATTAAGAATATCTCCAATGGAGGTTTTTCAATCACAGGTTTCAAGTAAAAAGAAAGTAAAAACAATCTTTCCATATCTAGTATTGCTAAATTTTAGTTTAAGTAACTTAAGCCGAAAGAAAGTTCGTTTTACCTTGATTTCAATTATGTTAATAGTAGCTGTTGGTTCAGTTGTTGGATTTAGAGCTGTAGGTGATAGTGCTGTAAGTACTGTAATTAATTTGTTGGATAGTATGCCTGGCGATGTTCATATAACTACTTCTACTCCTGAGAATGAGACTCTAATGACAGATTTCTTAACTGAGTTCTTTAATGAAAATTATCCTACTCAAATAGACTCTTGGACGTCATATTGGTGGTTTTCTGGAATTAATATGTATCCAACTATAAACGCTGAACCTCAAAGAATGCAATTATTAGGTATTCACCCTGATAGTTCTTTATGGGAGGCTTATACAAAAACTGGTTCTTGGTTATCAGCTAATTCAAGCGAAAGTCAAGTTGTTTTGACAACATTATATGTAACTAGAAATCCTCAATATAATCTTTCTATTGGTTCAAAAGTATTACTTGGCACACCACTTTATAATGAATCTTTTACAATCACAGGATATATTGATGACATCAATAATCAGGGTTTGATGCTTTATACTTCGATTTCTACCTTAAATCGATTTTTAAGAGCTAAAAACTTGATTGATTCAGTTATAATAGAGTTAAATGATCCTTTACTTGAAAATGAGGTTGTTGATGCACTAAATTCCAATGAATTTGTTTCAGCTAAAGCTTGGAATGTAGTAGGTGTAACATTCTGGAAAGAAATGAATATTAAGCAAATAGACTTTTTAACCTTATTTTTTGATTTAATGGGTATTTTTGCACTTTTGATTTGCATTATTGGAGGGATAAATGCCTTTTCAATGTCTGTTTTAGAAAGGGAACAAGAAATTGGTATTTTGAAATTAATAGGTGCTTCACC
Source organism: Candidatus Hodarchaeota archaeon (assembly GCA_048886525.1). GTDB lineage: Archaea > Asgardarchaeota > Heimdallarchaeia > Hodarchaeales > Hodarchaeaceae > Hodarchaeum. Next base: position 8,462 of record JBHLKP010000118.1, on the reverse strand, counting down.
AAAATGGATTACCCTCTCTATTCTTTCTGAAGCTTTCATTGTGGGAATCTTAGCTGGATTTTTTGGAATAATTATGGGTAGATTTATTATTGCTAAACTCTTGCTTGATATCGTAGGAAAAACACTTGTACCAATCCCTCTTTATTTTACCTTAGATCATATAATTCTAGCACTAAGTACCAGTTTACTGACAATCGTCGTGGCTGCTATTCATCCTAGCTATCGTGCTTCTAAAACGTCGGTCATTTCAGCTCTTAGATACGAATAAAAAAGCTAATTTTTTTTCTTTTCAGTCCATCTTTCATCTTGTACCAATTTTTTTAGCTTTAATAGTTAAATCCAATCTAGTTCTTTCGCCAAGCAATCATTCCTCCCTCTAACACGAACACTTTAGAAAAATTGTCTTTTTGAAGGATCTGCGCTGCAGTGTGGGCCCTTGCGCCACTTCGACAGACTAGTATTATCTCTTGATCCTTGAAATCCTTTAGCTCATCAAGTTTGGAAATGAGATTTGGTAATGGAATATGTTTGATATTTGGTAAGTGACCTAGTGGCCCTGTTAGTTCATGTTTGTCTCGAACATCAATTAATATGGGAACTTGATCATCATTTAATCGAGTTTTTAATTTTTGAACATTTATAGAATTAACTACCTGTTCATTGACACCAATTTCAAGGGTACCCTTTATTTCGCACGCAGGTGAGTCAACAGGAATCCATACTCCACCAGGATCGCGAGCACATGCATAATTTGATTTGAGTACATCATGCATCCACTCTGCAGGCCCAAGTTTCAGATCTTCAATATAATGAATGAATTCTTCTTTGGATCGTGCTTTAAGATGCGGATTTCTTTCTTTTTGAATTTCTAGACTAGAAGGTTTTCGTCCACGATATTCATGGGCAGGAAAGACAATGAGATGATCAGGAAGTTTCATTAGCTTTTGTAAGCTTTCATAATGCTCCAATGGGTCTCCACCTGGAAGATCATCTCTTCCTGCGCCTCCATCATCTAGAAATAAAGCGTCTCCAGTAAAAATTCGATCTGGAAATATTAAGGAAACTGAATCCTTTGTATGACCTGGAGTATGTATTATTTTAACCGAAGTTTCTAGAAGGTTTATTGTTTCTTCATTGTCAAGTATTAATGTTACACATCTAGCAGGTGCCTTATTATGCATAATATATTCGCAATCAGTGTGGTCTTTCATTGCTGCAGCGCCTGAAATGTGATCTGCATGTGTATGCGTGTCAATTACATGAGTTAATTCTAACTTGCGATCTTTTAATATTTTTAAATAATCCTCAACATGATCCAAGAGAGGATCAATTAGAATACTTTTATTAGATACTGTATTTCTCACTAAATATGTAAGACAAGCATGTGGGTTTAATTGCTCATATATTAATGGCATTAGATTTCCCTTTTTAGTATTTTATTAATGGTTATTCTTTTTTTTAACTGGTTTAAAACAGATTTCAGGATTTCTTCGGAAATATTACTAGATTAATCTTTTGAAGGTTAGGTATGTAATATAGTAAATTGAATAAATGAATTGCGTATCATAATTGACAGATAGTTATTCTTTATTGAAGAAATGGACACATTATTATTCTAATTTGGAAGTTATTCATTGACAGTTAAGATTGATCTGAATAGGTGTAAAGGTTGTAATTATTGTCGTGTTGCAATAGCGTGTCCTAGTGAAGATCAATGTACAAATTGTCAGGCTTGCATTGATGCTTGCCCCAGTTCTGCAAGAACTAGCATCCAAGAAAGCCCAAAATTAACACAGATAACTTGTTATATCAACGGTTATCGTGAACAACTAAAAAATCGTCAAACAGTACTTCAGGCTTTACAATTCACTGGTTACAAAATATCATATACTTTTCCCTCAAAAAATTCACTATTTACTCCTTGTCGAACAGGCGGTTGTTACTCATGTGCAGTTCTTGTCGATAATGAGTTAAGACAAGCCTGTATTACCCCTATTAGAGATGGGATGAAAATCGAAACCGATGTTTCTAATCGCAATCCCTTACGAATAATTTCTGGATTTCAAGGCCATTTTGTAGGAGGTGTTGGAACTCCAAAATATATAATGCCTAGTAGCCATAGCGGTTATTTAGAAGTAGCTTGTTTTGCTTCCGGCTGCTTGTACAGATGTTCCACATGTCAAAATTGGCAAATAACTTATCTATCGAAAGCACAGCCACTTTCTCCTCTTCAAGCTGCAAGTCAGCTTACTGCAACAAGACTTCACTTTGATGTTGATCGTTTAGCAATAAGTGGTGGGGAATCAATTTTAAATCGTCGTTGGTTGTTAGAATTTGTAACACATTTAAAGAAGCTTAATTCTGATTCCAAAACCCGAATACACATCGATACGAATGCAGCTATTCTTACTTCTGATTATATTGATGATTTAGTAGTAGCAGGAATGACAGATATTGGTCCAGACTTAAAGGGCTTTTCCATCGATACATTTATGAAGATAACTAATATTAAAGACAAAGAATTAGCCGATAAATACTTGAAAACAAGCTGGAATGCTGTAAAATACACTTTAGAGAATTATAAAGATGAAGTTTTTCTTGGTGTTGGGATTCCTTTTAATAACACATTTATGAACTTAGAAGAGCTTGCAGAAATTGGTACCGTTCTCGCTGGATGGGATCCAAATATTCAAGTCACAGTCCTTGACTACCGTCCCGAATTCAGAGCTTCATTTCTAAAACGTCCCTCTCTTCATGAAATGAGGATCGTTAAGGATGTATTGATAGGTTCTGGATTAACTAATGTAATTTGTCAGACCTTAACTGGTTATATTAAATGATTCTAGATGCCATATTCTCCCCGTAATGAGACATATAACACTTTTTCAATTGATTCCTTTGATATTCTTCCAGTTTTATTCTTTTTAAGTAGAATAAGATCTTGAGAGTTCTGACCAGCTTCACAAGGTGCAATTAATTTTCCTCCTGGTTTAAGCTGATTGACTAAAGGGGAAGGAATCTCATGACAGGCTGCTGTTAAACATATTTTGTCATAAGGAGCATGAGGAAGATATCCTTTTCCTCCATCACCCCTGATTAAAAATAAATTAGAGTATCCAAACTTAACGATTCGCTTTTCAGCATACGTAAAGGTATCTTGGTCTATTTCAACTGTCGTTACTCTTCCTGATAAACCCACAATTTCAGCTGCAAGAACTGCTCCATAACCAGAACCAGTACCTACTTCTAATAAGTTATCCCCAGTAGACAATTCAATGGCTTCGTAAAACATAGGATATGAGTGTGGGCAAGAGATTGTTGCATTCTTACCCGGTAAGGGAAACGGTAATTCCTGATATGCATAATCCCTATATTTAACAGGAATGAATACCTCTCGGGGAATTTTAAGCATTGCTTTTTCAATGATTTCTGTTCTAATAAATCCCTTATCCTTAAGCCATTCAATTTTTCTTTTTCTTTCATCTAGTAATATTTGATTTGTCTTTTCAGATATTTTAGGCGGAGGAATTATCCATCCCATCATTTCTCTTCAACTTAATATTAATCGAAAAAACATGATTTCTTTGTTATGACTAAATATAGAGCGATAATATTGTTATATCTTTTACTAATTTAATTTTCATTTTAATAAATTAGAAAGTAAACTATCTTTTTCATTTCATTTTTAGAGATTCTAGATTATTTTAATTTCTTTTTAGTGAAAAAAAATAATTTTTCTAAAATTAGAATAATTTATAAACTAATATTTTTCTCTTTTAGTCAGAAATTATTTATTTTCCAATATTAGAAAAATTTTGAAATCGGAGGATTCTCGAATGAATGAACAATATAAAAATAAAAATGTAATTAATGGGATTTTGGATGGATTTATACATAAACCGGGTGTACATTGTATTACTTCGGCTTTAAGAGATGTTTTTGAGTTTCATGGTTTTAATTTGAGTGAAGAAATGCTTTTTGGATTAGGTAGTGGTTTATCTTTAGGATATATCAATATGCGTGGAACTCCTGACCCAATTTTAGGCGGGCGTTCCCGTAATCCTGAGGATATAGCGTGCAAACGATTGGGTGTTGGAGTAAAGAAATTCACAACGGATAACCCTGAAGAAGGCTGGTTACGACTTAAGCAACGACTGAATAAGGGGATACCGTCAATGATCCTTATTGATATGGCATATTTACCCTATCAAGATTTACCAGAGGATTATCATTTTGGACAACACGGTATTGCGGTTTGTGGCTATAATGCTGAAAAAGATGTAGTTCTGGTCTCTGATACTGCATTTGAGGAATTCCAAGAGGTTTCAACAGAAAATTTAATGAAAGGACGTTCTTCAACCGTGAGTAAGTGGATGGATCCACGTAATATGATCTATGAGTTTTCTTTCCCGTCAAAACTCACCAATGTTAATAAAATAATTCCTTCTGCATTACAACAAGCTGGTAAAAATATTCTTAAACCTTCCAGGTTTATGAGCTTAATAGGAATAACTAATGGATTGAAAGCTATAGATAAATTTTGTAATGATCTTTTAAAATGGGTTAATATACCTAAAAAAGAGTTATATAATCGTTGTTTTTTGCTTGCAGGATATATATCAGAATTTGGAACAGGTGGAGGAGCCTTTCGTTATCTTTATTCACGTTTTCTGAAGGAATGCAGCGATATACTTGATGATTCTAGTCTACTTGATCTCAGTCAGGCGTATTCTCATCTAGGAGACGAGTGGGAAAATTTAGCTAGATTATTCAGAGAAGTACAAGAAAAAGAAATGAAATCTGACGAGTTTACAACTCATTTTAAGTTTATAACTAAGCATCTTTCTGACATAAAGGAATTTGAGAACCAGAATGCTCATCTTCTGGTGAGTTACACTTGACTCGTCAAAAACTAAGTGAAAAGCAGATCCTGATTTTGAGTATGGTTGGTGAGTTCAATGAATTTGAGAATGAAGGTTTAAGCGGAAAAAGAATAAATGAATTAATTTTAGAGCGAAAAGTGCGGGTATGGACGAAGATCTCTTTTTCTAATGTCTACTATATTTTAGATCGTTTAGAATCTCTTGGTTATATATATTGGTTATCTAGTCCTCAAAAAGATAAAGCTGTTGGTGCTCCCGAAAAAATCTACTATCTAACTAATAAGGGCAAGATTGGGTTAAGAAGAGTTGCTTTGAATCTTTTAAGAGGTAAGGCTTTGACAACTTTAGAACTTGATTTGGGATTAGCAGCCAGTTATGTGTTATCTAAAGATAAAGTTCTCAAAGCGCTAAAACAACACCATGGAAAATTAAAACAAAGATTTGAAATCTTAGTGCAAGGTTATGAAAGACAGGGAGGCGATAGACTACATTATCAAGCTTGGGGGGTAATCAATCATCATAAATACATAATAGAATCAAGACTAAAGCTTCTTTCGCTGTTAATACTGCGTTTAGAAAAGGATTTAAATTCCAAATAATATAAAATTCTTATCTTATGAACTCGTAATATGTAAATATATATATCATATTATCCCCATAGTCCTTTTGAGTGTAAATTTATATATATATTCTGCTACTCTAATTAAATAGTAAAGAAACCTCATTGATCACTGAAAGGATCAATGTTGTTTTAATCAATCGTTCTATTAGGGTTTTTATAGTTTAAATCATCAAAAAAGTAGTTATCAAGCCTATGAGGTGCTACCAGTTATCAACGATGATCTGTTTAGCGGTAAACCTGGAGATATTGGGAAAGGTGTTTCCATAACTGAGGTTTTGCTTCTCAATAAGGGTTCTGGTCTTCCTATCTTGTCTCGAATTTATGGTCGATCAATGGGTAAAGATCCTGTTATGATTGCGGGGTTATTATCCGCTATTATTCAGTTTGCTGAAAGTTTTGGTGATAATCTTTCGTTAAATGACATCGGAATTAAAGAGGGGTCTCGGTTATTTGTTCGATCTGAAAATCATATTGTTTGCGTAATAATTATTGATAATTTTGATACTTCTTTATTAAACTCGTCCGAATTTTTAATTCTTATTAATGAAATTTCTTCTCGTGTTTTTGAAGTTATACGCATGATGTTCGCGTCTCAGTTTCTTGAACCGCTCTCACCTCTTGAAGAGATGCTTGGGATATCCTATGAGGCTTATATTGCTGATTGCTTGGCGGATGTTGATGGAACTAAAATGGAATCTTATCCCGAGATCGGATATATTATTGACAACATCATCTTAGAAACAACAATGATGTTCTCGATGAAAGATGAGGAGGTTGAAGAAGCTCTGCTTGCAATGGAGGAAGAAGATGTTACTTATCTTAGTGATCAATATTCAGGTGTTTCAAAAAAGATCGATGTAGATGCAAGATCTAAACTGAAGAATGCAATTAAGAAATTCAAATTTCTTGATGATGAGGAGTGATTATAGAAGTTCGTGTCAATTTCAATAATCAGAAAATCTCTGCTGTAGGATTAGAAAATGATTATCAAAAATATCTGGATTCTATCAAAAGTCGGTTTATGCTATTATCATTATGCTGCTCCATATTCCGATTACAATCTCGATGAATCCCTCTTTTCTGGCTTTATTGCAGGAATTAATACTTTTGCTGACTCTTTAAGTGATGAGAATAAAGCTATTGAATTTATCAAGCTGGATGAAGATGAGCTTTACTTTGAATCAATCGGAGATTTAATTACTGCCTCTATTGTCACTCCTGGTGATGAAAAGATCCAACCATTTACTATCAAAGTCATGCTTCAGTTTATAGGCACTAAATTTTTAGATATGTATCAAGAGCGGATAGAGAATTTCCTTTTTGAAAAATCGGACATCACTGATGAGTTTTCGCTTGAAATTCAGAATTTTTTGCAGGATAAAGATATGATGGAAGATATTAAGAGGGAGCAATTTCAAAATATCTTTAATGAGGCGATCAATGGCCTTGTACCAATAGATTTACTCCATTGGCGTGGAGTGCAATTATTTTCCGATTCAAATCCCAAATTATTAAAAGACTCGCTTAACTTAATTGAGAATCTAAGTGCAGTTTCAACATCCTTAATTGATGATGCTGTATTGGAAGTTAGGGTTACAGAAGTGCTTCACAAACTTCTAAGGGATTTACGTCAAAATATCATTGAACCTGATCAGAAAAAATTGTTAATAGTCTGTAGAGAGACTGAAAGTTTTGAGAATTTGTCTAAAATTCTTCTTACCCGTGGGATCCTCTCAATTCATTGCCCAAGTATTGAGTATTTAGTCGAAGTTATCAATTCCTGGAAAGAATCGGTTTCATATGATATTTTGTTTATTAATGCAAAAGTTTCACGAAGAACGCTCAGAGCGATTCATGATATGGAAATGAAGAAGGATACAAAAATAATTATGGTCGTCAATACAATTCCCCGCCCACCTAGAGGTAGATTAGCTCAAAAAAAGGCTATTTCATTTATAGTGCAGGAGGATATTCCAGAATTTAATTGGAAAAGCCCTCTAGTTGATTATATTTTGACTTTTCTTGAGCATGATTCTTAATCATAGAAATCCGGTAAAAGAGCTTTATTTATTTTATTAGTAAATATCCTATCATTTTTTCGGGATTGAATACTTTATATCCTATACTACTCTTCTCTCGCAAAATTAAGTTGTAACTGATATAACAACTAAAGCTAATAAAATTGTATTAATTAGCAGAAGTATTAACCATGGTTTTCTGAAAGATTGATTCTCTTCCTTTATTCTTTGTTGTATGATCGTTTTTTCGGTTACTGGTTCTCCACGAGCTTGTAAAGTGGACATTGACGTTAAAATATTCGTTGATCCTGCTGCAGCAAAACCAATCACAATCTCTGACATAGTAAGCCAAGCACCTGCAGAATTTAATGAATCCATGTTGATTGTAAAATCGTTGGTAATAAAGCTAAAAATAACTATTATAATTAAGAAGATAAAATAATAAGAAAGTAGTTTCCTAACTACTGGAGATTTATATTTTTCTTTGATAGGGATCATTGCTTAAAATATTCCAATTTCTTTCTTTTTCAGGATTAAGGCTTTTTCTGAATTAATGCTTTTTATTGAATAAAGATTATATTGAAGATACTGAGGTATATATAGATTAAGAACTAAAAAGAACTTTTCTTTTCATGCAAATTGCGGATTAATTTCGAATGTAACAGATAATCTTAATTTATCACTAAACTTTTTTTACTAATTAAATGACTCGTAATACGAATTGGATTTAAGTTCAGCTATTTTTAAATCTGATTCCTTTAAATATTACCTTAAAATGCTCTTTTCCAACAGAATAATTGATTATTCGAAAAGGGGTATTATTCTACACTTATTAGTGCATAAGTGATTACAAGTAGCTTTACATTTTTTTTCCCAAATCGATGCTTTTGAAGTATTCATACACTCACTTATAGAGGCCAAGTTTCGTTAAAAGCTGAT
>JBHLKP010000117.1:0-11741 GCA_048886525.1 Candidatus Hodarchaeota archaeon | reverse complement strand
CGTAGCAAGGAAGAAGTACGATGAGGAGATCAGTTTCAATTATTTTAGTGAGGGCTGCAATCGGGTGTGAATCATAACTACTATGATGGAGAGAAAAGAAATGATGCTTTATGGGCCAAAAGATACCAGAGTATATAGCATGTGGAAGGAAGAAACATGACAATAGGTGAGACTACGAGTAAATATGAAATTTTATTTGAGGACAGAAAAAATCCAACCTGTACCCATTGTGGGATTGAAACCATGAGAAAAAGGAAATATTTAGGAGAAACGCACTATTATTGTTCATTTGGATGTGAATTCAGGGATCAATGGAATACCTTGGTTGCTGGAGGAGTCCTTATCTCGGTTGTATCCTTTATAATGCAAGGATTAAATCCTGGATCATTTGGTTTAGCTTTTCTGACGCTATCAGGCTTTATCTTGGGTATAGGTATTTTTCTTATTGGGATTTTTGGATTGTTACTCAATATTTTTGCTACAAAAGCGAAAGTAAAACCCGAACCAGTTCCAAGTCGCAAAAGTAATTACGTTAACTGTCCCTATTGTCATCATGTGGTTTTGAAAGGCCCCCACTGTACCCACTGTGGTGCTAGCCTGGAGTAACGAGGTATAAATGCTGCATAATAAAGATCAAAAATATTCGTTCCAATTTGGTGGCTTTATCGGTATCTTTTTTGGTGAAACAGGCTTCTTTTTATGTTGGATAAAAGTTCAGTTGGGAGAAAAGTTATAATAGCTCTTATTGATCAATGAACTAGAGGGGCCTGAAGATGGACAAAACCATAGAAAATTTTTTAATACCAGATCAAAAATCCGGCTGGATACTCCGCCTTGGATTAGTGGTGGCGTGTATTCATGCTGTTGTTCAACCGATCATTGAAATAATAGGTACATATGTTGGAATTTTGATAAGTGTTCTATTTATTTTTCCACTAGAGAGTAATGGAGTAATACCTACACCCCTATTTTTCCATCAATTCTTATTTCAAACTCCTTTGTTAGCAATAAATATCGGGGTCTTTATTATTGTCTTCATTACAATGATCCTTGTGATACGGTATTACGAACAGAAAAGCTTTGTATTTGAATTTGAACCCATTCGGTTAAGTATAATCATGGTGCTATTTACCACAGCTGGATTTATTGTGGGAAAAGTGATATATCACATCTTTTTCATGATGTTCTACCCAGGAGGCGTAATTAATGCGAGATCGGTTACTGGGAGCCATATATCGTGGACACTAGGGCTATATGAAATCTTCCAACTACCTGCTGAATTGATTACCGATTTTCGAACTATAATCATCTCAGTCTTCCTAGTACTCATGGTGTTAGGCTATTATCATTATGTTAAATCTGCCCAGAAAATGTCATGAGGTCGTCTTGGATCACGTTCGAGTGCCGTTCAAATGTAGGATCTAATAACTGATTCAAATTTGGCACATTTTCGACCCACAGGATGGGATAGAATCCCTTCGTCGCATATACAACTGAGTATTTGATGATAAACAGGAGGATAATCTTTCAGAGCCATTCCATAAAAACTATTTATCGGAAAGCTTTATGCTCTTTTACTTACCGTATTTAACTACTTTTTACCATACACCCTTATTCCCCCCTTCACATTTGGATCTATTACAATTTTTATCTTATCTAATGTTCTAGGTCTTTTTTTCGGCAAATCAACTTCTTTCTTTTCTTCTTGAATATAGTAGATATTTGTTCCTTCTCAATAAAGCCACTTTTCTCGAGCTCGATCGAATTTTTTCAAAGGACTAGAATAATAAGCGTAAAAAATCTCGTTTTGAATAAGAAACTGTAGAATTGTTAACATTTGAACTAGTAGCTTTTCTTTTGTTGCTTCAAGATTAAATTGAGTCATAAGATAGTCAAAGGATACCCGAAAGTTATAGGTGATCATTTTGGTCATATTACACATATATTAAATAAAGCAGTATTGAAATCTAAACTAGTTATCTAAAAAAACAGTAATGTTTTTAAAAGGAAAACATTTAGATGATGAAACTAAACAGCGAAAATGCTGGAGGAACATGGGAAAAATGAATGAAACAGAATTATTTTATTTCAGGCAAAATCAAGAAATTGATATCTTTGATATATTTTTAAAATATGTTTATATGGAAGAAATGGAAGAAGACATAGAGTACTCCCAAAAAACAATCAGAACAGAATGATTACTTAGTTATAAAAAAGGCTAAGCTATTGCAATGAATAACCATCTGCTAGAATAGCTGAATATATCCTAATATTATCTAGGTAAAACACACGATTTTTCGTTGTAATTCTTTGATTATCTATAGCATTGGAGATATTTAAGGTCATTTTAAGTCACATTCACTAAGAGTTTTTCTTTTTTGTTAATAACAAATGTTATAGCTTTCTTATCCCCGAATCTTGTTTTATCAATATTTACATTATTTACAGCAAGGAATTTTCCATAATATTTAGCGAGATTATTGATTTCAAGAACTACTTGTTCAGTCATTTAAACCACCTATTAGATGCATATCAATATTTAGTGAGATTATTGCTGTTGAGGTTATTAATTTAGATACATAAAAAGTCAAATCATTCACAGTTGAAAATATTTAAAACGAGATTGCCCTAAAATTCCTGTTATACTAAAAAAGAGATTCAGCAATCATACACTATCATCAGATCTAATAAAAATATTAAGAAAATGAGTAGCTAAATATTGCATTTTTTTAATTGAATTTGTACTAGTAAAAAACGTGAAATTTTGATTATTTTTTTCTTTAAATATATTTAATTATCGAATTCGGATTTCTTCTTTTTACTTCTAGAAAAATGATACATAACGGGAATAAAACAATTAAACCGATTACCCAGACTATTATCGTTATAGTAAGAGAGAAAGCTTTTTCAAGGTTTAATAAATACGGTAATGCTCCATATAAAATTAAGTGAGTAGAATAAAAAAATAATGGTGCTGTACCGAAAAGAATCACTGGAAATGTAACTTTTTTAAACCATAAAAACTCCTGAACATAAAACACTAAGGCAAGAGCGAGAAACATACAACCTAATGTCCATAGTAAGAATGTAAAACTCGGGGGATATTTTGATAATAAGAAGAAATTAGTAAGTGTTAAACCTCCTTCTAATTCCGATAAAACAATGTAATTAAATAACCACGCATTGCTAATTCTTAGGATAAAAAATAAACAGATAGAAAGGCTACCGATTATCATTGAATTTTTGATTATTCGTTTAGTTGCATCTTGATATTCTTGTTGTTTTATTAGCCATCTGCCAAACACATATCCTAATCCCATTACCCCTAACCAGGGAGAAAGAGGATACAAACCATAAGGCCATTCTGGGAAAAAAAGACCTACTCTTAAGAAATATGGGAAAAAATCAAAAAGACCATTTAAAGAGAGGTAAAAAAAGAGGGGAGATATTAGTATCAAACTTACTGAGAGAATTGTCAAAATTCTTGTTGTAAGGCGCCTAGCATGAGCCAAAATGATGATACTAAATCCAATACATGCAAGAACACCAAAATAGAGAAATTTTGCCCTAAACATATATGCAATAACGGTCCATTGGATTAATAATAGAATAAAACCACGAGAAGTGAAATAATCTGTTATTTCAGTCTGAGATGAACCTCTTTTGAGTTTTCTTGATTCACTTAGAGCGATTGAGGTTCCTGCTAAAAAAATAAAGATCGGTGCACAATAATGCGTCACAAAACGAACGAGAAATTGTAATAAGTCAGGATTAGAAGGATAATAAGGCAAAAATATTATCCCTTCTCCAAAAATCCTCCCTTTGTTCCAATAGGTAGAAGCATGATCAAGAGCCATTAATATTATTGCTATTCCTCTTATAAAGTCTATCGCAGTAATCCTATGGCTTTGAAAAGTTTTATTCAAATCACGAAATGCGTTAGCATACGATTCTATCAAATTCTAATCCTCATACTTCGAATTAAGACCTAGGTTACTGTTTGATTTTTTCAACTTAAATAACAAAGTATTAAGGAACATTAATTCATTTTTCAAACAACAGTGCCTTTACATGAAAATAATGTCAAAGTTGAAGGGTCATTAAAGATTTAGAAAATCATACATCCAAACCTTAATTAGAATAAAAAGCATAGATATACTTCAAAATTAAGAAAATAATTAATCGAGACTTGAGGGATAAGAGAGATGTACCAAGAAAGACCAATACTCTTTTTACTATTCTTAACATTAACTCTGCTCTGCGTAGTAACCCCTGTTCCAGTGAGAGCTTATGAACCCCCTTGGGAAGGACAAAGCCGAGAATGGTACTGGGATAATCTAAATAATGAAGATCGATTAAAAATTCGCCAAGCCATAGATTATTGTATCCCACGGGAAATGATTATTGAGGGGATGTATCATGGCTATGCAGTCGCTATTCCGTCACCCATAGGAGTGAACTTCAAAGAAGTGTATGAAGATTCAATTACAGCAAGAGAATATAACACCTCAAAAGCTACTGCACTATTAACGAGTGTTTTTAGCTACAAATATGACGAACACGCTAATGGTACCAATAAGACTCATACTAATGTCCCCTACTTCCAAACAACACTCATTGTTGAAGCCAACAATACAATGATGGCAGATTATGGAGCCTTAATTACCATTGCACTAGCTAAAGTTGGGATAGAACTCACAATTGAGGAGTGGAGTTCAGAGAAAATTAAGAGAAATATATTCAATGATCCCCCTTATATCGGTCTTGATTCGAGATACCCAGGGGGGTATGATATGTTCCTTTACAGCTTTAAAAGCTCCCCTGACCCCCTGTACAAAGAATATTACGACAGTGATTACTTTCCACCAGCAGCAAATTGTTACTGGATCAATGACGGCGCCCCAACATCGGGTAAATGGACGAATAAAACATATCCGAATGTCACAGCATTATGGACTGAGATTTACGCGGAACCAAGACCAACTAGACGTACACGATTACTGAAAGAGTATCAACAGTGGTGTTCTGATCAAGTACCCACCTGTATAATTCACCAAGAAATGGCACTCTTTGGGGTAGATCCCGGAATAACAGGTTTTGACACGTTTCACGGCCTACAACAAAATCTTGCCAATTTAACAATAGGATCACAAACATCTGCAGTCATCGCATACCTCACAAAATCTGGGAACTTAAATCCCCTGCTAACCACAAACAAATCTCCCCTCCTCCTCCTTGATAATATCTTTTGCCGACTTGCTAGACGTAGAGGGGCCTATAATCTAACCCATGCGGTACCATGGTTGGCAGAGTCATGGAATCATAGTCCCAGCTATTTAACCTGGGATGTCAACCTTCGTCAAGGAATTTTATGGGAAGATGGGACTGAATTAACCGCAGAGGATGTCGTATTTAGCTATCACGCTGCAATGAACGAAAATCTCAGCTCTCCCTACCGGGATACGCTTTTGGATATTCTGGGAGCGACAACTGCTGTTGAACAAACAAGCACCTACGGAATTAGGTTTACATTACCCCAAATCTATCCTTACATTGAAACCGTTTTATTTGGGAACCCCCCTATAGTTCAAAGGGCTCAAATGGCTCAAATTCCCCTTACAAAATGGAAAACAAACGATACGAACATAAACAAAACTCCTAAAGGCTGTGGAGCCTATCGTTTTGACTCTTATCCCGAGGATGACACCATAATACTTACTGCAAATCCCTTTTACAATGAAACCACAATGGGCCACAATCCAATAATGGAAGGTGGAGGAAATTGGGTACCAACTCCTCAACTTTCTCCTATTACGTTTAAAGTTGTGAACGATCCCATTATTGCAGTAGCTGGTTTAAAAGATGGAATATATGATATCATTGATTCGCAGATAAGTTTTCAACTGCAAGCTGCCTATATTCAGGGATCATCTTGGGGAAGGCTTCTTCAAGGATATAAATGGCAATACTACGAAATCGGGATCAATCAAATGAACTCCCTTTTTGGAATGAACGCTAAAGATCCACGAGAAATCTTGTACTATCCTCCACCCGATCCAAATAGAATGAATCCTATTTATACTTTTTTTCCAACTTATATCGCAATACCCCTCTTTATCTTAGTTTTAGAATCTGGATTTATAATCACTCGTCAGATGAAACCGTTATCATTCAGCTCGAAAAAAGCTGCGATCGTATGGTATATTGTGACTGGAATCACAATAATAGCTATAAGCTTCCTGCCAGTACAAACATTTGAAGAAAGATATGTCTACCAATCTATTTCAAATTTAATCATACTATTAGGATTTTTAGCTCTATTATGGCCTGTACTTTTTGTACTAACAACATCTATAGCTACTTCACCTATGTATCCCTATGAAGGAGGCCCCCTTCCTCCCAATATCTGGCAATTTGAGTTACATGAGCTCGAGACACTAAGTACGTTTTTATTCGGAATATGTATAGGATTTTTCCTCTCTGAACTACTAGTGAGAGCAATGACAAAGCGAAAACAAAAAGAAGCTAAAGTCTCTTCAGGAGAAACGACTCCCAAACCATTCCGAAGCAAGCTAGAAAGAACAGCCATTGATTCAATCTATGCACTAGTGCAGGGAATTACAGAAAAAACACCCGTAATGTCTTCAGATGTCAAGAAGCAGTTTGCTAACAAAGATAAAAGAGATTTAATAATCTACAAAGCGCAGCTGTTAAGCGGTGCTTTAATTGGTGCACTCATTGGTGGCTTCTTTGGTCTATTCTTTGGTTTGCTAGGTTTCTTATTTGTTATTGGTGGCGGTATTTTAGGGTGGATACTAACAAAAAGATTACTTGCTTTTGAGGAGGTAAATACAGAGTAAGAGAACTGAGGAAAAGAATAATCATTATCAGTGTAATTGCTTTAATTTTAAGTGTACTAGGCGCTTTGTTATGGAATATTTTTGGCCATTGGTTAGGTTGGTATTACTTGGTAAAAAATGCTTACATACATACTAAGGTTTAAATAGAAAAATAACAATTTTTTCAAGATGGATAGTGTTGAAATCTAGTTTACGATTCTTTGATCAAATTTTGATCATAATCCTACTAGGAGGGTTTTTTTCATCAGATTTCCTTTCTGGATCAGTTATAGCAGAAGAAAAGGATGTAGTAAATTACACATTGACAAATGTCTGGAATAGCTCCAATATGGATTCAGTTTCTCATAGTGGCAATTATCTCTTTCTAACGAATGAGAAAGAGATTATTTTTCTTGAAAATGAAACCTTCATCACAAGCCATACTATCGATGGGACAATGTACAGTAAATCAGCCTATAATCGAAATTTTATATTTAATGGCATCCTCAATGGAAGCCGACATGTATGGGTAACTCGATTCAACGATAATCTTACTCTTAATGTTATATCGAATATATCCATCGGTGGTGATATTGGGCCTAGTCACGATTCCTATGGTCACTATGTTTATATCCCTTTTTACGAATTTGGTGGATATTATGTTTTTAGTATATCGAATGTAACTAAACCTACCCATGTGGGTAATTTTGCGATTGCATGGCATTCACTTTCAGTAAAAGTAAAATCACAGTATGCTTTTTTTGGAGGAGATACACGTTCTGGAATTGCGGATTTGCAATCCAATCCAATTTCACCTGGGTTTCTCTGGAAAACTCCTGAGAACTCTGGAGGAACAATTGGTTCAATGTCTCCATTGGGAACTTTTGCGGTCTCTGATCGTTTTTTCGCTTATTGGACAACAACTGACTCTAGGTTTATTATTATCCCACGTATTAATAAGACCCATTGTGCTTCTGAAATTAGTGTCGAAACTTCAGGGGAATATATGCACTGTTCAATTATTCTACAACACTTTTTAGTGGCTGTAAGAACGAATAAAATATTTGTATTTGAAATTCTGGAGAATGATCAAAATTTAAGACTTCTTTCAGAAATTAAGATTGGGGAAGATAGAATTACAGAATTAGATCAGATTAATGAATCTGCAACCTTCTATGTTGTTGCGGGATCAGAGGGTCTTCTAAAACTTACCCTTGAAATTAATGAAGAGAATCTTACTGGAACTTTCCAAACTCAGGGCTATACTTTCCCATTGTTATTAACGGTAGTGACTATCCTCACGTCTATTAATGTTTTTAAAAGACATAAGTAATTAACCTGGTCAAATCCCTTGGTATACGATCCTATCATCAGTTAATTTCTTAGAAATTAAGGAGTGTAATTCTTCAAGGAAAATCAAAATCAGAAAATAAGAAATAGATGCATTCAGTTATGATCTAAGATTCGAAATCAGGAATAGAAATCCATGGAAACCCATTCAGTATTATTGGATCAGGCCAAGTATTTTATCTTTAAGAAGTTTAATGTAAGAGACCTTATGGCAATTATTCTTGTTGGATCCTATGCGATAGGTCGTGCGAGAAAGTATAGTGATATTGATATAATTATTTTTAAAAAAAATCAGTATCCTTCTTTTGAAAGACAAGAACTTCGATTTCAAGGATATGATCTTGATATATTACTTTATAGTCAATCCTATTTCATAGAAACCTTCCAAAAAAAGGCCACTACTCCAAATCATTTAGGTGAGATTTCTTTATTTCTTGGATTCCTTCAGGAGGCAGTAATTTGGTATCAAGAAGGGTCTTTTCTTGATAAATTCATTGCTTCTTCACATAATTGGACGTGGAGTCCAGAATATGCTGTTTTACTCGAATTCCCCATCAAGATACCAACAAGTAAATGGGCTAAAAATGCTTTTGAAGAGCATTTAAAGCTCTTAAAAGCCGCAAAAAAGCGACTTGAGAAAGCAAAGCCAATTTCTCACCGTCTAAAGGATTATAGTGAGTTACTTACCGATGTTACAGAAGATACAGCACAGCAGTTAATGGAATTAACTTCAGTGGTATATTCTGAGCTTGGTATTAAGCGTGAATGGACAGAATATAAGGATGCGAAGAAAGCTCTTGCCTATAAAGAATGGGGATTAGCGGTAGCATCGCTGAAAGATGTTTTAAAGTTCTTAATTCGCTGTACTCTAGACTCATCTCCCGATCAACTCCTTGATCCAATGATTTGGTGTGTTGCAGAAGAGGGAGATTTACCTACCAATCTCAAAAAAGCATTAGAGTTTATCTATTAATGGTTTTAAGTAAAATTGACAATCTGGTGACAATTTATTGATTAAATAACGAATCTATGCATACCATAACTAGTGTTATATCCAGTGGATTGATATTATTGACCTGAAATCTTAGAAATAATATAAAATTCAGACGAACTCCCCTTCTATTATACCCCAATGAAAACATCTGGAAGTTCTTCTCAATAGTTTTCGTGGGAAGATTACTTACTCTGGGCAATAGTAATCAATTCAGACATGGAAGAATTATTACTTTCTAGTACGCTGTCTTACTATAAAAAAGATCGTCAAACTGATAAGGAAAAGAAAAAAGCTCACACTAAAAAATAGCCTTGATAAATCAGTAGAGGACGGTAGAGGACGAGTATATGGGCTAATTAATGGAGAGGAATCCTGATTATTGGCTTCCCCACTGATCGGATAAGGTATATCAACAATACCATCTCCATCGCTGTCAAAAAAAGAGCTGCTCCAATCACTCCAATAATTATGTGTAAAGATATTATTATTTCCACTATCTGAGGCTTGTGAACCTTCTGGACGGTTATTAATGAAATTATTCCAATGGACAAGATTGTTATATGAAGAAAATATCTGAATCCCATATCCAGTATTACCAGTAAGAGTATTTCCATATATTGTATTGTTGCCTTCACCATCTAAAGCAATCCCAATCCCATTAGTTTCGCTTACTACATTCCAGATCAAGGAACTACTAGAAGAATTCGACAAGCATATTCCAAATCCATCATTGTTAATTATGGTATTTTCAGTTAATTCACTGTACCCTGAATTAAACAAGTATATTCCAGGTCCACCATTATTGAGTATGCTATTTGCAGTTAATTTACTTTTTCCTGAATAAGACATGTCAATTCCACTGTAGCTGTTATTAACAACGATATTTTCAGCTAAAACGCAATACGGAGAATCTACGAGATTTATTCCGATTTCTTTTTGGTACTCGACTGTATTACCCGATATGAGTGAATATGGAGTTTCGTAAAGATCAATTCCAGTCTTACCTGCAGAG
Organism: Candidatus Hodarchaeota archaeon; assembly: GCA_048886525.1. Taxonomy (GTDB): domain Archaea; phylum Asgardarchaeota; class Heimdallarchaeia; order Hodarchaeales; family Hodarchaeaceae; genus Hodarchaeum. The sequence goes on along the minus strand of JBHLKP010000117.1, from coordinate 1,546 downwards.
ATGATATTATGTTGAATCTGTAAATTAGAACAATTGACTCCTACAACACTAATTAATTCCAGCCTAGTAATGTCGATCGAATCACTATTTACCAAAATGAGTTGGGTTACGTTATCAGGGATAGGTTCCCCTATTCTATTCTGCCAATAAATCAATGCTTTTCCGTTAATTGAATTATTCAGCACGAGCTGTTGTAAGTAATCCTCAATTTGCATTCCCCGGATACTGAAACTATTATTTACCAGAACATTATCTAAAATGATATTTTTTCTTGATAAAGCTAGATGAATTCCTGTTCTACTGTTGTTAGTGACCTGATTGCCAGCTAGGGTGTTAAAACTAGAACCATAAATAGAGATTCCCTCATCGTTGTTGTTAGCATTATTCTTAACTAAAGTACAATTATCTGAACTTTGAATTCTAATTCCAGACCAATAGTTGTTGTAGATTGTATTCCCAGAGAGATTGGTCACATTTGAGTTCCTAATGGAAATTCCCAGACCGTTGTTGTTTAAATCATTATTAACTAAGGAACAATTAACACAATTTTGAATTTCAATTCCATATAAATAGTTACTGACTGTATTCCCTGAAAAGAGTGTGTTAGTGACCTCAAAAAAGTAAACTCCAGTCCCACCTGCAGAAATGGCATCTTGCTGAATCTGTGTGACCTCAAAAAAGTAAACTCCAGTCTTACCTGCAGAAATGATATTATGTTGAATCTGTAAGTGTGAACAATTGACTCCTACAACACTAATTAATTCCAGCCCAGTAATGTCGATCGAATCACTATTTACCAAAATGAGTTGGGTTACGTTATCAGGGATAGGTTCCCCTATTCTATTCTGCCAATAAATCAATGCTTTTCCGTTGATTGAATTATTCAGCACGAGCTGTTGTATATAATCCTCAATTTGCATTCCCAAGACACTGAAAACATTGTTTACCAGAACATTATCTAGAATGATATTTTTTCTAGATAAAGCTAGTAGAATTCCTGTTCCACTGTTGTTAGTGACCTTATTGCCAGCTAGGGTGTTAAAACTAGAATCAGAAAGAGAGATTCCATTCCATCTATTGTTGTTGACTGTATTATTGATTACTTGCCCATTTCTTACATTAGTAAAGCTGATTCCACTTCCACCGTGGCTCACAAGGCAATTTTTAATTAGAAAATAGACCGAAGTATCTCGAATATAAATTAAAATACTATCTGAAGGCCCAGTAAAGGCCAACTCACTGATTTCATAGGGATGCGTATGACTACCATTCCCAGACCAGCCTTCTGCAGTTGCTTGAGCGATAAAATCATCATCTCCATTTATGGAGATGGGATCGTGTTCTTCATACCGGCTGAATGAATGTAATGTATTTTGTGGGAGGATTCCTACTAAATTATTAGACTCCCTGGAGTTGAATAGTTCCTCCACTTCAATTATTTTTTTTAATGGAGTATCCTTGTTACTATGTTTCGTGTCTTGATTGAGAGGTAGAATAGACATTACTGAGAATAGAATCAATAAGATCAAACCTTTCCCTAGCCGAT
>JBHLKP010000116.1:0-11883 GCA_048886525.1 Candidatus Hodarchaeota archaeon | reverse complement strand
TTGCCGATGATACCCATCACTAAAGCGATCGGGGATGGAATGAACTGTTGAAGAAATTCTTGGTACTCAATATAGGGAAGATATAGGAGAAACGGAACTAGAAAGAATAATAGAAAAATAACAAGAGTACTTTTTTGGAACTGATCCTTTTCCTTAGCGACCCAAAGTGGTCGAAATAAAACATCTCCAGCAATAAATACACTGAATAACAAGATTGTTAATAGATTCAGTACAGTGACTTTATCATATAACTGTGGCCACAGAATTAAGACTGAATTTATATAGAGTAACAAGATTGGAATGCCAATAAATTTTCGTTTCACGATATTTTGCTTCCACAATGGTAGTTTACTCCTCTAAATCTTTTTTCAATTGATATTGATCTATTATAGTGACCAAGGATGGAAAACAAGTGAATAAATACATTTATGGATTGATTTAAAAGCCAAACTATTTAGGTGATTACTATACATTTTCAAGTAATAGAAATCTTATAAGTCTTTGAGATGAATGAGGATTTAAGCGAATAAAGGGAGAGAAGACGGTACCAGATTCTATGCATAGGCAATTTATTGCTAAAAATGCTCCTGCAATAGCCATATTAGGAGGAATTTTATTTATGTTAATTGGTTTTACTATAGATATTCCAAGTGGGCCGCTTGGATTCATATTATTCATTATAGGATCAATTCTTTATAGTCTTCCTTATATTCCAAAAATAATCGATGCATTAAACAGATTGTAATAGAAAAATATACAACATCTATCCAAACATCCTGATGTTTGATCATTTAACCAACGTTATGCGATCATCTCATCCCAATAATTTTTCACAATATTTATTCTTATATCCTTCAATATAATTGTAAAAAAGAGAAGTAGATAATTGTCCAAAATCATTTTGGTAATATTTATACTAATATCCATCTTTTTGATTTAACTATAATTAATTCCTATTTAGAAATTACTTTCTTAGTTTATTAAATAAGCTATTATCAGATAGATTGGATTTACCTGTTGATTAGTAAGTCAGGATTACTGAAAAACTGGTCAGAATGTGATTAATGAGGGCTATCTTTTGAGAACGAATCAAACAGTGAAAATGACCAATTTACTTCTCCTCGTGACAGAACAATGCATGCAATGGTTTTTGATTATACCAATCGAAAAACTATTTTGTTTGGTGGTAGTTGGGATACGTTAACTTCAGGGTTCCAACATTTAGACGATACTTGGGCTTATGATTATAACAACAACCTCTGGACGGAACTAGCTCCAACAACTCACCCTTCTGCGAGAGATGCTCATGCTATGGTGTATGATTCTACTGCAAACCAAACAATTCTCTTTGGAGGGGGACCTACGGAAACATGGACGTATAAATTTACAAGTAATACTTGGACCCAGAAATCAACAGGAACTTCTCCCCCTTCATTATATAATCATGCTATGGTTTACGATCCAGTTAACCAAAAAGTGATCCTCTTTGGCGGGTTGAATGAGAAAATAAATGATGAATTCTGGGAATATGATCCAGTTACAAATATCTGGATGGAACTTAATCCCTCCATAAAACCTGAAGCCCGATATGGACATACTATGGTGTACGACTCTACCAATCAGAAAATTATTCTATTTGGAGGAAATAGCGTTGAAGGATATAGAGATGATACTTGGGAATATGATTATACAACCAATACATGGAACGAGTTAAACCCGACCATCCATCCTAGTCCCCGGTATTGGCATTCTATGATCTATGATACCATCAACCAAAAAGGAGTTCTTTTTGGAGGATTTGGAGGAAGTCTGTTAAGTGAAACCTGGATTTATGATTATAATACCAATGCATGGGAGATTTTAAGTCCAAGTGTGTCCCCATCCCCAAGAACCTGTACTGCATTTGTTTATGACTCTATAAACAGTAAAGGAATTTTATTTGGTGGTTATCTGAATAATGAAAATACTGCAGTCACCTTCGGAGATATGTGGATTTATCATCCCAATAATAACTCTTGGTTATTAAGAAACGCACAAGTTTCCCCTAGTACTTATACAAGCAATACTTCTACAATCCATATAGAATCTACAGACTTCTTGACATTGAGAGAACTAATAGTTATCTTCGGAGTTATGCTAGGTACCTTCAGAGCTTATCGTCAGAGAAAAAGAAAGATCATAATTTAATTTTAGGAATTATCAGATATATTTTTAGATAGAACTACTGAAAGTTTGAAAACCAACACATTTCAAGAGTTATCAGGAGTCAGGGGAAGAGAATGGGCTTAATACTTGGTATAAGCATATGAAATGTCGTATAATTGTCAAAAAATTTTCTGTTTGCAGCAATTAGTCCCCATTGAGGTTTGGGATATTCTTCTTAAGAACCTGGGACAGATCATTTAAGAGATTGATATAAGTAGAATGAGTACAATTGGCTGTCTGTAAAAATTCATATAATAGATTCATATCAATCTGATTTTTATCTATCAGCTCCTCATATTTGATCAACCATTCCCCAAAAACACGAAAAAAATGGTTATTTGTTTCAGAAATTTGTTTTGGGATATCTGAATAATTAGTAGGGAGATTCAGACCGATTAATTCAGTAAACTTCTGAAATTCATCAAATTGTGTTTTATAGTTCTCATAAATATACTTTTGGCTGGATACGAAGAGAATCCTAGCAACTCGACCAAAATATTTTGTTTTATTTCTTTTAAAAGGGCCTTCATTCAGAGTAGTAACGATTTTGATTAATCCAAGTTCGACTAAGATATCTAAATGAAAATAGAGAGTCGTTTTACTTAATTCTGTTTCAATTACCTGCCTTAATTTTTCATTAATTTCAGAAACATTTAAGGCATGACGAACCTTGTATCTGCCATCAGGAGATTCCTCCTCCATTCCTTTTCTCAGAAGTTTAACAATTTCCCTCCTAACAGGCTGCATGAAATATTTATCCTTTGGGACATTAACAAAGACAAATTGAGGAATCTCTTCCCAATAATCAAAGAGTTTCTGACGATCGTTTACCATGGTTTGTCATCTTTTCCATTACTTACTTCTGATATGTCTTGGTTAATTAGTAATTAAATTCACTTTTGATTATTTTGTCCGAAACGAAATATATATATTACGAAATTACGGTTCGAGTTTTCCTCGAAAAGTAGACTTTACGATTCAATTGTCAATTAAGACGTATAGAAACTAAATTAGTATAGAAAAATAAAGAGGATAGTAGATAGAATGAAGTATAAATTGTTAGGAAAAAGTGGTTTACGAGTTTCAGAACTTTCCTTAGGAACAATGACCTTTGGAGAGGATTGGAGCTGGGGAAGTTCAAAAGAGGTGGCAAGAAAAGTTTTTCAGAAATATTCGGATGAAGGAGGAAATTTTATCGACACAGCATGTAATTACACTAATGGTACAAGTGAGAAATTCATTGGAGAGTTTATTGAAGGAGACCGAGATCGTTATGTGATTGCTACGAAGTATACTCTTCATGATCACCGTTGGAAGCAAGATCCTAATGCTGGTGGGAACCACCGAAAAAACCTATTGAGAACAGTTAAGGATAGTTTAGAACGATTACGGACAGATTATATTGATTTACTCTATTTACACATGTGGGATTACACAACACCTGTTCATGAGGTGGTTCGATCATTAGATGATTTAATTAGTTCAACGAGAATTAATTATATTGGTATTTCAGATACCCCTGCCTGGATTGTTGCTAGAGCTAATACCATGGCTGAAACACAGGGATGGAACCCATTTGTTGCTTTCCAGTTTCCGTACAATTTATCATTCCGAGATCCAGAGAGGGAAATAATTCCAATGTGTAAAAAATTGGATTTGGCTATGACTGTATGGGCTCCTTTGGGAGCTGGATTATATACAGGAAAATATACAAGAGAAAATCCCTCTCCTGGGAGGTTAAGAGAGGGAAAATGGGGTGCCCCTTCAGAAGATAGACTAAAAATTGCTAAAGAAGTAGATAAAATTGCAGATGAAATAGGATGCTCTTCTGCTAATGTAGCACTCAATTGGATAAGGAAACAAGACGGACTTTTTATTCCTATTTTTGGCGTCACCTCCTTGGAGCAACTAGAAGATAATTTACGGTGTTTGGAATTTGAAATTACTGATGATCATTGTCAACGATTAGCAGAGTTGGTAGAGTTTAAATTCGGATTTCCTAGAGGATTCCTCATAAGTAACAAAGATCTATATCATGGAGAAACATACCTTCTACTAGAAAATCATCGTAATTATGAGTAGAAGGTTTAATCATGGTTAAAATTGGGAATATTGTTGTTGAAGAGGCTACGAATAAAGATTCTTTTCAAAAAGTCATAGAACAGCTGGGTTTGAAGCCACCAGTTATTATCAAACCAAACTGGGGATTTTCTGTATGTTTTACGGAAGCAATTATTTTAGACTGGGTTCTTTCAGCCATTAATAGCGAAGCTATTGTTGTAGAGAGTTATGGATGGGCTAGAAGTGAAGAAGCACTTAAAACTGGAGGTTGGGGTTCCTTTGAAAGGGAGGATCTTCGCAAGAGTGATCAGTGGTTCTTAGAATATTCAGGGGTCGGTAAGATCCTCAAGAAGCATGATGTTGAGTTTTTGAACATTACCGAGGAAAATTGGGCTAACCGAACTGCAGCAAGTGAGCTAATTGAAGAGATTGTTAGAAAGGAAAACTCTCCACTTGAGCGAGAAGAATTCTATGAATTTATTCCTGAACGACTTTATGATATGAGGGGAGGTGATCTACTCAGCTTAGCGAAGCTGAGGCTCTTGGAGGCACCTATGATTGTCTCTTTTTCTGTAAAGAATTTTTTTGGTATGATCCCAGGTCCTGACCGAGGAAAATTTCATGGAAAGAAGCATTGTAAGCTAAACCAGAGTATTATCGATATATACAAAGTCTATGATTCTCTATTCAATATCTTTGGAATAGTTGAGGCAGTATTTACAGCGTCTTTGAGAGATCCCCACACCTTAAAGTGGGAGACTCGTAAAAATCCTGGTTTTGTTTCAGCATCAAAAAATCCAATTGAATTGGACGCCTTTGTAAGCACCCTATTGGGAAAAAATCCACATAAAATCGGGCATCTTGAGCTAGCTGCTGAAAATTTTGGGAATTGGAACGAAAAGAATCTAAAACTTGGTCTTGATAACAGAATTAAGATATTAACAGATTAAGTAACCGCCTATCCAATTCTACTTTTTTTTTTCTCTTCTTTCCATCTCATTACCCAATTGGATAAGTATTTAAAATTAATTACGATTTGAATCTAATTCGAGTCGTCAGCAGGTCACGATACAGAATTTATCAAAACGTAATAATCAATAATTTTCTTTTAAATACTCGCTAATTTAGTTGTGAAATTTAAAATGATAATTACTAAATTCTTGGGAATCCAAGATTTGTCATTAGAAGCTAGATCATTGATGAAAACTTATTTCTCTTTTGCTTTAACGAGCTCTTTCTTAATGAGTATTTCAGCGACTTTTTTTTCCTTAAATGCTATAGATAAGATTGGTTTCGCTTTAACAGGGGCAATGATGGCAGTTATGCTCTTAACCCAACTTATTTTTGATTATCCTTCAGGATCGCTAGGGGATTATATTGGTCAACGTTGGGTACTTACCATTGGGTATCTATGTTTTGGATTCTCTTTTTTTGTATTAACTGTAGCAGAGAGTTTTAATCATTTCCTTGTGATTGCTATTGCAAATGGTTTTGGAAATGCTCAATTTTCTGGAGCTTTAGATACTTGGTTAGATTCAAACTATAAAAAGGTTGATTCTATTGATAGTGATCGAAAAATCTACGGATTTGCTCGTTCCCAAATAGAAACATTAAGGAATATAGCTTTAGCAGCCTCATATATGATTGGAGGATTTCTCTCTGTAACTTTTTCTCGTCAAAGTGTTTTCTTTCTTCAAGTTTGGTTTTCTTTAATCATGGTATTAATTGTTTTATATAAAATTAGAGATTTTTCGACCATAATAAACGAATCAGGTATTAAAAACGAGAAAAAGGAGATTAAAACTTCTTACATCACCTATCTTAAAGGGGGAATGAGATTTATGATGTCAAGTAAAGCGGCGTTCTTTCTGATCCTAGGCATTGGATTCCTTTATACCTGGACGTGGATTTGGGGATCCTTAATACTTTTTCCACTTTATTTTGGATATTCTGGAGACGATATGGGTGCAAATCTCCTTAGAACAATTATTATGCTCAATGGTGTTCCTCTTGGATTATTTATTGCTAAATTCAGTAAAAAATTTTCAACGAAACATTACCCACTAATCTTATTGGTTTTTCTTCTTTTGTTCTTTCCTGCAGTAATTAGCCTTTTACTCTTTATACCGTTAGAAAATGAGTTTAATCTTATTGGTTTTCTGTCTACAATAATTATAATAAACATAACTATCAGTACGATCTATAGAACAGCAGAAATATTAAGAATGAGGTTATTAGTAGATTTTGTACCATCTGAGAACAGAAATTCTATATATTCTTTGATGCCTACTATCACAGCGTTGTTCAGCGTTCCTTTACTTACCGCAGCTGGACAGATTATAGAGAGTTTTGGTTTAGTAGCGGGTGTGGCTGTTGTTCTTATAGTTTTTAGTACTGGATTTCTGTTAATCGCAATTGGAGTTCGCTTTATGAAATCAGCTTTGGATCTCGTCTACTTGGACAGTCAATTGTCCATAGAAACACTTGAAAAATCTGAAGCCGCGAATTAGAACTTTCAAAGTACTTTGGTGATTTTTACGGCAGTTAAATTCTCGTTTAATAAACCAGATATCAGTGATGAAGAAATGACGAGATATTTCTGTCACCGAGGGGATATCACAGTAATCACTTTCATTTCCATATATAGTGCAATTCCAAAAATAAATGGAATAACGGGATATGCGTCTGTGTTATTACCATGTTTAATCTAAGTATAATCTAAGAATTCTTTTTCATTCGGGGGACGAATTATCAAATTCAAGTGACACGCATTAATGAAGAGGATCCTAAAGAGATTAACCTGTTCGGGGTAAATCTAGTTTGATTATTTTGGCCTGTTCCTTGAGAGTTGGTTGAAAATGCTTTTTTGCTTTTTTCTTCTTTTTTTGAAGGTTCTTTTTTCCCATTATATATCTTGTATTATCCCTGACAACCTTTCCTTCATAAGCTTTTTCTTTGAACATATAGAGGTTCGTATGTACTACCAATGTTTACTGTAAATTAAAAGGGGAAGAAAAGCTTTTTAAGGCATTGGGTATCTTTGTATAACAGGTATCCTATTATGACGACTACAGTAAAGCTTGATGATAATGGAAAGGCACAGCTAGAAAAACTTCAAGCAAAATTACGATTGAAATCAGACATTAAAATCGATCAGTTCAGATTATTACGTGAACTTATCTATTTTGGAGAACAAAATTTTGAAGCTTTTCTTTCTTTTCTACAGGGAGTACCATTAACTGAAGAAGAAATAAAAAAAATAAATAAACAGCATATAAAATCCTATTCTTATCATTACCCAAATAAAACTGATGATGAAATATTATATGGTGAAAACCGCTGATATTTCTTGATTCAGGATTTATTTTTGCTTATATAAATAGAGATGATCCTCATCACGCTGATGCTCTTCTTTTAATGGTAAAAATATTGAAAGGGGAATTTGGAAAGATTTTTATATCAGATTTCATAATTACTGAAGTTTTAACCCTTTCACGTGTCCGAACGAAATCCTGTGAATGTGCCAAAAGTATAGATGAACTCTTAAAGAAGAAGAAGGAAAAAAAAGACATCTTCTTTAAACTGTACATTGATCAAACAATTTTAAAGGAAACAACAGAAAAGTTCCATAAATATTGCAATTCAGGTTTTAGCCATACTGATTGTTCAATATTAGTTCTCATGCACATGTATTCGATTGATTTCTTAGCATCATTCGACTCTCATTTCAAGGGATTGGTTTCTATAGTACAATGAAGGATTAGACGATCTTTGTCTGATGCATATAGACTTGAATAGACAATATGGAATCAGTAAAAAAACAAGTATTCAATAATGAAAAGTTTATCTTCCTTGTTGAAGAACCTAACTTCAAAAAAGCTTCTGTAATCACCAATGAAGAAATGTCTTTAAATTTAGAGCGAATTGGATAATAGAGTTTCTGGCTTTTCTGCCTCTTTTTATAAAATGCTTTCTCCTAGTTTTTCTGTTAACTGGTGTATACAAAATGTCGCATAAACAACGACTTCCTCTAAAAAAAATCTAAGAACACTTTTAGAAATGTCGTAGCATCCAAATATTCATAAGTAATACCTGATTTTTCTTGAAAAAGGAGTAAGAAGGAGATTTATTTGTCTAACCGAGGGAATAATCATCAGTTAAAAGAGAAACTGAATATTACATTCGGTGTAGGGTTGTTTCATGCCCATTATGGATCCTTTAAGGAAGCTCTGAAAGATTGTCTATATTTGGAAGAACTTGGTTATGATTCAATATGGTTGGGAGATCACTTTTACAATCCTATTCATCCAAAAGAACCTTGGTTTGAAACATGGGCCTTACTTGCTGCTTTAGCGACTCAAACAGATAAAATTCGCTTAGGCACCCTAGTAACTACCTTTATATATCGGAATCCAGCTTTAGTTGCAAAACAAGCGTTAACTGTTGATCATATTTCCGAGGGTCGTCTAGAACTCGGTTTAGGTGCAGGTGTCTATAAAGAAGACCATTCAATGTCTGGTACTGATTATTGGAAAGCCCAAGAACGGATTCTACGATTTAAAGAGGCTTTACAGATTGTAGATTCACTTCTTCGAAATGAAATCACCACAATTAAAGGCCACTTTTACTGGGTTCAAGATGCTGTATGCAATCCTGCCCCTATTCAATCTCCTCGTCCCCCTATAACAATTGCTGCTCTTGGGAATAAAATGATGAAGATTGTTGCAGAATATGCAGATAGCTGGAATACTTTTGGTTGGAATACGAGAAATCTTCAGACAAATACACCTCCTACAGCTAAAGAAGCTTTTGAAGATATTAAGAAAAAGAATGAAATATTAAATACTCATTGTAAAACTCTAGGACGTAATCCTTTGACAATCAAACGTTCATTACTAGTTGGTTGGACGCCTGATGCTCCTGTCGATTCATTAGATTCTTTTTATGATTTTATTGTTAAATATCACTCAATCGGGATAACAGAATTTATTTTCGACTGGCTTAAGGAAGAGCATCGTGAGAAGTATGAAAAATCTTTGATAACGAAATGCTTAGGTACAGACACATTGAAGGATTTCGCTCAGAAAGTCATTCCAAAATTTAGTGAATAACACCATCTAAGGATTAGGATTATATAGCAGATGTGCAATAACCAACGATGTCTGATTCTGAATCTTTATCAAATATTTATATATAATCCATGTCGTTTAATAGGAGTTATACAACTTTAATCTATCTTACCCCCCCTTCCCCTGACTAGTCTTCGAATGAAAAACTCAACATATTTTGAGAAAAGATAAGAAAAATAGGAAAAAAATTAATCCAGTCTTGGGCTGATATAAGTCATTATGTTCTTAAGCTCTCTTCAGTCGCTTTTTCTTCTTCTTTTTTGGTTTCTTTCCTTTACTTCTCCTCTTTTTTTTTGCTTTCTTCTCAGCTTCCTTACGTTTTCTTTCAGCTTCTTTCTTTTGTTTCTTCTCTTCTAGCTGATAATCCTATCTTTATCCTTTTTATAAGCTTTATCGCTATCGAAGCATATACTTATGCAAGCATTACTAATGTGTGTTTGATGCGTTTTCTATTCATTATTGTATTCGTTTGAGGAAAGATTGAATTTATTGCAGGGAGAGATATGAATATATAATGTTATACTTCAGCTCAAGTTAACAATACAAATTTTTTGATGAATCCACAAGATTTGTAATTTAGCAAATTATTGCAGCTATTTATAGGTTAGGAAAATGGTTTTTGGAATATTTGGGACTATTGTTGTTTATCTAATGCCAGTTTTAGCTGGAATAATTAACATTAAATACAAAAATCAAGTGATAAGATATGGAATTTTAATCTATTGTACGATAGTGACTGCTTTTGCGTGGCAAGTTGGAGCTGACTTTAACAGATATTTGGAGATTATTAAAAATGCAACGGTTTTCAAACTAACTTCAGTAGAACCGTTAACAGAAACCATATATTTCTTCACAAATAAAATTGGAGAACCGAGAGTATTTTGGATTATACTCTCGCTAATCACATATGGATCTCTTTTTTGCTTCATGAGAGGTTTGGAAGAAGGTGAAAAAGATGGAACTATCATATTCTTCTTCTTCATGTTTGGTATTATTGGAATCGCTTTAAGGCAAATATCATCCGTGGCCGTTTCCCTTTTAGCAATTCAAAGCTACTATAATAAACAATACAAAAAAGCTGGATTTTTTTTGGTATTTGCATGGACAATCCATAAAACTGCCGTAATGGTTCCATTTATACCGATTGTGGGATTCTTATTAAGTAAACTGAATAAATATACTTTAGCATTAGTTCCTTCCTCCGTATTAATCCTAATAACTCTTTTTCGAGACATTATATTATTTATTTTATCTCCTATTCCTTTACTTGGCAAATATTGGTGGGCAATAATGACCTACGAGGAAGGAATATATCTTTCTCCAGTAGGAATTGGTATTTCTATAGTATTTGGGGTCGTATACTTATTATCTAGTGACTGTATGCATAAAAATCTTTCAGGCAATAACTATGAATGTTATTTAAGTGGAATTTTCGGGTTTGGTCTTATTTTTGGATTCTCGAGCATTCATGCCGGAAGATTGATGGTGGCATTTGGGGCTTCAGGATTGCCTGCTTTTACCCATTTCTTTAAAACTCATGAAGTTCCTATCACCACAGGATTCCCTGCATTCACCCGTTTTATTGAAACAATAAGTTTATCTGGTATCTTTGCTGTGATATTTTCTTTTCTTTTTATTACTATCATATTATTTGACTATGACTATCTTCCTTATAATATTTCAAAAGACATTAACTGGCAATCAGAAGATGACTTAGGGTTCAAGCTTGGATATTCCAGTCGATATTCTGGTTTTGAAATTGATGAAGAATTACTAATCCCTGCATTTCTTATAATACTAATCGTCACTGCTACAGGTTTCGCAGTTCTCCACATTTGGAAAAGAATGATAAATCAAATTCCAATTTCTGAAGGAAGATATCTTAGTTTTGACTGTGTAGATTAGACTAGTGTAAAAGCTGCTATTTCATCTTTTTTTCTATATTAATTTTGTCTAGAATCCAAGTTTTCGACAGCATATATATGAATATACCTAGAAACATACATATATCCAGCCTTTTACGAAGTTCAGGACCTAATAACCCAAGTGGGAATTACTGAAAAAAATACGTCTGAAATGACCCTTATTGATATTTAAAACTTTTCCAACGGATTTCTGTCCAGCAATTTTTTAATTCTACTTAAATGTGACCATCTTTGAATCAATAAAACTTCGTGAACTTCTAAATGTGAGTCATTAATTTCTAAATCAAAACTGAATTAAGAAAAAGTATTTTGTATAGCTCTAAACTCTTAAATCATGGATAAACTGAAAAAGTACAGTGAAAACGATCCACCTAGATCTAAAAGTAATATCAAAAGGAGCAATTATTGCCTGCCTTTGAAATCATAAAGGTCACTTTTCTAATACGAATAAAAGTAATAAAAAAGGTAAAAATGGAATCAAAATGGCTGAGAACGAGAAATTTGATGTAATAATTGTTGGAGCAGGTCCAGCAGGATGTTCTACCGCGATTCGATTAATGCAA
>JBHLKP010000115.1:0-12015 GCA_048886525.1 Candidatus Hodarchaeota archaeon | reverse complement strand
ACGTAACTTGTAGATATTAATGTTGCTAGACCAGGTGTAGTCATCTCTTGGCCAATTGTTGAAGTTAAATATCCAAATGAAATTAGCCAACCTAGTAGTATACAAGTTTTTGACTTTAATAATATTAAACCTCTCTTTCGCTTAATTATTGGGAAAAAAAAGGATAATACAATTACAGCGATCCCAAAACGAAATGTCATTATTTTTAATGGATTTAAGTAATCCAAGGTGAACTCTACAAATATTGGGGTTATACCCCATATAATACTGGCTAAAATAATAGCGCTTTGTGCCTTTAATTGCGATTTCATAATTCACTTTAATATGGATCCATATAAAAATTATATACCTCTATATGGTGGCATATATTACTAGAAATGCTTCGATACGATAAATTAATATAGTATGTAACCCCCTATTGTTTTAGGTTCCTAGCATGTTATACATTTTAATTCTTAAAATCCAGCATGATTGCCCATTTTCACGATTTTCCAAAAATAATCCTAAAGTTGAGATACTTCATTGGTGTAATTCCCAAAAAGATGTCTTAGAATTACGCGGGGAAAAACCTCATATTGAATCGGCCATAAATGATGTTGAATCTGAATTAGGGATGATATTAGCTAAATTTCCAGAACATAATCAGACTCAACTCATAATTAAGCGATGTATAGGTGGTACCCTTCCTTTAGCAAAAATTAGTGAAAAATTTGGCAGTATAGAACTTCCTCCTATCAAATATTTTGCGGGATCAGAAATTGTGCGACTCCTAGTTACTGCAGAAGATGCAGGATTGATTTTAGATGATTTAAGGAAAATGAATCCTTCATCAAAGGTCAATGTTCTGAAATTAGCTCCTATGAAAGATATGGATTCTCCAAAATCCATATTACTTCCTTTGGATGAATTGAAAGAACAGTTCACAGTTAAACAATTAACTGCAATTACTAATGCGTATAATAAGGGTTATTATGATCTACCCAGAAGTATATTAATTGAAAAACTTGCAGAGGAAATGAATATTCATAGAAGAACGTTTGAAGAACATCTTCGAAAAGCAGAAAAAAAAGTTATGAGTTTTTTAATTCCTACTATGAATTTCTATTCCTGAAAGTTCTTTAATAAAAACCGTGTTTGACTATCTGAGTTAAATAAAGTTGGAGTAAACCAGAAAAATGCGGATTGTAATTTTAGATACTGAAAAATGCAAACCCAAAAAATGTGTCAAAGAATGCCGTGGTTCGTGTCCTGTCGTTCGATCTGGTACTGAAATGTTTGAATTTGAGACTCCTACATCCCAACCGATCATCCATGAGAATTTTTGTACTGGTTGTGGGATTTGCGTTCGCAAATGCCGATTTCATGCTCTTACTCTTATTAATACTCCAGAAAGACTAGACGAAGATTTAACTCATAGTTTCGGTCGGAATAGTTTTCATCTTTTTCGTTTACCCATTATTAAACCTGAGAAAGTTAATGGTTTTGTTGGTCAGAATGGTATCGGAAAATCAACAGTATTAAAGATCTTATCAGGAGATATAATACCTAACTTTGGAAATCATGATATAAAACCTAGCTGGGAAAACGTCTATCAATACTATAAAGGAACAGAACTCCAGAATTATTTCCAAAAAATGATTGATAGGGAGATTAAATGTGTACGTAAACCTCAATATATTGAGGGTATTTCTAAACATGTTAAAGGGACAGTTAGAGAGATAATAACTCGTTTTGATGAGCGAGATGTTCTTGATTCTCTTCAAACTGAACTTGCATTAGAAAAAATCTGGTCTCGTAATGTTGAGATTCTTTCTGGAGGAGAGCTGCAAAAAGTAGCAATAGCTGTTGCCATGGCAAGGGACGCAAATATTTATCTATTTGATGAACCTTCTTCCTTTCTTGATATTAATGAACGTCTTCGTGTTAGTAAAGCAATCAGGAGACTTATTGAGCAAGAAAAAACTGTTATCCTTGTTGAGCATGATCTAGCTGTTCTAGATTATCTTTCTGATTATGTAACTACATTTTATGGGATCCCAGCATCGTATGGGATTGTATCACAGCCGTATACTGAAAAAGAAGGTATTAATGTCTTTCTAGATGGATTTATTCCATCCGAAAATATGCGATTTAGAGATTATTCTATTACTATCGAAAAATCATCGGCACGTGAAAAAAAGATTGTTTCTGATTATTTATTATCCTACCAAGATCTCACCAAGACATTTGAGCAAAGCGATTTCTCACTTACTGTTCGAGGGGGGTCAATCCATAAAAATGAGATTATAGGGATTCTTGGGCCTAATGGAATAGGCAAAACAACATTCATAAAGATATTAGCAGGATTGGAAACCCCTACCACGGGAACAGTACAACATCTCAACTTAATTGAAAATCTAGAACCTGAAAGAGAGAGTACATCTCAAACACTCAAGGTAGCGTATAAACCTCAATATATTGCTTTAGAGAGTGATTTATCAGTTGAAGCTTATCTTATCAAAGAATCAGGTGCAATTGTTACAACTTCTCAATTTAAAAGTGAAATTATTCGTCCATTTCAATTAGAAGGCCTTTTTGATCAAGCTGTTAAGCAGTTAAGCGGTGGAGAGCTTCAAAAAGTAGCGATCGTAAGCACATTAGCAAAGGAAGCTGATCTCTATTTATTCGATGAACCATCGGCTTTTCTATCTATTGAAGACCGATTAATTGCTGCAAAATCAATTCGAAGAATGATTCAAAGTCGAAACGCTGCAGCATTCGTCGTCGAACATGATATTGTAACCCAAGATTATGCTAGTGATCGAATTATAGTTTTTCTGGGTACACCAGGTAAACTAGGAAAAGCATACACTCCTTCGTCCGTTAGAGTCGGCATGAACCGCTTTTTAGGAAATATTAAGATTACTTTCCGACGTGATCCAAAGTCAGGCAGACCACGAGTGAATAAATTAGACTCAAAACTAGATCGTCAGCAAAAGAAGCAGGGCGAATATTACTATGAAAAATAGGCCCTCTGATACCTCTATAATAACCATCTATTATGCAAACCAGTGTGATCGAAAAAAGTGTACTGGAGTAAAACTTTGGCAATCTTTCAAACAAAAGAAATTTCCCAATATAGAAAAAATGCGATTTGTAGAGCGAATCCCTCAGATTCTTCGCTATTCGCTCGTTTTAAATCCAATAGCACCCCAGCTTCTCTCTGTTGAAGATCTAGATATTTACAAACAATCCGGGATTACCGTTCTTGATTGTTCGTGGAATCAAGCAGAAAGTATTTTTAATAAAAAATTTCCCAATTCTAGAAGATTACCGTTTCTTATTGCTGCAAATCCTGTTAATTATGGTAAACAAGCTAAGCTCACTAGTGTTGAGGCGCTTGCGGCATCATTCTATATTTTGAAATATCCAAAAACATCACTAGAATTATTATCAGTCTTTAAATGGGGATCGCAATTTCTATCTCTGAATTCCAATTTATTAAAGGATTATTCTTTCTGTCGAAATGCTGAAGAAGTAAGAAAAGTTGAACTAGATTATTTTGGAAAATAGATTCATTCAATTCTACTATTTCTCATTATAATGAGTCTTTTTTTTATAGAAATTTGTCTAAGAAAGAATTAAGTTTAATTTTAGATGGCCTACAAATAACCTTAATTTTTGAAATAATTCAATATTTATGGAATAGAATCCCCATGACCTCAAATAAACCTTTAAAAGTAACATTATTGGGTGTTAAACAGTCAAAACCGGGGAATAAATTCATTTTCAATGGTGAGGTTAATGAATGCAAAGACTGCCGTTTACGCGGAGCATGTCTTAAACTTGAACATGATCGTATGTATGAAGTATTGAAAGTTAGAGAGACAGTTCATTCATGCAATGTATTTGAAGGGGGTGTATGTACAGTAGAAATCTTTGAACCATCTTATTTGGTAACAACAGGAGCAAAACTGGCTGTTGAGGGAGCAAACATTACTTTCACTCAACGTGATTGTAATATAATTGAATGTCCTCATTATTCACATCATTGTTGCCCAACTTATCTCAATGATGGAGAAAAATTGAAGATTATTAAAATTTCTGATGAATCAATTGATTGTAAACAGGAGTATCAATTGAAATTGATCACTGTTGATCGCATAAATTCAAATGATAAATGAAGTTTTCTTTGGGGTACTAAAATGCCAATAGTTGAAAATGATTGGATAAAAATTGATTATACAGGTCGTTTAAAAGAAAACAATAAAGTTTTCGATACAACCTTAGAGGATGTTGCTCGATCTGAGAACATCCATGATGATAAACGCGTTTATAGCCCTTTACTATGTCGTGCTGGGGATGTAAAGTTTTTGATTCCAGGATTAGCTAAACAACTTGTCGGACTTGAATTAAATTCACCCCAAACCTTTGATATCCCGATTTCAGAGGCATATGGTGAAAGAGACAGCTCAAAAATAGAAATGGTTCCTACAAAAAGACTTCGAAAAGCAAATCTGGATCCGAGAGTGGGAGCTCGAATACAGTTTCAAGGAAGATCAGGTACAATTATCTGGGTTGGCGGAGGAAGATCACGGATTGATTTTAATCATCCACTTGCAGGAAAAGATTTAATATTTGACGTTACAATCGTAGAACATTTAAAAGATGACACTGAAATACAAAAAGAAATCATTGCACGACGATTACCTGGTGTTGATCTATCGCAAGTGCAAATAGAGGTTTCTGAAGATGCGCAAATAATATCTATATCTTTACCAAACTATCTTATTTTCATGGAAGGCCTTGCAATAGCTAAATATTCACTCGCTACAGAACTTCGTGACTTTTTAGATTTTAAAGTTGTTGAATTCATTGATCGATTTGATTACCGGGAAACTAAAGGGGAAGAAGACACGGATAACGAGAAAAAGGAAGAAAATCAGGAATCAGACTCCTCATCAAAAGAGGAATAATTCTTTGATTATTTTTATTGTTAATTTGTATGAAGAAACAAGTAAAATATTCCAAAGATATTTAATTAGGCATTTTAGCCAACGTTTTAATAAAAAAAAACGTGATCCAATGGTTATTAGACGAATTATCCAGAATCAGCAATGATATTTTAAGATATTTTCATCTTAGGAGAATATTTCTTAGTCCATTTGTACTTACGTGGATCTCGTTTGAAATCAATAAGAGATCTTCTACATTTTCGACTACAAAAACGAACTACCTGTCCATTTTTACGTACAAAAGTAATCCCAGTTCCAGGTTCTACATCATGGCCACAAAAGGCACATTCAAAAATTCTTACCATTTAGATACACCAATCTTGGTTTTATATTTATGGCCGCTTCAAGTTACGAGCTTCACGCTCAGTTTCTCGTAAGAGAAGTGTATCACCCTTCCTAACTGGCCCTTTTACATTTCGAACAATAATTCGTCCACGATCACGGCCTTCTAAAACTCGTACTCGGACTTGAGTAATTTCACCAGTTACACCGGTTCGACCAATGATCTGCAATACTTCTGCAGGAATGGAGATATTTTCCTCACTCATATAATGCACACACTCCTTAGATTCCAGCTAGCTCCTTAATTCGTGTAGCGAGATTATCAATCTTAGCTTTCACTTCACCTTCTTTAGCAATGGCACAGCTAGCAGTTTTAACTCCAAGATTACAAGCTTTCCCTAATATTTCCTTACTGCTTACATAAAGATACGCAATTTTCTTGTCTTTGCAAAGTAGAGGAAGATGTGCTACAATTTCTGGTGGATCAACATCTAACGCGATAAAAACGAGTTTAGCTTCTCCACGTTCGATACTTTTTGTAGTTTCATTAGTTCCTTTGCGGATATTTGCAGGATCAGTGCTAACGTTTTCTAATACCGCTAAAGCATCATTCTCTAAGCCATCAGGTTGTTCATAGTTTACAAAAAATGGTTTACTCATATTATTACGACCTCCAGGGTCTTATTTCAAATCGAATAGTCATACCCAATCCTTGGTCGGGCAATAGAACGCCCTAGATTCCCCTTCTTAAATCTTTACACGAAAAAATTGGCAATTATCTGCTGATAGAATAGAATATATTGGATATTTTAAGATCATTTCTTTCGATGAAGATAATCCGATGGATTAATTCCGTAATTTCTCATTCTTTCTGCCGTTTTTCCTTCAATAAGAACAGGAGTCCTACTTAGGTCTAATAAGTTCTTGGATCCAGTCAAGAAACAAGCTAATCTTATTTGATACTCTATTTCTCTTATAAATTCAACTACATTTTCAGCAGAGTGTTTTTGGACTGAGAACAAAAATGGAATGGCCATACCTGCAACGTCTGCCCCTATTGCAATCAACTTAGCTACATCTAATCCTGTTCTCACCCCTCCAGAACCAATTATTGTACCCTCAAAATGAATATCTGCCAGTATGGTGCTTAATGCAGTTGGTATCCCCCAATCCCAATAAATTTCCCCTGTTTTCTTGTGTTTTAACGATAGAGCGCGTAATGATTCTACACCAGCCCAAGAAGTTCCTCCAACACCTTGAATGTCTATAGCTGCAAATCCCATATTTTGTATATTTTTAATATCTTTTACACTAAATCCTGATCCAACTTCTTTTGCTACAATTGGAATGTTGAACTCGTTAATTAGTGATTTTGTTTTCTCATGTAATCCTTTTAACTCAATATCACCTTCGGGTTGAATTGATTCTTGGAGTGGATTGAAATGAATTGCTATAGCATCTGCATTTATCATATTGATAAGTTCTTGAAACTCTTTTGTAGTCAAATCTAGTGCAATCTGTCCTGCTCCAATATTTCCAATCATAAGTGAATCAGGTGCATTTTTCCTGACAATTTCAAATGATTCCCGGACTTCATCATCTTCTAGTGCAGCTCTTTGACTTCCTACGCCCATGCCTATCTTTGTTTCATTTACAGCTCTAGAAAGAAAGTGATTTAATTTATAAGCAAATGCATGTCCACCAGTCATTCCTGATATAATCAAAGGTATTTCGAGTTTTCTACCAAAAATTTCGATTGATAAATCAATTTCGTTAAAATTTAAATCTGTTGTCGCACAATGTATTAAGGATATATCTTCCAACCCTGTAGTAGCATTTTTCGCTTGAACATCGTTTTCTAAGCAGATCTGGAGATGTGCTAATTTTCTATCAGATGTAATACTTCCTTT
This sequence comes from Candidatus Hodarchaeota archaeon, assembly GCA_048886525.1. GTDB lineage: Archaea > Asgardarchaeota > Heimdallarchaeia > Hodarchaeales > Hodarchaeaceae > Hodarchaeum. Next base: position 4,829 of record JBHLKP010000115.1, on the reverse strand, counting down.
TTGCTTTTGATCATCGATAAGTTTCTTAAATTCTGTTTCCATTTTCTCATAACCTTTTAGTTAAGTAAAAGGATGAATTTGCTCTTGAACATCTACTGATTTGGATATAAATCTTTCTCCATTTTCCAACGTTTATACTTGCTATTAGGGATATTAAGACAATCCAAGACTTTCCCAGTTATAAAATCATATAAATCTTGAATATTTTGAGGATTATGATAAAATCCAGGACTTAGGGGAAGAATAATAGCCCCGTATGCAGATAATTTAGCTAGGTTTTGAATGCAAGGTGGACTTATTGGTGTTTCTCGTATGCCAATGATTAGTGTTCTTTTCATTTTTAGCATGATATCAGCAGCTCGTGCAATAAGATTTCCAGTATTAGCTACAGCAATATTACTTACTGTTTTTACGGTCGCAGGTATAATAACCATACCATCAATTAGTGATGAACTACTTGCAATTTTAGCACTCATATCTGATTCATCATAAACATAAGGAGTAATTTTCTCAATCTCTGTTCTATCCATATTAGATTCATTTAACATCACATATTCAGCCCATTTAGTTATGATTACATGGGTTTCGATTTTGTATTCCATAAGAGCTTTTATTACCTCAATACCATATTGTACGCCTGACGCTCCTGATACTCCAACTATTATTCGTTTTGGATCCAAGAAATATCACATCAAATTCAATATAATCTTTAAATTCATTATATTAATTAGAAAGATTAAAAAAAAGATTGAAATAAAGTGAGTATTGCATAATTATTGAATTTCTACAATACCATTTTCAGCATCTAACGATAGATTCATTCCAGTTTCAATCTTATCTGTATCTATCTGATCTATACAAGGTAGATCCGATATTATACAACCTACTGCAACAATAGCTTCACATTCTTTAAGAATAAGTGCTTTTGGCCCAGTACCAGTTTTTGCCATTTGATAGATGACGTAAGATCCTACTGTAGATCCTTTTCCTGTTGGAAAAACAAGAATTTTATCTGTTATACTTTGACCTTCTAATTCATGTCCCTTTTCAACAATTTTTCCAGTATCAGGATCGACACCACCATAGAATGAAATACCATGACTTGTAACAAGAGCTTCTCCTTCTGTCATCCCTTTATAAATTGTTCTTCCTTTTAATTTAGTCATTTTAAGGCCTCCTCAATACATTCATCCATTGACATTAATTTTACTGAAAATTTATTCCTGCCAGACCCATAATAACACATTTTAGCTGAATCTGATGCTAGTCCTTTAAAACGCCCTTTTATTGGCGCAACGACGCAACATGTATCAGCAGCGATTTTTGCTCCCGAATCTTCGATTATCTTTGTGAATCCCATTCTATCTGCTATTTGTTTAGTAGGACGTGCGGTTGTAATCCAAACCTCCTTTTCAGGATTAACAGTTTTATCTTTAAGTTTTTTTGCAATATATTCTAATTCTGCTAACGATGCATGTGGGCAACCCAAACTAATGAAGTCAATCTCTGTGTCATCATCGAGGTCACTCATTGCTTTGTTCATATCGTCTTCAGTTACTTCAGTAGTTTCTGAAGGTATTTCTCGCACTTTATCAGGAGTAATACCTTCCATGTGGAATAAAGCGACTCCTCCATAAGTAGCATATGAAGCGCAGAAAGATTTAAGTTCCTCAACTGAAGCTTGGTGAATTCCTTTTATGTATGTGATTTTCTTTCCTAAGCGATCACCTAATACCTTTCCAAGAGCTCCAAACTTATATGTTCCTTGAACTTTGGCTTTTACTTCGACTGTTATTTCAGGTTGCCGATTTTCATCCAGATGAAAACCATATTCAGGTGTTTTTCCGACTAAAGCGGCACTAAGAGCACTTGGTCCACCTTCACGATTAGTGCGTGCTCCTATTACTGAGTTTGCAAAACAAACAGCACTACTCTCGGACCATGCTATACTTTGTCCGTAATGAGGGAGATTACCGTATAAATACGGTGTACAACTGCAGGTTGTGATTACACCTAGCTTTCCAAACGCCTCAACGACTCGTAATTGATTTTTGGCAAAGTCTTCGCTTATTCCAAGCTTTTTCCATTCCTCTAAATCCATTCCTGCTGGATTTAGAGTAGTAAATGTTCTTACTTCTCCATCTTCAGCCATTTCTTCTAACCATTTTAATCCGGGTTCGTTTAAATTCGCATAGCTTACACCAGCGATTTGAACTGAAGATATATCGATTAATCTTTTTGCACCATAAATTTCCCCGAGTGTAACTAGAATCTCCATCGCTTTCTGTGTTGCTTTTCCATATTTCCCTGCTGCCATATCTTGTTCTTCAGAAGTTAATTCCATATTCATACCTCCAATCATTCTTCGATATAGTTTCTTAAGTCAACTTTAGGAAATTCAGCTCTTGCGAAACTCTTTCCTTTTGTAACCAAGGGAGCTGTAAAATCAAAGCCAACTTTATTAGTAATTTTTGTACCAGGTTCTGCACTCGGATCTAAACTTGATCCTGGCTCTTTTCCTTTGTCTATCAAGCCTTTTTCAGCTTGAAAACGAGTAGCCATTGACCATTCAACATCTAAGGGATTATAGATATCAATATCCTTATCTACAACGAATACATGTTTACAACTTCTATGCCCTGCAAAAGCTGCGTGTATTGCCTTCTTACCATCATCTTCATTTTGTTTATCAATCCTCACAATAGCATGTAACCATGAAGATCCACCTGGATTAACATTAACATCTAGGCATTTTACACCTGCTTCGTTTACAGATTTAAAAATAGTTGGTTCTCGTGGCATACCCATTAATACTTTATGCTCTAATGCACCAGGAAGTAAAGCTTGCCAAATTGGGTCTTTTCGATGAGTAATTTTCTTAACTTCAAAGACTGGTTCTTCGCGTTCAATATCATAAGTCTCAGTAAGATCAATGAAAGGCCCCTCTGTTGCACGGTTTTTCATATATACTTTACCTTCAAGGATTACTTCTGATCCAGCAGGAATTATAAGATCTACGGATGCAGCTCTAGTTACTTGAGTTTCTGATAAAGCATTAGCAATTTCAAGTTCATTTATTCCCGTTTTTACCGAAGTAGCTGCAGCTACAAGAATGTTAGGTGTATTTCCTACGCACCATGCTGCATCTAATTCTCCAGCTCGCTCTAAGAATTTGTAAAAATCTCTTCCCTTTATAATCCGAGTACTCATCTTTGTCTTTTCAAATTGCATAGCGCGGTGAAAGTCTAAATTCTGACCAAATTCGGGATCTTTGGTGACTACTACAGCCGAAGAGATATATCGTCCACCATCCCGTTCGTTATGTTTTAGAATTGGTAATTTATCAAGGTCAACACCATCCATAACGACTTCTTGACAAGGAGCATCACGTATCTCTTCTGGAGAGCTACGATTATCGATAGCTTCTGTTAATTTAGGAATCAAACCTGAAGTAGGGATTCCGAAATAATCTGCAATACTACTCTTTGTACAAAAGATATTACCAGCAATACGAAAATTAGAATAGTCTTTTACATTCTCGAATAAAAGCTGAGAAGGTTCTGCAGCTTTCAGAACTGCTGCAGCTTCAATGTCAACGCTAACTTCCTTTTTGATTTTAATTAGTAATCCATCACTATCTAATTTGTTAATGTATTCACGAAAGTTCATATTATTTCACCTATTCATTTTAGATTATACACCAATTTTAGTTTTCCAAGAAGCAAACCCTGCATCTTTTAATGCATTATATACCTTATCCTGAAGTTCAGGGCTAGGTGTTAACACATTTATATTTCCTCCTCGTCCTGTTCCAGTAACTTTCGCCCCTAAGGCACCAGCATTTCTTGCTATCTTTACCATTTTATCAAGAACATCATTTGATACAGTAATTTTTTGTAATAATTCGTGGTTCTTATTCATAAGTTGTCCCACTTTTTCTAGATTCATACTTTCAAGAGCTTCACGTCCTTGTTGAACAACCTCTTGATATTCTTTAACAATTTCTTCAAACCATTTGAGGTTTTCCTCTTTCTTCTTCCTCACATCAGCAACAACAACACTCGTATTTGCAGTCATTCCTGAACTGGAGATGACCATATTAATTGGATTAGTTAGTTTGATGGTTTCCATTGTATTCGGACCCCCCTTTAGATTTCTCACAAAATAAACTAAACCTCCGAATGTTGAAGCAGTATTATCAATTCCACTAGGAGTTCCATGATATCCTTTTTCACCTTCGTAAGCTGCATCATTGATCTTAACATCGTCCCATACTAACCCAAATTCATCATTTATAGCCCTAGCTAGAGCTACACAACTCGCAGCCGAAGCTCCAACTCCACTTGCACAAACCAGATCGCCAGCTAGCGTTATTTTTATACCCTGTTCTTCAAGATTTAATCCCATGTATTCTATAATATTTCGAATAGATATTTTTTGTTCTTCAAATTTTTTCTCCTTATATCCTGGTACTTCAGGTCTATTGTCATACAATTTATAACCTTTACCCATTTTTTCTACCGTACATGTTGTTTTATCGCCTATAGCTGACGCTAGTGCTGGTAAACCATATACAACAAAATGTTCTCCAAATAAAATGGTTTTACCAAAACCAGATCCTTGACCCATTTATTTTCTCACCTAAAATAATTTTTTCATATGTTTTATGCATTTTTTATCGCATAATTTACTCTTTAACAAAAATAATTTTGCATTTTATTATTTTTCGAGTAATTATTAATAAAACAAAAAAGTTGAAAAGATTTAGGAGAAAAATGAATAATCATGAAAACCCTTTCAGATATCAATCTCGAAAATAAAATATGTTT
>JBHLKP010000114.1:0-12126 GCA_048886525.1 Candidatus Hodarchaeota archaeon | reverse complement strand
AAGAAAAGACAATATAACCAAATTGGTACATTAGGTTCTGGAAACCATTATTTAGAGCTACAAATAGTTGATAAGATTTTCGATCAAGAAGCGGCGAAAGCATATGGTCTTTTTCAAGATCAATTGCTTGTGTCTTTTCACTGTGGATCCCGTGGTTTAGGGCATCAGATTGGCACTGATTATTCAATTGAACTAGTAAAAGCGTCTCAGAAATACGGCCTACCTTTACCAGATAAAGAATTAGGTTCTGCTCCAATTAACTCTGATGAAGGTCAAAAATATATATCCGCGGTGAATGCGGGGATAAACTGTGCTTTTGCTAATCGTCAAGTCATTGCACATTTAGTTCGTGGTACTTTTAAAAAGGTATTTGATGTAGAAATTAAGCAATTATATGATGTTGGTCATAATACATCAAAATTCGAAAACCACGATGGCAAAAAGCTTTTGATTCATCGTAAAGGATCTACTCGTGCTTATGGCCCTAATCAAGATCTAATACCTAGTGCATATCGCAAAGTTGGCCAACCTGTAATCATAGGTGGTACAATGGGAACATCCTCTTTTATTTTAACTGGTACTGATCTTGGTATGAAGGAAACATTCGGTAGTGCCTGTCACGGTGCAGGTAGAAGCATGTCACGGAAACAAGCTAAGCGAAAATATTGGGGGAAAACTCTTGTTGAGAATTTATCTAGGAAGGGTATAATTATAAAAGCTCATAGTTTTGCTGGAGTAGCTGAGGAAGCTCCTGGTGCTTATAAAGATGTAGAACATGTGGTCGGCACTATGCATAATGCAGGTGTTGTAAAAAAAGTGGTCCAGGTTCTCCCTGTAGGTGTTGTTAAAGGTTAACTGACATTCTCTATTCTCTGCTTTCTTCTAACATTCCTGAAGAAATAACAGGAACTTGGTCGAATCTTCTTTTATCAAATCCTAGAGCTGTTTTAATATGAATTACTCCATCCATGACGAAAAATGATCCAAGAGCTAGTATTATGAGGTTAATGAGGATATAGAACAGAGTAAATGTTAACATTATGTTATGAGAGTCGTGATAGAAGGGAAAAGTCAGAAATACAAAATCAATGAAGTCATTGATAAGAAGCCAAAAAAAAGCAATTGAAAAATTATGCCAGGATTTCTCTAAGAAAAAAACTGCAACGAAAATTCCTTGTAGAAGTAATATTAGGTGGAAATAATCAAAGGGATAAATATCGGGTAGCTCTATACCAAAGATTGGTAGGGCATGGTAATGACTAGGACGGAGGAGAAATATCACTGGAGCTGCAAGAGAGAATTTTATTAGACCAAATGTAAGAATCCACATGAAAGATTGGTAAGATTTAATTTTTTCTCGATCAATTAAGAAAATTGCAAAGAGAAATGAGTAAAGTGGGCAATCGGGGACAAATAACCATAGAAGAAATGAAACTCTATCAGTAAGAGGTAAGTATGATAGAAAACCGAAAATTCCCCAAATTAAGTTGAGTATGATTGCACATAAAAGTACAATAGGATGTGAAACTATCTGGAGTAGTTGATTTTTTGACAATCGATGACTGGCCATGTTAATCCCTTTTTGTGATAATGTTAGTTCATTTTTGTAGAACTTTTAAATAAGTTGTTAAGAGAAAATGGCTATTAATAAAGCGACATTTATGATTTTTTAAAAATCACTTAATTTTACAAATTTAAAATTCTAATCAGTCTTTGTTTCAATCGATGGAAGGTATTTCAACCCTGAATTTTACACCTTTTTTGAATTTTTCTGCCATCGATCTATTGCCCACAATTTTGCCGAAATGCATCGGAATAACTAACTTGGGGTTTAGCGTATGTACTGCTTCAATTGCTTCCTCTGCAGTCATAACATATGTACCACTCACAGGGAGTAATGCCACGTCAACAACAAAATCAGCCATTTCTGGAATATGATCGGTATCACCAGTATGATAAACCCTAGCACCTTCCAAATTGATAATAACGCCAATATGTTGTTCCTCTTTCGGATGAAAGGGAACTCCTGGAGACCGAAATTTGTTGATATTATATGCTGGGACAATTTCGATTGAGAGATCGAGGATGGTGACCTTGTCTCCTGGTTTTACGTAATGAATTTTTTTACTTTCTATTTGATCAAATATTCCTTTACTTAACGGAATTCCTATGATTTCTGTTTCTGAAGTGGAAAATTTTTGAATATCTGTCAATGAACAATGATCGCCATGTTGATGAGTACTGATAACAATATCTGCTGATTCAAAGTCACCACTTACTTGATAAGGATCAATACAGATTTTTTTTCCAGATCTGCCTGTAATAAGAAAACCGTCATGTCCAAGCCATTGGAATTTTATCCCTTCATATTCAATCATAAACAATCACCATCTTATTATTCTCAAATCTATATTTTAAGAAGTTTTCCTGTTTGTACAAGCAAGTTTTTTATTATTGACTAGTTTGATTTCTAAATATGATTATAAGTTTCTTGAGATCTTAATTAAGCAATTGCATTTATCCTCATAATAATCAATTTTAATAGGATAAAACAGTAATAAATTCATTGATGGATACACTATGAGTAAAGATTTATTTCATCGGTACATTAATTCTGTTAAAACTGAATTAGATAGATCTAAATCAGAAATTATCTCAGTCATATTGTTTGGATCACTAGTAAATGAACCAAGTAAACAATCATCATCAACAGACGTAGATCTCCTAGTTATAGTAAGTGATTCATGTTCTAAATTCGATTTTAAACAAATTAAACAATCTCTTTTAAAACTAGAAAACAGGTTCTTTTATCGTTTTAGAAAAAAGGAATCAGCTTTCTTTAGTACAGGTTTACAGAGAGCTACGGGTATGTTCATAAACATTTTTACTTGTCGTTTCTCTGATTTCAAAAAACGAAAGTTTAACAGAGTATTTAATGTCAATCCTATTGTGGGGACTCTCTTAGCGCCCCAAAATTCTGTATGGATTTCATTGTTTAAAAAACATAAGATAATTTATGGGAGAAATGTATTCCAAAATTGGAAAACAGTCCCAAAAATAAGTAGTAGTGATCTAATAAAATCGTTTATCATGAATTCGCTATTAGCACTTGGAGCGTTGGTTTTTTTTCCTATTCATAAGCAAGTTATAAAATTCTCTATGGAAGCTATGAAGTGGAGTCTTTTTACATGGAGTAATTTCAACAATCTTCCCGTTATGCCACTTGAACAAATAATCGTTCTTTTTATCAGAGATTCATCACTAATTGAAAACCGTGCGATACATGATTTTATGTTATATAGAGAAAAGAAGAGCGTAAAGAATTATTTACCAGTTTTATCTTTATTATTTGTTTTAAAGATGCATGTGTCAATTTTTAGGAATTTTTAAGGTTGAAAAATCTCAGGGGTCCTTGGAAACATACTAGCTTCTCTTATATGTGATAATTTTGCCACCCATCTAATAAGTCTTTCAAATCCTAATCCATATCCTGCATGAGGAGGCATACCATATTTAAACATACGTAAATACCAGTTGAAATTATTCGGATCAAATCCTTGTTGAATTGTACGATTTTTCAACACTTTATAATCCGAAACTCTTTGACCACCACTTGATAATTCTCCGAATCCCTCTGGGGCGACTAAATCGAGAGAACGTGTAATTTTATGATTTTCTGGATCAGAAGCATAATACATACCTCGTAAGTGTGTCGGAAAATGAGTTATGAAAAAAGGTTCCTCAAAAGCTTGTGAAAGTGCTGTTTCTTCTGATGCCCCAAAGTCTTCCTCTGGATTGGATTCAATACCTAGCTCGATAATCATTGATTTAGCTTCGCTAAATGGAACACGTTTAAAAGGTTTAGAGGGAATTGAAATATCTCGATTCAATTTTTTTAATTGTAATACACCAAGTTTCTTAACTTGTGTTAATATATGAATAATTAAATCTTCTTGAACTTGTATGATCTCTTCATCCGTTGCGAAAGCGATTTCATTTTCTACTTGCCAGAATTCAGTGATATGTTTCGGAGTATGAGATTTTTCAGCTCTCCAAGAGGGGATAATCCCATACACTTTTTCATGACATGCAAGAGCAGCTTGTTTATAGAATTGGCAGGATTGAGCTAATACAGCTGGATGCCCAAAATAATCTAGTTCAAATTGTTCTGCTCCTCCTTCTGTTGAAGCAGTTAGAATGAAAGGAGTAAATATTTCAATAAATCCCTTTAATTTGAAAAAATTCCTAATACTACTTGCTATAATATCCTTAAGTTCCATGATAGCTACTACTTCAGGATCTCTTATGGATAACTCTCTAAAACGGAAAACTGTGTCGATTTCCATTTGGGTTTTTTTTTTGGTTAAATCAATTGGGAATTTTGGTGCTGCAAGTGAATGAACGATAATTTTTGATGGGATTAATTCTGCACCTAATTTTGATCGTCTATCTGCCTTTACTATACCCTCAATAGATACAACTGTTTCCAAATTCAAAGTTTTACAAGTTTTCCAAATTTCTGAATCTGTTTTTGCCTCATGTAACGTTACTTGACATAACCCATATTGGTCTCTAATAGTTAGAAATATTAGCTTTCCTTTATCCCGAATTTGTTGAACCCAACCTCCGATAATAATTTTCAATTCATCATTTTCGCTATTGACATCACGGGTCGAATGTGTACGCCATTCAGGATTCACTGCATAAGTCATATCATGATTCCTCTTTAATCAAACAAATGATAATTCAGCATTTTAATATTAATATTAATTCCAAAAAATCGATAAAAAGGGTAATATAGGAGTTCGATTAACATTTAGTTGAACCAGGACTTAAATAAAGAAAAAAGGGAGGTGTGAAGGTTAAAATCAAAATTAAGAACCTCCACCACCAAAGATATTTGTTAAATTGATGGTTTCTAACGATTCAAAAAACATCTGTACTAGATCAGCATTACCTTCCGCCTCTATTAAATCGACGACTGTTCTTAATAAATTTATCTTGTCTAATGCTGCAAATGCTAATCCTGCAATAGAGGTTAGATCAGGTGGGATACTAGGAGGGTCAGGACTGTAAAGTATGGATTGCCAATTATTTTTTACATCTACATCTATCGCCTGTGCTTGTCCAACATAATAGTGGCCCATGGAAGCATTCTGAACACAAAACTGCATCAGTTCTTCTGATCGATTAAAGCGTGGATCATTCATTAGAGTGGAGAAAAATGTTGTGAAGTTACCCCCAGCTCCATTATAGGCTTCAGTATATGTTGTATTAAACATTGTGAATCCACTGGTGAAACTATCGATAGAAAGAACTGTATATTCTAAAGCGTCAACGAGTTTAGCCATCTGAGTAATATTATTACTGAAAGCATCTAACATACTACTGAAATCAATTAACATTGGTTTGAAAGCAGAATCAATTGTATCACCATACGTTTTCGCCTTGAATCCTTCAGCTAGGTTTGCTGCAACACCAATAAAATATGCAGCATCAGTAAATAGGGTACTAGTTTCAGTAACACTCACAGAGAGATCATTTAATCCAGTTGAAATAGCAGCAAGATCAGTACTATTGAAATTAAGAGCATCTATCGCAACAAGTACATCATCCATTTTATCATAACATTCAGTCCCATTAGTTGCTGCATATGAAAAATAGGTCAAAATATTAGTCATATCTTTAAGTATTTCAACCGTACCGTAGAATGGGAGGATTGAGTTTGGATCTAATCCGGTTGTATCGATGTTTTGGAAAGAAGTGTTTGCATCTTCTAAATCACCAGAGGCGCTTCTCAACCAATCTGCAGAATCAGCAAAAGCGCTGTCACCAAGATCTTCAATTGCTAGCGTTGTTTTATAAGTTGCGTTTAAAAATTCAATAGCACCCCGAGCAATTTCTAAGATAAGTCCATAACCAGCTTTTGCTTCCTCTACAATACCCAATGCAGTCGCGAGGTCTGCAGTCTCATCAACGATTAATGTGGCAATTAATTCTTCAGCTTCCTCCAAAGCGGCTGTAACTCCTTGTTTGGAATTATTGAAGTGGTCAATTGCTGTAGAAATGTTATCTAAACCAATACTGAACTCAGGATTATAATCAGCTGAAATTTCACTCATTGAGCTACCAAATCCACCACCAAGATCAGTTGTGGATAAAACACCAAACGTACGTTCAAATCCTACTACTAAGCTGTTATAACCAAGAAGTAAATCTGGAATTTCTTTAGCAACAGAAGCTAGGATGCTGGAAATACTCAGAATAGACGTTATTTCTTGTAAATTAATACCATTGAGGTTATCAGGTAAAAAACCTTTAATAATATTAACATAAAAATTACCCTGAACTTGACCAAACTTGATCGATGATCGTTCAAACCATCTTGCAGCTCGCTCTGCTGCTTCAGATAGTTCTGCGATAACAGCAGGATCACTGATATTGATTCCTATTCCTTCTTGAGAACCAGTACCACCTCCTATTTCATAACCAAAAATTCCCATAAATTCAGTGGCACCTGCAGCTAATGAAGCGCTTCCATCGACGAATGTTGAAATTCCATGGTATATAAAGGGGACAGTGATTAGAATAGCGATGACAAAAAACGCTGCAATTGGTTTTGTTATAATTGAAAGAATAGAAAGATCTCCTTTTTTAGTCCATATTCCTGTGGCAAGAGTTGAAAGAAAGAATCCAAGAAATAGTGCAATGAAAAGCTCTAGAAGTAGTAAGTCAAATATGATTAAGACATATTGAATAGTTTCCCCGAATTGAGAAACTTCAGGCCCGACTAATGCTGTATTTTCGAAAATTGCCGATATTGGCCCTGCTAAATCCGCAATCAGACCATAAGGGTTTACATACCAACCACTTGTTAAAGTACTCAGAATGAACATTGGGATCCATGCTATCGGGGCTGCAAGTACACTTAGCAGTCCTTTAAGTTTTGAACGGGTTAAAATCCCTGTAAGACAAAATGCAATGGATACAAGGATCATTTCTAACTGAAGCATTAATGCATTTCTTTGAGCACCTAAAATTGCAAACACGAATCCTATAAGGATAGGTGTAATTATTGCTGCTACAAATCCTTGCCATAAGGGTAGAGCTTGTATAGTTCTAAGATCATCTGATGACTCATATTCCATCATAATAGGTCACTTAAAATATTATTTAGAATTATTTATATTACAAAAAAGGGAGTAAGTTATTAAAATTATCTATATCTATTTAATAATAAGAGAATATTATTACTGAATACTGAAAAGGATATTCTGGCTTTAAATATATCAATAATTTAATTTTGCAATTTCTCTTTAGAAAATTCAGCCCATGTTATTATTTTAATACCATATTTTCTTGCTTTATCAAGCTTTGATAATCCGGGATCCTCTCCTGTTATTAATAAATCAAGTTTTTTCGTAACTGGTGCCCATTCATAACCATTTTCTTCTAAAATGCGTTGAATGTCCTTTTTTGTGGCATTTGCTACCTTTCCTGTCACATATACTTTTAGATCTTTAGAAGATTTATTCTTCCGAGCATATTGAGCTGAAGGATCCATACCGTCTCCACTTGATAGAAAATCCATTAATGATCCCAAAGATTTTTTATCCTTCTTCTTTTTCACTTTTCCATATACAATTTGGACACCATTACTAAGAACCTTATCTCCGAGAGAAGGATCTTTCAAACCATTAACAATAGAATTAGCAATAGTGTCAGATATTCCGTCAATTTGTACTAGTTGGCTTATAGTGGCGTTTTTTAATTGTTGATAATTCTTAAAATGCTGGGTTAAAGTTTTTGACATTCTTCTACCAAGGTTTTCAATTCCCAGTCCTGCAAGAAATATATGAAGAGGAATTTTCCTTGAATTCTGAATATTATAAAAAATTTTGGATCCATTTTTCCCAAATAATGAAACTAATTTTCCTTCTGTTAAATTTGCGTTGTAAAGGTCAGCGAAATGTTTTATAAGATTAGAATCATACAATTTGGTAACATTTTTTAGCCCTAAACCTACTATATCTACATTTTTGACCCAGTGGTGAATTTTTTGAATTTCTTTTTCTCGACAGTTTGAACCTGCACATATAAGATTTACACCGTCTCTTTTCAGAAGAGAATTACACGAGGGGCAGTTTGAAGGAAATTCTGCATGTTTATCGCCTTTTTCAATAATTTCTGTTATCTTCGGAATCACATCACCCGAACGTACAACTAATATTTTATCTCCCTTACCAATGTCTAAAGTTTCAACAAATTCCGCATTATGTAGAGTTGCTCGTCTAATTAAGGCTCCCATAACTTCAACTGGCTCTAGTTCTGCAACTGGAGTAATGATTCCAAGTCGTCCAACTTGCCATGTTATATCATTTACTGTCGATAATTTACCTTGACTTTCAAATTTGAGAGCCATCATCCATTTTGGGTGATGCTCTGTGGAACCTGCATTTTGACGTGCCTTAGCATCATTATATTTCAGAATAATACCATCTATTTCGAAATCTAAAGTCGATCGTTTGTTCTCAACTCGTTTAAATAGATTAGTGATGTCCTCCGCCGAAGGTGATTTTAATAATGTGAAATCAGCTGATTGAAAGTTCCATGATTTTAAAAATTTAGTTTTTGTTAATAAATCTGCTTCATCATTATATCCAAGTAACTCGAAAGCAGAGAACTCTAATTTTCTTTTTTCCAATAACCCTATATCCTTTTGTTTAATCGTTCCGACCGCCAAATTTCGAGGACTACTATAATTAATACCCTCTTGTTGGTTTATTCGGTTGAATTCGGATATTTTCATGAAAAGTTCTCCTCTGATATTAATACGGGACATTTCAGGTATTAATTTTGGAATTGATGAGATTTTCATGGCTGGAATGGTTGTATCGTCTCCAGTAATCCCATTTCCGCGGGTTGCAGCCTGAATAAGTTTTCCATTTTCATATATTAATGAAAGGGAAAAACCATCTATCTTATAACCGACGAATAAATCAAACCCTTTACTCCATTTTAGGACTTCTTCAATTTCTGTTGCTTTTTGACATGATAGCATCGGAGTGTCGTGGGTTATTTTCCCACCCATTGGAGGGCCTACAATATAAAGAACAGGATGTTCAGGGTCAAGTTCACGTAATTTCTCCTCTAAAGCATCATATGAAGCATCTGATAGTACTGGTTCTCCTTCATAATATTTTCGTTTGTGATATAGTATTTGGTCAGCAAGCTTCTTAATTTCAGCTGATTTTTTATTTGATGGCTTATTCATTTTTAATAATCCCAATTATATAAATTAAAATTACTAGGTATTACTATGAGAACGGATTCTTTTCTTTTAATATCATCATATTGAAGAAGATGATAAGTAATACAAGATTGATTTCTTTTTAAAATCAATGTAGTATAAAAAAAAAGATTTACCGATCTGCAATAAATCTAAATGAATTCGGTCTCAAAAGTTATATGTTCCTAGATTATTATTATCGCGATCTGACAAAAAGCTTTAGAAAGGTCAACAGTTACTGATGATAAAGCAAGAGTAAATGTTATTTCAAAAAATAGCAATTCTATAACTTTTAATACAGTAATGATTTAATATTCTCTTTATATTTGTTGCTTTAAAGGAGATAAGAAATGAATCCTCTCTTTTCTTATTTTATACCAATGGTATCTCTAGCTATTGTGTTTAATATACCAGTTCTAATTCTTGTGCTAAAAAAGAAATTATTTACTTTCCCATTCGGAGTATTAGTTGCAGCAATTTTAGGAATCTTTTTTTTTATAATAAATCCTTTCTTCTGGCTGGCACTCCTATTTTTCTCCCTCAGTTCCTCTCTATTAACAAGAATTAAAACTAGTGAGAAAACTAAGGTGATTTTGGATTTTGAGAAAGGATCACCTCAGCGGGATACGAATCAAGTACTTGCAAATGGATTTGTTCCAGCGTTGTTCGTAATAGGATATGCTCTCTTAAAATTAATTCCTAGTTTAACTGAAACAGGGAATGTTATTACAGATCCATTCGATCCATTTCTTATTGCAGTTTTTACATCTTTCGCAGTTCATAATGCCGATACTTGGGCAACTGAAATCGGAATACTGTCAAGTCGAACTCCCAGAATGATTGTGCAACCTGCTAATAAAGTAACACCAGGAACATCTGGTGGAATTACAATAGATGGTTTAATCGCTTCTTTACTCGGTTCAGCATTTTTAGCGTTACTATATTTTATTCTATATCTGGTTAACGTTTTTCCAAATATAAACGATAATCGCTTCCTTATCACAATAATTACAATAATCGTTGCGGGATTCTTAGGTTCTGTAATTGATTCAATTGAAGGTGCAACAATCCAAGGAATTTATTACTGTACTAATTGTCAAAAGGAAACTGAATCTAATCCCCATCCTCGATGTGGGTCCAATACAAGGTTACATCGAGGTAATCAGTATATTACTAATGATTTTGTGAATTTAACATCCGCACTTATTGTATCTTTTCTAGTATTCCTTTTCATCATCATAATTTTTTAGAATAATAAAATTATTAGACTTTTTGAGGAACAATACTGCACAACATCTGATTCGTTTTATAATGTTGATAATTGGAGATTTATTGATGACTATTGATTTATTAATTAAAATTGGAGGATCCTGTATTTCAGATAAGGAACAGATCTTTAAAGCTTTAAAATCAAATTCTTTAGATGCTGCAAAACTGCTTAAATTAAAGACTATAATGATTAATCAGATAGCGGAGGGTCTAGGGGTTGTCTATAAGTCAATGAAAAGAATTATCATCTTAACAGGGGTTGGGACTCCTGGACATTACACAGTTCTAAAATATCAATTACATAAAGGGAATAATAAAACATTAAAGCAGCATTTAGGGTTACTTGAAGCACAAATCGCCGTCAATCGTTTAAGACAGGAATTCTTAGAAGCTTTTTTAAGACATAAATTACCTGTAGTTCAGTTTTATGCATCCAGTATGTATGAATCAAATAACAGACGGATAATCAAAGGAAATACAGATAATATCGCGAAGTTCATGTCAACAGGAATGGTACCAGTTATCTCAGGAGATATGGTTCCTGATATAACGATGGGTTATAGCGTTCTATCTGGTGATCAGATACTATATGATCTTGCGAAGAAGTTTAAACCAGAAAAAATAATATTTGGGTCTGATGTTGATGGAATATATGAATCTGATCCTAAAAAGAATCCAAACTCACGTTTGATTACCCAGATTTCTAGGAATGAAATTGATTCAAGAATTGAGGAAATTGGTGGAACTGATGCTTCAGGTCAATTGAGAGGAAAATTAAACGAAATCAAAAACCTATTAGACAATGATTTTGGTGATATTGCGGTGATTAATCTAACAAAAAAGGGTATACTGAAACAAGTGTTGTTAGAAGAAGAGGTACTATGTACACACTTCTACAAATAAGAAACATGTTAGACTAGTAATAAATCTTCTGTTCTTTTTTATTCAGGATGAAAATTATTTATGCTAATAACTGATTTAACCTCAACAAATCTAGGAGATATCACTAATTGCTTTAATGCGGCTTTTTCGGATTATATCATCCAGTTTACTGCAACTGAAGAGTATTTACGAAACAGATGGGAAGCTGCAGGAGTTAATTTTGATCTGTCTTTCGGCGCTTTTATTGATCAGAAACTTGTAGGTTTTATTATTCATGGGGTCGACAATTGGAGTGGATTAAAAACCGCTTTTAATGTCGGAACTGGAGTAGTTCCAGAACATCGTGGGAAAAAAATCGTCAAAAAACTCTATGATCATTCTTTCCCAATTTTAAAGAGTCATGGAATTGAGCAATGTCGTTTAGAAGTCATTCAAAGTAATGAAAAAGCACTGAGGGCATATAAAAGCATAGGTTTTAAAGAAGATCGGGAATTAATATGTTTTGCTTATAAACGTAACCAAACTCAACATGAAATATCTCCAGTTAAACGAGATCAGCTTAAAATTAAAAATAATATATCGAACGTTGAGTGGAATATTTTGAAAACGTTTTGGGACTTTAAACCATCATGGGAGAATTCAATTTCTTGTATAACAAGAAAGCTTGATAATTATCAATTTTTTGG
>JBHLKP010000113.1:0-12129 GCA_048886525.1 Candidatus Hodarchaeota archaeon | reverse complement strand
TTAGTCAATTGTCCAATAAATGATGAAGATATTGGTTGTTCAGTTAAAAAGATGGCTGAAGAATTAAATTTGAGTATTACCGCTGTTCGATCATATATTATGGATCTTGAAAAAAATAGCTTAATAATAAAGAAAGAGCAAAAGAGGGGTTCAGGTAGGCCAACAAGATTTTATTCACTCCATGATAATGCATTAGCTCTCTTTCCAAAATCTTATTCCGAATTCTCGTTGGTTCTGTTGAATAAAATTATATCTCTATACGGAGAAGCAGCTGCTCAAGAGATTTTAGAAGAAATTGGAAAAGAAAAAGCAAAAGAAATACAGAAGCGAATTGAAACTGATTTTGAAATAAGTTTTGATAAAATATCCTTCGAAGAGAAATTAAAGCTAGTAACTGATGTTTTCCAAGATAAGCTCAAGTTTCCTCTATTGGTTGAAGAACCAGAGAACTTTCTCCTCAAAAATTATAACTGTACTATTTATGATATTGTACAAAATGAACCTATGGCCTGTATCGTTGATGAAACTTGTCTAAAGGAATTAATCGGAAGCAATGTTGAGAAAATTAACTGTTTGTCCGAAGGCGATCATTATTGCGTTTATAGAATTTCAAAGGGTGAAAATCCTTCCTCTGGATGATCATCAAATCTCTGGAAGCTAAAGTTTTCATCATTATAGTTTAATTTTTGGGATGAACATCGGTACTTCTGCCTTATAGTCGTCATAATCTTTTCCAAATTCATTAATCAGCTCTTTTTCCTCCTTCCATGAAATGAGATAAATATAGATTACCAAAAAAGGTGTCAAAAGTAACGAATATAGAGCAGAAAGTAGAATAGAAATAGCAATGTGGGCGAACAAAGAACCAAGATATTGTGGATGCCTAACTATTGCATATATACCTGTTGTGACTACTCTCTCAGCTCTGTGCGTTTCTGCTACCTTTAAAGTTACTCCTCTTAAACCACTGAAAGCCAACCATAATACTAGAATTATCGTAGGGATAAAAATAATCAGATGAACCAAAGGAATTTTAAACTTCAAAATTGGGACTATAAAAGAATAACCTTCAAGCAGAGGAATAGTAAATCTTGGTTGTGGAGATAACCATATTCCAAATAAGAATATAAAAAATCCCCATCCAGAAATAAGCCCAAGTAAATCCCCTATTTTAGTACCTTTCTCGTGGCCGTATTTTTGTTGCAATTTTTTATGCTCAAGAGACAGAAAGTATAATGGAAGGATTATTATTTCAGCTAGAATACTAATCCAAAATATTATGCACATTTTTGCATCAAAGGTTGTTCCTTATATCGATCATTAATGTTTTTCTTTGAAAGCTGCTGCATTATTAGTTATTGCTAATCTTAATGTAAGTGGAAAAAATTTTAAAACTGGAAAAACCAATTTCACTAACGTTATCAGAATCATAGAACTAAATAAAATGTTATAAAAACCGTTTAAAGAAAGGGATTCAAAAAATGGTTTCAATTGCGAAAAAAATATTACAAGACCATCTCGTTGAAGGAAAATTTGAAGCTGGAGAGGAAATTGGTATTCGTATCGATCATACTCTTACCCAAGATGCTACTGGTACAATGGCTTATCTTCAATTTGAGGCAATGGGTCTTGATAAAGTTAAAACTGAATTATCTGTTTCAATAGTTGATCATAATACATTGCAAACAGACTTTAAAAACCCAGATGACCATCGTTACTTACAATCTGTGGCAGCAAAGTATGGAATTCAATTTTCTCGACCTGGAAACGGAATTTGTCACCAAGTATTTCTCGAACGATTTGCACGTCCCAGTAAAACACTGATTGGTTCAGATTCTCATACTCCAACAGCTGGTGGAATAGGTTCAATTGCTATAGGTGCTGGAGGTCTTGATGTTGCGGTAGCTATGGGTGGTGGACCATTCTATTTAAAAACACCAAAAATAGTTGGTGTAAAATTAACTGGATCTTTACCTGATTATGTTACAGCTAAAGATGTAATATTGGAGGTTCTCCGTCGAATGTCAGTTAAAGGGGGAGTAGGCAAGATCTTGGAATATTTTGGTCCAGGGGTCAAAACTCTGTCTGTTCCTGAACGAGCAACAATTACTAATATGGGGGCTGAAACAGGGGCTACGACTTCAATATTCCCCTCTGATGAAGTTACGCGTGAATTTTTAAGATGGCAAAAAAGAGAAGAACAATGGACAGAGATTCCTGAAGGAACTGATAGTGATTTCGATGAGGTTATTGAAATAAATCTTTCTGAACTTGAACCTTTAGTTGCTAAACCTCACTCACCTGGAAATGTAGTTCCCCTCTCGGAATTATACGATATGAAAGTTGATCAAGTTGCTATTGGATCATGCACAAATAGCTCTCTAAAAGACATGTTAACTGTTTCCACTCTCCTTAAAGGTCGTAAAATTCACCCAAATACGGTATTAGGGATATCACCTGGATCACGGCAAGTCTTGATGGAAATGGCTAAGAAAGGACATTTAGCTGATGCAATAAGCGCGGGTGCTAGAATTCTTGAAACAGCTTGTGGGCCATGTATCGGAATGGGATTTGCTCCTAAAACAGATGCAGTAACAGTAAGAACTTTTAACAGAAATTTCTTTGGAAGAAGTGGTACTAAAAGCGCTCAAGCATATCTAGTTAGTCCAGAAGTAGCTGTGGCAACTGCAATTTTTGGAGAATTTACTGATCCCAAGAAATTAGGGCCATATCCGAAAATAGAAATACCCATGGATATTGAAATTGATGATTCCATGATTTTAAAACCTTCTGATAAACCCGAAGAAGTAGAAATCATTAGAGGGCCAAATATTGCCCCATTGCCTAGTTTTCAGCCTTTACCTGATGATCTCCGATTCAAAGTACTCCTCAAAACAGAGGATGATATTACAACTGACCACATTATGCCAGCCGGAGCTAAAATACTTCCGCTTCGTTCAAACCTTCCTGAAATCAGTAAATATGTTTTCGAGCAAGTAGATCCAACTTTCCCACAAAGGGCCCTTGAAAGTAAAGGAGAAGGTGGTGGTATCATTATTGGTGGACAGAATTACGGACAAGGATCTTCTCGTGAACATGCAGCTTTAGCACCTATGTATCTTGGAATTAAAGTTGTGCTTACAAAATCTTTTGCTCGTATTCACAGAGATAATCTCGTAAACTTCGGACTTCTACCTCTAACATTTGTTAATAACGAAGATTATGACAAATTAAATGATGGTGATGTTCTAGAAATAAAAGAAGTACGGAAGGCATTAAAGGAAAAAAAACCAATTAAAATCCATAATATTACACAAAATACAGAGATAGAGACTTCCTATGACCTTTCTGAGCGTGAACGTGATATCATCCTTGCTGGAGGCACATTAAGTTATACAGTGGCTTCATCTTAATTTTATTCGCCCCCAGCTACCTCTTTATTTTTTAATTATTATTTAGTTATCATAAAGCTACTTAAATTAATAAAATTTAATTATATATCTATTTCTGTTCATATCGGTTTTTATACTGCTATTAATGTTGTTAGTAGTAGGTGTACCTAATGAAAATTGAGAATCTGGTGAATAAGTTTCATCAAGAATTTTCTACTCATTCCCTTATGAATGCTGTTTCACGTATATCTCAATACCATCGAATTCAAGGTTCACTAGGATATCTAGATGCTGCTAGATATATTCAAGCGGTATTAAAAAAGAATGAAATCACATCGACCTTGCATGAATATCAGGCTGATGGAAAATGGGAAAATTGGGATTGGGTTGCTCCAATTTCTTGGGATATTAAATCAGGAGAGTGCTGGTTAACTAAACCAGTTAAAAAGAGACTTTGTCGTTTTGAAGACTGTCCAATGAGTATTTTAACACATTCAAAATCCGCAGAATTTGAAGCATCCATTGTTGATGTTGGAAAGGGTGATACTAGCCCAGATTATAAAATAGCTAATGGAAAAATAGCTTTAATAACTGCAAGTCCTAGAAAGGTTTTCTCTTTTGCTGCAAAACATGATGTGAAGGGATTGATTTTATATCCTACACTAGATCGTGCTGCTAAAATAGGAGATTCAACAATACAATATGATGGCTTTTGGCCAAATGCTGATAACTTATCTGAGGTTACATCGGGATTTTCAATATCACATCAACAATTTCGTGAAATAAAACAATATCTAGAAAAAAAAGAGGATGTAAAAGTAAAATTTAAGATAGACGCAAGTTTTTCAGTTAATACTGGTAAATTACATGTACTTGAAACAGAAATAGTAGGAATTGAAAGGCCCAAAGAAGAAATTATAGTGATATGCCATCTCTGCCATCCATCTCCAAGTGCAAATGATAATGCCTCTGGAAGTGCAACAACATTAGAACTAGTTTTAAGTTTAACAAAATTGATGAGATCTGGATTATTATCTCCTCCAGAAAGAACAATTAAATTTCTATGGGTTCCCGAATTTTCTGGTACAATTCCATGGCTAAAAACATATGATGAACAACGAGAAAAAAACGGAAGAAAAATACTAGCTGTATTAAACCTTGATATGGTGGGTCAGTCTCAAGAAAAGATTGGGACGCCTTTAAAAGTGTGTTTTCCAAGTATATCTACTCCATCCTATCTCCGTGCGCTTCTTAGAAAGGCTTTAGAATATACAACTAACAAAATAGATATAAAGAATGGAAGATCATATCGATTGAATTATGCATTTGTTCCTTTTGAAGGAGGAAGTGATCACTTCATATTCAACGATCTTTATTTTTCTATACCCTCCACGATGTTAGGTCATGATGATCCTTTTCACCATACAAGTGCTGATAGTATTGATAAAGTCGATCCATTAGAATGTAGGAGTGTTGGTACGGTTGTTGGAGCAATAGCTTATGGAATAAGTACTTCAGATGAACATTTTCTTGATGAAACATTAAATACAGTTTTTTTAGATATAATAGATGAATCTCTTAAAACAGAACTCCACATAAATCAATCAGATGAACTATCCGTGATTCAGAAAATAAGACAGTGGGATCTTTTAGAAAGAATAGGATTAAAACGAATTAAAAGTTTATCTGAATTAGATGAAAATGGTGTTCTAGAAGAAAAAGTTAATCATTTTTCAAATTTGGTTATAAACCATTTTAATCATTTTAGAATCAAACTTCAATCTATACCAGACAAACGGGATCCAGAAGAAATTGGAAAAGCTCTTATTAAGCGTAATTATAATGGACCTTTACCTATTAAGCGCCTAATGAGGCCTGATCGTCGTGAATACAAGCAAGTTAAATTAGATTCAATTGGAAAGGATTTTTGGGGAGGAGTAGTATTAGAATTATTAAATCTAGCAGATGGAAAGACTCCCCTTGAAGACATTTTTCTATTATTGAGCATTTATTATCCTAAAGTATCCTATGGGGATGTTCTTTTTATGGTTAATTTATTCATTGAAGAAAAAATTCTTATTGAAAAGGGAACATCCATTCTTTCCGCAATTGAATATCCCTTTAGATACTGAAATTAAAAATAAAGACTTTACAAAAAGGTATTTTAATCGAAGTAGTTTCATAGAAATTAGATTCATTGAAAAAAGTTTGAAAGTTTGAAAAAACAAAAGATGAAAAAGGTAATCATTAATCCATCAAGCGGGATTATCAATGTCTGACTGTATATTTTGTGACATAATTAAAGGTACGAAACCAGGGATTCGTATTTTTGAGGATCAAAGAACTATTGCGATATTAGATATTTATCCCATCGCTAAAGGTCATACTCTTGTTATTCCCAAAGTCCATTCAAGAAATCTATTTGATATTCAAAAGAAGGATATTTCCGCAGTAGGTGTGACAGTCAGTCGTGTTGCTAATGTATTAAGGCAAGTTCTCCAATGTGATGGAATTAATATCTTTCAAGGAAATGAAAAAGCAGCTTTACAGGAAATATTTCATACCCATTTCCATGTCTTGCCAAGGTGGTTTAATGATCACATTGTCTTTGGAGCACAACGGGAACGTCTTAAGGAAGATCCTGAACTAATCTCAAAATTAAAACAAAGTTTTGTCTAAAAATATAGAAGAATTCCTATGTTATTTCTAAACTGATTAAAAAAGAAGAAATGAGAAGAAAATTATTGATAAGATTGCCATTTTTGGTCGAGATTAGGATCTTGGAGGGTTTCAATGATATATTTGGCCATTTCTTCCCCTGTAGCACCTGTATCTCGGCCTGTTACGTTTATTTTCTTCTCATATTGAGAACAAACTTCTAAAGCTTTATCTAATTTTGCAGATTTTTCTGTAAAACCAATGTGATTGATAAGCATGGAAGCGGCTTTAATAATACTTGTAGGATCAGCAAATCGTTCGCGACCTTCATCCACCATTTTAAGACCACTTCCATGTACAGCTTCAAACATAGCATATCGCTTGCCAATATTGGATGCACCAGCTGTTCCTAATCCACCTTGGATTTGAGCAGCTTCATCAGTGATAATATCACCATACAGATTGGGCGCTGTGATAACACGAAATGAGCTTTGTCGTTCAGGGTCGATTAATTTAGCTGTCATGATATCTATGTACCAATCATCCCATTTTATATCTGGATATTCTTTCGCGATTTGTTCTGCAATGGAAAGGAACTTTCCGTCAGTCGCTTTTACAACATTAGCCTTAGTAACAACAGTTACTTTATTGATATTATTTTTCTTAGCATAATCGAATGCTGCACGAATAATTCGATCTGATCCTTGAGTTGTTGTCACTGCAAAATCAATAGCCATATCATCTGAAACATTAATACCCTGTGAACCTAGAACATAAGCTCCTTCTGTATTTTCTCGGAAAAACATCCAATCAATACCTTTCTCAGGGACACGAACAGGTCGACAATTCGCAAAAAGATCTAACTCTCTTCGCATTGCCACATTAGCAGATTCAATATTCGGCCAAGGAGATCCTTTCCAAGGGGTAGTAGTAGGCCCTTTAAGGATCACATGGCATTTCTTGAGTTCTGCAAGAACATCATCAGGTATAGCTTTCATAACTTTAACTCGATTTTCTATAGTTAAACCTTCGATATTTCGAATTTCAATCTTTCCAGAATCGATTTCCTCTTTTAACAGAAATTTCAAAATTTTTTCCGCATGTTTGGTAATGTAAGGGCCGATTCCGTCACCACCACAAGCACCAATAATTATCGGCTTAATTTGGTTAAAATCTAACCAATCAGGAGCTTTCTTCATTTGTTCAACTCGTTCTAATTGCTCCCTTACAAGTTTTTCAAAATGTTCGGTTGCTTTTTTAACTAATTCTTCGGACATTTTCCTACACCTATTAATTTGATTTCATATCATCTTTTTTTACTTATTTTTAAAATTAAAATATTTGGAGAATTATTTTAATCTGCGAATAGAATTTCATCCCATGGTTGTCTGTATAATCCAGCTCTCTGTCTTTTCTGGTCGAAAATATGTCCCATCATACCTATAGATCTACCCAAGACAAATAAACCATTCAGTACCTCACTTTCAACTACATCGTTCTTCTCTTCTTCAGTGAAATCTAGGTTTTCCAAGAGATCCATGAAACAAATACCGATGCAGCCATCGACATTAAGGATTAAATTATTTCGCTTAGATGTTGTTATTTTTTCAACTTCTAATGTAAAATCAAGATAGGGGTGTTTTTCGAAATTCTTTAACACAAATTCTTTCAATAGTTTTACTCGAACGTCAGGATTTTGAAGGGACTTAATACGATGTCCAATTCCAGGTATATTGATACCTTCTACGTTTTTCATATGATCCACGAATTCTTGAGGAGCCATTTTCCTTTCAAGCGCCATTTTTATATATTTAGCTGCATCAGAAATAGCTCCACCAAATCTAGGTCCTATTGTAAGAATCCCACTGGATAATGAAGACATTAAATCACGGCCAGCTCTTGCTGTTATTATCGCATTATGCGCTCCTGAAACTGCTGGTCCATGATCTGAAGTTAGCTTGATCACTATTTCGATATAATCCTGCGCAAATTTTGGTAATTCTCTTTTAAACCATAATAGACCTATTGTATATCCTATAGATTTATTCTGTTCAACAATTGAGTCGAGGCCAACCCCTGAAAACATAGGTACATCGCCTCGTTCATCACTAATCGTACATACGACATCAGTTGGTCTACGTACAATACCTAATCTATTGGCAGCAGCGTAGTCCATAGGTAGTTGAGGTGGTTCAAATTCGTCTATCGGTTCAATCTTTCCCTCAGTTTTTAATTTTTCAAAAACTCCATGAATTTTTTCACCCAATTCGTCGTAAGAAGATGGAACAATTGCTCCTACTTCTGCTAGTAGCTTATTCTTCGCTTCAGCTGTTTCAAGATCACTACTTGCCATTGCCCCTGCATGCCCAAATTGAAGTCCTGCAGGAAGTAGTTTGGCAGCAGTCCCAATACACCACATAATAAGAGGTTTTTTAATTCTGCCATCTTTCACGGCATCCGCTACATCTACTTCCCCTGTTCCACCTACTTCTCCTAAGCAGACATGCATTTTTATATTGGGATTAGCTTCAAAACGGAGTAAATGATCTAACAGAGATGATCCTGCATATCGGTCACCACCAATTGCAATTGCCTCATATATTCCATCTGAATTTTCTGCTATCATAAAATTAAGTTCATTACTCATTCCACCGCTTTTAGAGACAAGACCAACACTTCCAGGCCGGTATAACTTTGATAAAATTATGTTCTCAATTGTTCCTGCAGAATTTCCTATTTTAAAAGCACCAGCTTTTATTCCTCCCACAGTTGCAGGTCCTATTATTGTTTTTCCTTTTTCCTTGGCAAGTTTCAAGATTTCGCGACTTTGGCGCTCTGGTATACCCTCTGCTATCACAGCGACTGTTCGTATGGTGTCTGATTCTAACGCTTCTTTTGTGGTTGGGTAGGCAGATCGAAATGAGGAGAAGTTTATCATAACGTCTGCATTGGGATGCTTTTTCATGGCTAAGGAGAGTCTGCGATAAATTGGTATGACAATTTCTTTTCCTCCCCAAAATACTTTATGGTAACCAATAGCGCCTGCTTGGCTTGGACGAATGATAGCAGCCACGGAAGGGGTATCTCGTTTACAGACAAAGTCGAAATCTAGCATACGTTGGATTGCAGCAGCTTGAAGACCGTATACAATGGATTGAGTTTTTCGATTAAATAATTCATAATCTTCAGTCATTCTTTTTACACCTCTAATCTACTTCTTTTAAGGCTAATGGAACTACACGAGTCATATGAGTATATCGGTCGTATACTTCTATAGGTACCCCAATCTCTTGTCCTAAATCCTTCATTAATTTAAGGCCCTCTTTCTCGTTAGGTCCACCTCGTCGAACGTAAATTTTGACATTAGCTTTCTTCAATTTTTCAGCTGATTTTCTTAATGCACTTACTATTCCTGTGAAAGTTGCTTTAACATCGGTGAAATTCGCAATTCCACCACCAATGATCAGGATCTTTGGTTTTCCCTGAGGATCTGATTTCTCGGTAATAAGATCAATTAGAGTTTGAGCATACAATTCAGTATGTTCACGATTTGGATTACCTGAATATTCGCCATAATTGGCTAATTTATGAGCATATCCCATATCTGCAATAGTATCAGTATAGATAACACTAGAACCTCCTCCTGCTACCATTGTCCAAACAGGAGCATCCCTATTAAGAATAGTTAATTTTAATGATGCGCCAGTTTGTCCATCTAAGTGAACAATGAATTCTTCTTCTTTTGATAATACTTGGCCGAAAGCTCTAGGGAATTCTATTGGATTATCAGGATTTCCCCAAGTATCGGTGTGTAAAAATGCTGCAGTATCATCTAATCGTGCTTTAAGATCCAATGGCACGATCGTTTTATCCTCTGTCACTGCAAATGGATTGATTTCCAAGAATGCGAAATCTTGATTCACATAAGTTCGATAAATTCCCTTAATAAATGGAATAAGTATATCATGAAGATTTCCAAGATCAGGTAGTTTACTTGACAAATCATAAGAACTTATATCAGTTCCAATAGGGATAGGAATATGAATAACTTTATCCCAATTTTCTTCAACGAAGATACCTCCTTCAAAAGAGAAATGGATAATATCATTTCCACTATCGGAGGTCATTGAAACATAAAACTCCTTCTCGTGAGGAATGAATGGTTCAACAAGGAATCTATCAAGGGTTCCTTTAATACCTCCAATTTCTACTTCTTTATTTAATTTATCAGAACAAAACGCCTTCAATTCATCAAAATTGGCATTTAATAGTAATAATTTAGCTTTCCCGCGCTTTCCAAAAAGTTGGTCAGGTTTAGCTACTAACTTCTCTGTTTTAAGCCAAGGATTTTCCTCAACTAATTTATTCCAATCTGTATCTGGTGTAATAACCACAAGTTTTCCATGATAATTATAATCAGGGAAATACTTCGTTAATTCCGACATTAATAACATTTTTGCTGAATATTCATATATTGACTTTTGTGCCATGTTATTTCCTCTCTAGAAGAAATATAGGTTTGAAACGTGAAAATTGT
The DNA here is from genome assembly GCA_048886525.1 of Candidatus Hodarchaeota archaeon. Lineage (GTDB taxonomy): Archaea > Asgardarchaeota > Heimdallarchaeia > Hodarchaeales > Hodarchaeaceae > Hodarchaeum. The sequence continues at coordinate 1,542 of JBHLKP010000113.1, read as the reverse complement.
ACCCAAAATTTAATTCTTTCTGCTCTCTTAGCTTATTAATTTCTCATCTTTCCCTGAGGTAAAACAAGGAAAATTATTATTTGTTCAACTATCAGACTGTAATTTTGTTTTGGATCTTCCTTTAGTTTATTAAGATTATTTTAAATCGATTTTGTATTTTTCTAAGATTATAATATTAAAAAAGACTGTGAAATAGATTAAATATTCATGCAAAACTGAACCTGAGGGTTTAATTTTCATTAAATCCTAGGGGACTGCTTTAAGCTATTTGTAACGTTCCTATATGATAATAGCTTTCTGTGTATACTCTACAAGTTTATTTAGAATAAGGAATATAGCTGTATTGGTCTTCTTCTACCATATCCCAAAATTCCTTTTCAGAAAGTGTTAAGTTTTCAACGATCATTTTCTGAATTGTTTTCAATAGACTATGGTGCTTGATTTCATCATTGAGTATTGCTCTAATTATTGTCTTCTCTGATTCATCATCAAGCGTTTTAAGAAGCTCTTGATAAGTATCAATCGCCTTTCTTTCTAGTTCTATATGTTCTCTTATGGTATCTTTTATGTCGGAACCATATTTTTCTGATATAGAGGGGGATGCTTTTGTGTGTAAACTAATTAATGCATTCAATAATGTCGCATGCTTTTTTGAATCAAGTGCTATCCCCATAATCAATTCATTAATAATAATGTTTTGAATACCTCGGACAGAATTCTCTGCTTTATCGTGAATAGTATTTTCCAAATCTATTTGTTGTTTATAAAAATCCACTCTGTCTTTTTTGCTCATTATTTTTCATCTACCTTTACATGCCAAGGATGTTAGTTTTCTAACTCTACTCAATCTAGTATTATAAAAATATCTCTGCTAAATCGCTTATTTATTCGTATAATAAATACTTTGTAAGTACATGATTGATTTAGAAATGCCCGTTTTTTAAATTTGATAGGTCAAAGAAAAACATTTTTAGAAAAGATCATATGATCCATCGGTTATATTCGGTGAATAATTATGTCATGGAAAAATATCAAATTATTATACGGGGATGAAGAAATCACAGATTTTATCCCAGCAGATATGAATGTCCAAGTGCTTGAACCTGAAGGCATTGAGCCAGTTTTTACAAATCTTCAGGCACGATTTGATCTAATCCTAAAAAATCCAGTTGATTCTAAACCACTCGAAAAAATGGTGAAAAATCGTCCTAGATCGAGAATAATGATTCTGATAGATGACGCAACAAGACCAAATAAACACACAAAAATACTTCTTCCTATGTTATTAGAAAAATTGTTTGAATACGGAGTTAAAAAGGAAGATATTCGATTAATGATAGCAAGTGGATCACATAGTCCTCCTTCAGATGATTTACTTGAAAATAAGATTCTTGGTTCAGAAATCTATCAAGCATGGAAGGATAACGTCTTAATCCATAAACAAGCTGAAAATTGTAAAAATCTTGGCAATTCATCCTACGGAACCCCTATTGAAGTCGATATTGATGTTTTAGAATCTGGATTAGTAATTGCTCTTTCTGA
>JBHLKP010000112.1:0-12249 GCA_048886525.1 Candidatus Hodarchaeota archaeon | reverse complement strand
CCCGAACCTGAATATTATTGGTATATTTTCAAACAAGGTAAAAATTCTAAAGAATACAACGTTACATTCCGAATTGAGAAGTATACAATAAAAAGATCACACAATCACTATAAATTCAATGAGAAACTTTTTAACAAATCATGCGAAAAGTACGGTCTAAATAATACAATAAACTGGCATAAACTCAGAGAGACAACTAACGCCTTTGTTTTTCTGATAAATATAGAGAATATTGAAATCATTGAATGCAACAATAAAAACTCCGATAAAGTCATTCTAGGAGTTATGGTTAGTAATCTCAAATCATTTATCAGAAATGTCACCGAAGAAGTAGAATCATTCCAATGTGAAGCAATCGTTTTCAGGCTAAAACATAATAATGGTCATAACGGTCATACACATGAAATTGTCATGGTAATATCTTTTGGTCGATGTAAATCCAAAAAATAACTTATTGTGACAAAAGCAAATTATTCTCAGTCGTTGATTCATAAAAATTTCATGGATCTTCCCCTCCTTCCCTATAGTAATATGCCAAGATTAAAATATGGGGTAGAATAATGATTACCCTACCAGTGAACAAAAACCAATACCTTTGCTTTCGGCATATTACTACTCTTTTTCTACTTATTAATTCATTAATTTTAAGCTTACTCTTTCCAATTATTAATCTAAACCAATCAAATAACTATTCTATTGATAAGGAGGAAATTACATCATTTCCGATACCCAAATTGAAGGGAAAATCTAATCCTATTTCCTCATCTTTTTTTAAGTATTCTAATAATGATAAAACTATAACTTCTAACTCTCCCGCTTTCGCGATTGGAAACCAAATCGGAGACGGAGAGGGAACCTATGAGATTCGTGATTCATTAATCACATTCAACTCAAGCTCTCTTAACTTGCAAAATGAAATTCTACAGGGTAATCCTAGTGTACATAATAGTTCTTTTACTCTTAAACCTTTAGCAAATTTTACACAAAACTTTGTAGAATTTCAAATACTGAATGCTACAGCAATAGATGACTGGCGGTTGATTGAGAATGATACAACAGGTCTAACATTCGTTCCTCTTCCCTCGAAACCAACTTATGATGAAGTTGGACAAAAATTCGAAATAAAGGAGGCTTATGCCAATATTACAAGTGTTGAAGTTTATCTCAAATATATTGACGTATTCAGCGGTGGTGATTATCCTCGGGGGACTATATCAATTTTTAATGATGATGAAGGAGTACCAGGTGTTTCATTAGGTACAAAAATGCTGGAAAGCGAATTTGGAAACGGTACCATTAATTATGGAGTATCCGTAGGTCCTGCATGGGTTAATTATACATTCGATGCTCCTATAAATTTAACTAAAGGATTTTATTGGATAGTTCTAAATGATACTGGAAATCAGGATGAAGGTTATTGGGAATGGTATGGTCAAGATGATAGCACCAATGGGGATGCTGGTGATTGGGTTGCAAAGAATAATCACGGAATTAACTGGACACTAATTACTTTTCCAGCTGTGGATGTTCTTTCCTCAATTAGAGTACTTTCTACTGATTCAGATTTGAATAGCTTGATTTACTCAAGTCCTAAAGAAATTTCAATGACCTATAAGACCACGATGGGTAGCTACGAACTCTCATCATTTATTTTAGAAGCAAATGATACATCAAAGCATGATTTCTACAGTAATACTTCTGTATCATTCATTTTGAAACATGTTGCTAATTACTCATTCTTATTCAATCCAATAACTGCTTTTGCAATGTACCAAGTTCAAAATGGATCTGATTCGTTTTGGAATCTTTCCTTTTCCACAGTACGAGTAAATACTAGTGATAGAGTCCAAAATCGAACCATTGTCCTTAGTGGTATCAATGAAGATTGGAATGGTTCCGAAATATACTGGAATGATTCTATTATACCTCAATATATTGAATTGACCAACAATCCGAATATTACATGGGATGGGAATCCGAATCATAAATATTCATATGGTAATACTACCATGGTTATCAATGCAAGTAGTTTAATAGAAAATGTTACTTGGCATGTTTTTTTTAAGGCTCCAAATTATGTTTCCAGTTTTGATTTAGAACGAAACTTGAGTAAACTACCTCTTCCTCTTAAAGCGAATGTTACGGATACGTTAGATTTAATTTTTTCAGTTGGGGAGTCAGGAGGAAATGCTTCATTTTGGATTGAACATAATTTAACTAAGCAGCAAGTGTACGAAAAAAGTAATATCAGTTATTCTGAAACAACTGTAACTAATTCTTGGGATATTAATAATACTTTAGACCAAACAAAGAATATAAATGGTTCTTATGAATTACAAGCCTTTTGGATTAGTACGGATAAAAATAAGGTTGGTACTTTCATTCGTACCATAGATTTATTTGTAAATACTTCCTTTGAAGTCCAAGCTGATTCCGAAGTGGTCATTGGTGAACTTTTCACAATTGTTGGGCATTATAAAACCATTCATAATAATACAGATGTGAAAAACGCGAAAATTTGGTGTGAAGCAAGCTGGTCCACAGCAACTGATGTATTTATGAACCAAATTCCATCAGATGATTCATATAATGCTACATTTTCAACTTCTGGCCAATCTCCTGGAGAATTAGGTAATATTACTATAACAACGCAGGTTGATTGGTTTGTCAACTGGACTAAAATTGTTTACGTTTACTTTGTAGCAAATTCCTCGCTTGTACTCAATATCACTGAAAATAACTTGGAATGGTATCAAAACACTACTATTCGTATTAATTATTTAAATTCCACAGGAAACTCAATTTTTGGCGCTATGGTTAAGGTAAATGGAATTAATGCCAAATATAATGCTAGCCTTGACGCTTATATTTTTCTATTAAATACAAGCGATTATCCAGGTGTCGGACTATATAATGATATTCCTGTAACTGCCACTCATTCTGAATATCTCTCACGACAAGAAAATTTTTCTATTTTAATTACAACAGGTATTACCAATATTTCAGGAACGTACAAAGGTACCCCTATTGAAAATAAAACGGAACTTTATATCCCCTATGCAAACAGCTCTGCTGATAACATATCTATCAACTTAGAATATTATCACATACGAAGTAACACTAAGCTTTTGACCTCTGAGCCAGAAATTCAATCTTCACTCCCCCATATTAATTCGATAAAACTACCTGATAATTCGTGGACGATCACTTTTAATCCCAATCAAACCGGTATTTTCGTTGTTAAGGTTACTTTCAGTTTAATAAATTATTATAATGCCTTCTTATTGATTAATGTGACTGTTCAAAAAGCAAATACGAGAATTCAAACAGATTTTATTAATAATACACAGGTGTTCTATTCTGATGCCTTTGAATTTTCAGTATCTTTTAATAATACTGATTGGAATGAAAATATTACGTTTGATGATCAAGAATCTATTATTATAAGCAATCAAACAAAACTGCAATACTTGAATCGCACAGGGGATTATTATTGGTTTAGATTCAGTTCTAGTCAGCTATCTTTAGGTCCACATTCCATTCAGATAAAATTCTCGGTTCCAAATTTCCAAGAAAGTCTTATCACTGTAGTTTTCAATATAGTAGATATGCCCACTTTAGCTATCCCATTATCCAGTGTTTATTCGACTAATAACGGTTTAGTTCTTGTTGAAGATCCATTTGGAATAACGATTGAAAATTATCAAACTTTCAGAGGACTGAATATCTCATTAGTCGATGAAGTTATACTATGGTTAAATGGTTCTCCTATACCCGAGATAAATATCATAAATCTAGAATTGTCTAGTCCACCATTCTCATTCAATCTATCAACTATTGGCTGGCAATATGGTGTTTATAATTTAACATGTCAACTTCATACGATTGGGTATATAGCTCAAAATTTTTCAATCAGGATTACCTTACTTGGCAGAGAAACAAGTATCACAATCGAAATTGAACCAGGGAAGAACATTCAACAAGGAGAGGACATAATTTTTATTGTAACATTAGTCTACAATGAATTTTCTAACGGATTTGGTTCTAAGAACTTTCAACAAATACCTCTTGAAGGCATTGAAATCACATTTCTAATAAGTTTGAATTACAAAAATGGTAGTACAAAAATCTTTGAAGAAATTGTACAAATTGACGAGTCAAGTAAGGCTAGATACACAATTGAAGGAAAGTACACCTTTGATGCCGTAGGATTTACAAATATTAGAATAGAATCAAGTTCAGGATTATCTGCATTACCTGCTATTTACATTATGTCTGCTTCTGAATTAGAAAGTTATGAAATTATCCCTCCAGCTATCAATATATTTGAAGTAATTTTTACTATTTTAATAATTGTGGCAATTGTTTTAATTTCTGCTTTTGTTGCAAACACAACGGTTCGGGCCATCCGTCGGAGTAGAAAAATTAATCAACAGCGTGTTTTGAAAGAAGATAGAATTATTGAGAAGAGTTTTGAAGACATTAAATCGATTCGATTGATTCTCGCTAGGCATCAATCAGGTTTACAATTCTATGTCGAAAAAACAATATCAGAATTTCAAGCAGATACAGATGCTTTATCAGGAATGTCAACAGCAATTTCACATTTTATTGAAGACGTGTCTCGGAGCATGATCACTAGAAATGAAAATGGTACTCCAAAGCAGAAAATTGAATCTATAAGTCGCGAGGGATTTCATATGCTTATATGGAATGGAAAATACTCAAGTGTAATCATAATTTCCGAGATTCAGTTACCTAACTATTTTAGGGAACGACTAGAAGGTTTAGGTCATGAATTGGAGTTTACTTTTGAGGATAGTTTAAAAGACTTCTTTGATCTTGAACAATTTTCATACCCTGTTATCAAAAAAATAGTACGTAAGTACATTTCATTACATTATTTCTCTGCTTTTATCCTGAATGAGGGAATTTTAACTTTAAAAAATATCAAATTGACCAAAAAAGATAGGAAAATGCTATCATTAATTAAAAAATCTACTTTTGAAAAAAAGGGAGTTCAATACTTTTTTTCCGAGCAAATCATATCATATCTAGCTAAAAAATACAAACGGAGCGAAGCTATCAAATTTTTAGAAAAAGCAATACATTTGGAACTTTTATTGGAATGTAGTCAAGAGGAAATATTGGAATTAGGCAAGTAAGATGAGAATCATGAACTTTCACATTAATATTTTAGGTAAATATATAATAATTTAAAATGAATCCAAAGTACAAGAATGTGAAAAACTCAAGCAATGTTATTTCAGTCCTTATTCTTCCTGGGAATAATTCTTAGTCAAGGTGTTTTAGGTTGAAAAAGATAAAGCATATAATAAAATTGCTGTTACTCGGAGATGGAGGAGTTGGTAAAACTTCGCTAATACTACGATATGTTGAGAATAAATTTAAAGAAGAATATAGCATGAGTTTAGGAGTAGATTTTTTAACTAAGACAGTTGAGTTTGTAGATGATCAAGATGTGCTAAGAACCGTTTCTATGCAAATTTGGGATATTGCGGGACAAGCCAGACATGTATCATACTCTCATCTCTACTTAAGAGGGGCGCTAGGGGCATTTTATGTTTTTGATCTTACTCGTAAGGATTCTCTTCTGCAAATCCAAGATCGTTGGCAATCACAGGTCTTACGCGTATCACCTAAATGTCTATCAATATTAATTGGGAATAAAGCAGATCTTAAAAAACAACGAGCACTGACAGTAGCTGAAACAAAGAGAATTCGTCAAGCTATGCATGTAATAGACTACATAGAAACATCAGCTAAGACTGGTCAGAATGTAAACGAAGCTTTTCAAACAATGGCTACTAAGGTTTTGAATGTGAAGGTAAAAAAATACACATGAGGCATATGAAATGGCTTTAGAGCAATTTAAAGCAATTAAGGCTTTCTTTGTTTTTCAAAAAGAAACAGGTAATACTGTTTTTACACGATCATACGAAATAAAAGGTACCAAAACACCTGATGCACACTTAGTAGTAGCATTTTTGAGTGCAATGTTCTCATTTACTAAATCATCTTCGTCTTTAAGTGAACTTCGAGTTGTGGATATGACCGATCTTCGATTTTCATTCATTGAACGAGGTGGATTAGTATTTGCTGCACTAGCTTCGCCATTAGTTAGTCCAATGGATTTAAAATTTAAACTAACAACAATATCTAGCCTATTTTTATCTGAGTATGCTGAAAAATTGAACGAAGTAGAGCTTATTGATACGGATATGTTTGAAGGATTCAATGAGATCGTAGACGGAGTTTTTTTAGGAGAAACTCGTGAGATGCTTACATCTTCAAAGAATGCTGCATTATTTTACCTTAAGAAATTAGTTCAGCAAAAAGATATTGGAGTACGAGGCGCTATGATAGTCTCATTCACAGGAGACATTTTGATAGAATATGAGATGGATCAAAACCGAATGGTAGGCGCAATCAAATTATTAAATGTTAGTACTTATATGAGAAACCTTAGATATCTAGTTGTTTCATCAGAATCGACACATTTAGTTGCGTATAAGATTAGTGAAGGACTCCTATTATATGTAGATGGAGATCCATCTTCTAAATTGGAAAATCTGGTTGTAAAGGCTTCCGAAACTGTTAAGCAGATTAAAGAAGTTATCCCACATTAAGTGGAGTATTTTTTTCTAGGGCACTAAAATGAGATGGATAACACGAATAAGATTATTTGGATATTTCTTTTTTACTGCCATTATATTCATGGCTGTTTTTCTCCCCGAGTTTTTCTTTGTTTATTTATTAATGATCTCAGCTCATGATTTTCTACTTTGGGTATCGATAGCTTTAGCTTTACCTATGCTTTACTTAATCTCGACCATCTTATTTGGAATTATACATTCTAAAATCATTTGCAGAGTTTTTCTACCTCAAATTAAACCTGGAAGGTATACTCATGGTTCTGATGAAGCTATGCTATTTAGTGTGGCGATAGTATCCCCAGGCATTTTTAAAAGTATGTTGAAAGCCTTTAGTTTCATTCCTCACTTATATTCAATGTTCTTAGGAAAATTATTGAGCTTATATGGTCTACAAGCAGGTAAAAATATTTACTTATCAGCAGGTACAATGATCGATTCCCACCTAGTGAGAATTGGTGATAATAGCTTTGTAGGTTTAAGAGCTATTATTGCTGCTCATGTAACTGAAAATCGTTATCTGATAATTGCTCCAGTTAAGATTGGAAAAGGCGTTACTATCGGAGGTAATACAATTATTGCTCCAGGTGCAGAGATTGGTGACGGTGCTGTTATTGGTGTTAATTCATTAGTGAAAAAAGGACAAAAAATACCATCGAATACCGTGTACGGAGGAACTCCGGCACATTATATTCGAGATGTCCGTAAAGAATCAGATGAAGAGATCTTATCAAATGATAACCAAATATAGAGAAGCTAGAATAGGGGATTTATCAGAAATTGAGCTGTTAATAAGACAAGCATACAAACCTATAGCAGATCTTTTACCACGACCACCTGGGGCTCTTGTAGATACTCATTATAAATTAGAGCAAACGCTTAAATCAAAACAATTATTTATTGTTTATAATGAAGAAGATAAGTTGATTGGTACTTTTTCTCTCTCGCAAACTGAAACAAATATAATTAAAATTTTTCATTTCGCTATTAAACCAGAATTTCAGAAACAAGGCATTGGTTCGTGGCTTATTGAAGAGATAATAAGGTATTTAAAAACCTCAAGCCTTGATATAACTAGGATTGAGTTAGAGATTTATGCTAAAGTCCCACAACTTAAGTATTTTTACGAAAAATTCGGTTTTAAGGAAAAAGAGAGAAAATATATACGAGGGGTTGAAATTGTAGTCCTTGTCAGGGACTTAAAACCAGTACAATCATCTTTCTTTCATGAATGAACACGATATCAGAATTGAATGAATATCTGAAAGCTATCTGGATCAGATAAATATTTCATTTGAATGCTTTTATCCTTCTTTTTACCTACTATATATTTTTAAAAAAACGAGAAGACTAAATATACACCATTAGGTGACATAGAATGGATAAAAGTAAGCTAGAAGAGATTAAGATACTCCAAAAAGAATTATCTGAAATTATTGGTATAAGTGGTTATGAAAAACCCGTTTCTGATTTCATATATGATAAGATCGATGGTTTAGTTGACAAAGTATGGATAAATCCTCTAGGATCACTCTTAGCTATTAAAAAGGGAGAAGAATCAAAAAATAAGATCATGCTTGATGCGCATATTGATGAAATCGGTTTTATGGTAAACCATATCGAGAAAAGTGGATTTTTAAGATTTGTAACAATTGGGGGATGGGATTCTCGCATTCTGCTTGGTCAATGCGTCAAAATAATCGTTGGAGCTGAAAAAGAGTTTCATGGGATCATCGGTAGTAAACCTCCCCATTTAACAACAGAAAAAGAAAGAAATACACCAGTTACAATCAATAAGATGTATATTGACGCTGGATTTTCATCTAAAGAAGACGCTGAATCATATGGTATAGACGTTGGAACCATTGGTACACTTTATGATCCTTTTGTAGAATTCCCAAATAATATGGTAAGAGGAAAGGCTTTTGATGATCGTACTGGTGTTAATGTGTTAATTCAAATAATTAATGAATATGCTGATAAATCTACACAAGACACTCTTTTATTCAGTTTTTCAACACAAGAGGAAGTTGGTGGTCGTGGAGCAATGACGGCTGCTTTTAGTCTTGAGCCGACTATGGCTATTGCTATAGAAAATACTACAGCTGGAGATGTCCCAGGCATAGATAATTCTGAATGTCCCGCATATATTGGTAAAGGGCCAGCTATTACAGTTGCAGATCGAAGTATGTTAGCTTCAACCTTCGTTAATAAAAGATTAATTGAAAACGCAAAACATGAAAATATACCGTTTCAGATTAAAAAGCCAATATTTGGTGCTACTAATGCAGGAGTTATTCATAAAAGCCGAGCTGGAATTCCATCGTCGGTTGTATCAGTACCATGTCGCTATATTCACTCACCTACGTCATTACTTTCCATGAATGATATTTATCACACCATTCGGATGATATCAGCCTTTATTCGCAACCCTACGAATATTGAAAATAGAATATAAGTCTAGAGGAGTGAATTTGATGGATTTAATCCCATTTCATCTTTTCACAAGTTCACACAGAGATATGAGAATTAATAATGAATAGCTTTAAGAATTAGCGTTCATAGTGAATGCTAGATTCAATCATTTATGGAGAATTGGTTCAATTGACAGAAGAATCCGTGATAAATGACATTAAAGACCTCAAATCGAAGGATATTGACTTGAAGTGGTCTGCAATTAATAACCTTCGAATATATTTACAATCACATCCTCCCACGGATTTTCGTTCTCGTATGATAATAAAATCTTTGTTAGGTTTAAGCAAAGATTCTGAACCTTCTATCCGTGAGACAGTTTTGCTTTCTCTAATTGAAGCTATTCCAGAAGTAAGCAAAATAGAGCCATTGATCTTAAGGGCTTTTTCTGATCCTAGCTCAGGCATAAGATCCATAGCATTAGAATGGATGAATAATCAGAATCACCCTCAATTAAGAGATTATACAGTTAAATCATTACAGGATCAAGGTGAAGTTGTTCGCAAAACAGCATTGGATATTGTAATATCTAGGCAAATTGAAGGAGTTGAAAGAGAGCTCTTAAAACTTCTAAAAACAGAGAAAGGAGGATTACGTCGTTCTGTGATTTATGCACTTGGAAAATTGAAGACCCCACAGGCTATAAACACACTTATTGAAATTATGCGTAATCCAGAGTACGATGATTGGACTCGTAATCAAGCAAGCTCTGCTTTAGATCACATGGGAGGTAGCGAAATAATAATTCCCTTTATTGAAAATTTAGCTGACCCTAATGATTATGTACGTGAAACTGCAGCTTCTTTCTTAAAGAAAAATGAAAATCAGCTAATTTCAAAGATCCTAACAAGTAGAAGACTTGACTACATTGCCTTACTACATCATGCAACTGAATCAACGAAACAGGATTTTGAAACAGCAATCAATACGCTGAAAAATCAGATGAGGCATACAATAGAAGATTTACAATCAAAATTGATTGAAAAAGATAGAATCATTTTTTCAGAACTAGTCAATGAACTTCAATCTGCAGATACTGCAGTGAAAGTGTTATTGACCAAAATTCTAAATTTAAAACTTATCCAAATATCTGATGATGAGTTTCTTACTGAAACAGGGTTGAAGGACTCATTAGTCAAGAAATTGGAAGAGAATGAATCTATTCATATTCCCACTCTACAAAAAACATCGCCATTTCTGAAAGTTGATTCCGAATCGCTAAGAGAAATTATAATTTCAATTCCTTTTAGTAAAGAACTGGACAGGAATCTCTTCCTTACTAATACTATGTATTCTGAAATTTTGAATGAATTTGAGAACACAGGGGTTTTGAATCTCCCTGATATTGCAGAAAGAATTCGTCAACCTCTTGAAATTATTAACGAAATTGTTGTACCATCAATGAATTCTACTAAAACTGGATGGATCAATGCACGAGGGGAGTATTTGACTGAGCAGTATTTAAAACGTCAAATTTCAAAACAAATTGATGATCATGAAATTATTTCTCTGAATAGATTTCTAGAGCAGATTGGCAATCCAAAAATAAAATTTCAAAAATTAAAGGAACTAATTAATGCTTTATATAAGGGGAAATGGCTCGAACAGATCAATGTCTTTTTAAAAATGTCAAAATTTCAGGAATTGGAAAAAACTGCGTCAGGTATTGACGAATCTCGAGTAGAGGATCTTCTTTCTGCTATTGGTATGAGTTTCAGCACTTTTCTCAAAAATTTACAAACAATTATGGAGATAAAGACTTTTAAGGCAAAAAATGGCCAACTAGTTTCATTAGATAGTTTACATACTCCTTTGCAACAAAAAATAATTGGTAATGGATATATTGTTCTAACAGAATTCTTAAAATCAATGAAATTAGATAAAGATATAGCTAGCAGAAAACCAACAATAATGGAGTACATTACTCAAGAATTCAGTGGTCGAACGGATCCTGAAGGAGAATTTTTTGCTACAGAAGACTTAATTTCAACAGTTGTTGAAGAAATTAAAACAAAAACACGACTTAATTTTTCAGTAATAGGATTCAAATTGAATCTGGATCCAAAAATCCTTTCTAATATTATCAGGAAAATCTTGTTCATAAGGGGATTTACTAATAAAATTGGAGAATTTGTGACTCAAGATGGAATATATAAGGAAATCGCAGGTATAATGGAGTATAGAGAGGAATTTAGCTTCCAAGAGCTTTTTGAAATACTTGACATAACAGAAAATAAAGATAACATTTTATTGGTCAGAGATTTGATAGCTGAAGATGAGAATCTTCTTACATCACAGGATAATAAGATGGTTATGTCTCAGAAAATGGCCATGAATAAAATTCTGTCATTCGTTAAAAATCCAACCCAACAAATGAAAGAAAAGATATCGATAGAAGAGATCAGTCTTAAAACTAATATTTCCTCAGTTAATACTAAAAATATTCTAAACTCCTTGATCCAAAATAATTTGATTAATGGATCCATGAAAAAGAACGCATATAAGCCATAGAGGGGTATTGCAATTTTCTTATACTGATATCAGGAAATCTGGATAATGTCTAATACATTACAAATTATTGTTGACCATCGTGAACCTCGAAAAATAAAGAAGAGATTGAGCAAATTTGGTATGCAAGTTGTAGAAGAACAATTAGATATTGCAGATTATATTATTTCAAGCCAAATTGCTTGTGAGAGGAAGACTGGTACTGATTTAATAGCTTCCATAATGGATAATAGATTATTTGAACAAATTGATCGGTTAATTGAAACTTATGAGCAACCTATCTTAATACTAGAGAATATCAATACAGCTTTTGAAAGAACAGAATGGAAAAAAAGAAAAAAACACGTTTATGGAGCACTCACATATATTTTCCTGCGTCGTCAAGTACCTATCGTACCAACAACGACCATGGGAGAAACAGCAATTGTATTAAATCGTATTACGTCATGGGTTCAAGAAGAACACGAAGATCCATTAATTGCTAGGAAATCTCCTAAAAAAAAGAGTTTAAGAGAAAAACAAAATTATTTCCTTCAAGGTTTACAGAATACAGGCCAAAAAAAAGCGGAACTTTTGTTAAATGCCTTTAATG
>JBHLKP010000111.1:0-12329 GCA_048886525.1 Candidatus Hodarchaeota archaeon | reverse complement strand
TTAATATACCCTTATGAAAGAAGTTTAAAAATGCTTATAGGATCAAAATAAAAATCAATAAATAAATTTTATATCTACTTTGAATCTAGCCTGTTGAAGAATAGAATTATTTTCTGTCGAATAGATAGATGAAAGATGATCAAGACAAAATATCATAGTTAAATTTTCTCAAAATAGTGGTTATTCATGGAAAAAATGAGAGACACAGGTGGTTTTTGTGGCCTCTGGATAATAGAAAAGGAATCGGGCCTACCAATTATAAGCCTTAACCTAGAAACACAAGATGGGAAGGCTATTGATTCTGTTCTCTTCGGGGGGTTCCTAGTGGCAATTCGGGGCCTAATGAGCGACTTTGAAATTGGCCAATTAAAATCATTTCAAACAGATCAAAATAATCTAATTCTTACTGGTTCAGAAAAACTAATTTCTGTAATAGCTATTGAAAAGGAAGTGGACGTAGATTGTTGGTATCCTGCTCTTTTAAAGATCCAACAAGCTTCAGAAAAATTTTATCTTATGAATCAGGTTGATGGTTTACCTATTGATACAACGATATTTGATAAACTTAAGCCTGCTTTTATGAAAAAGATATTGAACACTATAAATAGTCTAAACAAGGATTGTTTCGAAAAGAAAGAAAAAGAAGATGAAAATATAAAAAAGAAAGCAGAAGAAAGACTTGAAGACAGTGGGCTGTGGTAAATAATATTGAACTAATGAGGAAATAGAAAATGATTGAGTTAACAACCCAAGAATATTCTGGAGGAGTTCCAGTACTTGCATTAGTTGCTGAAGGAATGGCTTTAATTGTATATGCTTATTTAATGATTCGATTAGGAACGAAATGGTACCAAAGGAGAAGAATAGCTACATTTAATCTTTTTTTGAGTTTTACATTCTATTTCATAGCTATCTTAACCTTATTCTCAACGAAATCAACAGACTTTCTAACTGGAGTTGAGCGTGTTGCGGATTTAGGTATTAATCTTGGTTATGCTTTTTCTTTAATAGGGAATATTTTTCTGTTTTATTTCACGGAAAATATCTTTTATGAAGAACCTCACCATTATCTTAGAGAATTTATCACATTCGGGAATGGTATAACTTTTGGATTTTTAATGATATTTTGTTTTCAGGTACAAGAATTTCCTTTCTTGCAGATTCCAACCCAATACATTCCTACTCACTTCCTAATCTGGCACGTTATCATTTCATCTCTAGGATTCTTGATCCTACTTAAATCAGCTTTTCAATCATCATTTAATGCAAAAGAAAAACTTCCTAAAGCTGGTTTCCTGATGATAGGTTGTAGTGCTATATTTGAATTACTAGTTTTCGTGTTTTTCTTTATAGATAGGTTTGTTGGAGGCGGATTTACACAATGGTACTTCTTAGCTTGGTTATCAGCTTCTCTAGCAGGATTATTCAGCATGACTGGTTTCTTAATGCCAGCTTGGTTCAAAAAAATTGTTGGAAATTAAGAACAACTAGTTTTGAATTAAACTCAGGTTATTATTATTTGGTCAGTTAGTTTATTTGAAAATAGTGCGAAAACTATTTTTTTATTGATTTTTTTGTTATCTTATGTCGTTTCTTTCGGTTTTCAATAATTTAAAGATTATAATCTATTTTTTACTAACGATAACAGTGCTGATCGTCTCTTTCTTTCCTGAAGGTATATTATTTTACTATTATTTAGAAGTAAATCCCGAATGGATTCATTTTCTACTGGCTCCCCTTTATTTTTTCCTTTCATACTGCCTTACAGTTATCATTTTTGGAGTGGTTCATTCACAAATTGTTGTAAGACTAACTCTACCTTATAGGTTGAAACCAGGAATTTATCCTCATCATTCAAGTGAAGGAAGACTTGTTGCTCTTAGAATAACTGCAGATGGAATTTTTAAATCTATGATAAAAGTTTTTACATTTATTCCCTTTATTTGGGGTATTTTTTTGTTTCCTTATGGATTACGGCTATATGGCCTTAAATGCGGCAAGAATGTCCATATTGCAACACGAACTTACATTGAAACAGCTGGTTTAGTCGAAATAGGTGATAATTCGTTTATTGGTTATAACTCTGTTGTCACAGGCCATGCAAATGAAAATCGAGCTATCGAGATTATACCTACAAAAATTGGTAAAAACGTACTTGTTGGAACTTATTCTATTGTAGCACCTGGAGCTGAAATAGGGGATAATTCAGTCCTTGGAGCCAAAAGTGCAGTCTTAAAACAACAGAAAATTGGTCCTGATGAAATATGGATTGGTGTTCCAGCTAAATTTCTTCGAAAACGGGGAGAACATCAAATAGAAATTGATAAAAGCCATGATAAATTGCAGATCTAGAATTTTACGACATCAAATGGGAATCTTTGTAAGATAAAATTCTCAAACTTTCTTTAATTGCCATAAGAAGAAAGCTAGCATATCTGTTGTATTATCAATCGTCTTGGATAAAGGAGTTCCAACACCATGTCCCGAAGCAGGTTCAAACCATATTAATTTCGGCTTTTTTCCTTTTATTTTTTGCATTTTTGCTGCGAACTTCATTGCGTGGATTGGTTCAACTCTACTATCATCCTCTGCCGTGTAAAATAATATCGCAGGATACTGTGAATCTTCCTTGATTTGTTGATAAGGTGAATACGCATAAATCCATTTGAATTGCTCTGGATCCTCAGGATTGCCATATTCAGGGATCCATGTTTTTCCTAATGAAAAGTGATGATATCTTAGCATATCTAGTAGAGGAACAGAGCAATAAACGGCTCCAAATAATTCAGGCTTCTGCACAGTTACGGCACCAACAAGTAATCCACCATTGCTTCCTCCGTAAATCCCAAGAGTTTTTGGAGAGCAATAACCTTTAGAAATTAGATAATTCGCAGCTGCAATGAAGTCATCAAACACATTTTGTTTTTTATCTAAACGACCTGCTTTATGCCATTCGTCCCCATGTTCTCCCCCACCACGAAT
This sequence comes from Candidatus Hodarchaeota archaeon, assembly GCA_048886525.1. Classification (GTDB taxonomy): domain Archaea; phylum Asgardarchaeota; class Heimdallarchaeia; order Hodarchaeales; family Hodarchaeaceae; genus Hodarchaeum. The sequence goes on along the minus strand of JBHLKP010000111.1, from coordinate 9,347 downwards.
ATTAGCAATCGCTACAATTCCCCCATTTTCAATCCATGAAAGGAATGCAGTGCTGAATGAAGGTGTTAGACTAACTCCAAAACCCCCATATCCGTATAAAATTGTAGGGTTATTCTTATTTAATTTTATCCCTTTCTGGTGAAGAAGGAACATATGAACTTTGGTTTTATCTTTAGAAGAATAAAATACGTGTATAATGTCAATTCCCTCTGTGTTAATTGGCAGCTTTTTCTCATAAAATTTTTCTAATACTTCTGAACCTATCTTATGTTTAAATATTTGAGGTGGATCGATCCAAGATTGGTAGTACAAGAAAAGATTGTCAAAATCCAGAATATCTACCACATCCCATTCTACTGAACCATTCATGGGAATTTTAACCTCATATTCTAAATTCCCATTTAAATCATGAATCGTAATTCTGTTTGTTACATTCCTTAACCATAATACAGCAATTTTATTGCCAATGAGTTTGAAAGATTGTATAATATCATCATTCACTGGTGATATAATGCATTTCCAGTTTTCAATGGGGAGTTGTTCCTTAATTGTTTTATATATGGCAAATTTTGGGGTATCATGATTGCTTTTTAAGTAAATATTCTCTTTACCAACATGTGCTTCTATCATCCATTTGCTATCAGTTATTATAGGATGGATTTCAGGAGGATCAGTTGTAAGATCGACATAATATAGATCCACGGTAATAAACCGATAACTCATGATTATCATATGTGTTTGATCTGAAGAAATCGAAAACAAAGGGTATTCATAAGGTTTATCTGGATTTTTGTATATAATTGGGTCTTCTTTAGGATTTGTACCCAATTTATGGTATCGAATATGAGAATGGAAATGTTGCTCCCCGCTAGGGACTTCTCCAATATCAGGAAATCGCATATAGTAGAAACCTCCTGCATCTTTATCCCATGATATATGAGTAAATTTAGTTCTTTCAATTTTATCTTTAAGGATTTTTGGTTTTTCTGGATCTTGAATATCCATTATGTGGATTGTTGCCCATTCGGATCCCCCCTTTGATTGGCCATATGCTAAAAGTTTGCCATCAGAACTCGGTTCCCAAAAATCAATGGAAATCAAGCCTGAAGAATTCAGTTTATTTACATTTATTAGTTCTATTTCGCTTGATGAGTTTCCTTTTGATTGAAAGAATAAAACTGGTTGTTGATCTTTTGGGCCTCTTTTTCTAAAAAACCAGCCTGAATCAGTTTCTTTGGGAAGAAACATATGTTCTATTTGAAGTAATTCCTCTAAACGTGCTTTTAATTTCTCCCTGTAAGGAATTTGGTCGAGAATCTTTCTTGTATGCTCATTTTGTAGTTTCAACCATTTTTTTACTTCTTGATTTTTTATTTCCTCTAGCCAACGATATTCATCAACTATCTTTACATCGTGTAATGTTTCTTCAACAGACATGACTAAAGTTTCTGGATATTTAATGGCTTTTTGGTTAAGTTCTTTCATAATATAAGAATCTTTAATCAGAATATTAATAATTAGTGATAATAAAAGATACAAAATTCTCAATGATATTGCTAAATACATGAAAATAAATCATCCAATAATTTAATCTTTGGTCGATACCCTTGATCTTGATACATTAGAGATGTTATATACAATGGATATGCTATTTTTTCAGTAAAGTAAAGAGAAATAATAATCAGTTGACCCTTGAAGCCATATTAAGAAAATAATGCTTAGTTTTTATCTTACCTACAACAATGGATTTTTGAGTATTGTATCTTTATCTGGTTAAGTAAGAATTCTGGAGATCAATTCATGTTAGATAAATTAGAGAAGGCTGTAAAGCTTGGTGAGCAATTAGAAACAGGAGTTTTTGTCGAAGCGAGATACGATGATCTATTACTTCGGACTCTTCAGCGTATTAATAATAATTGGAAAGATGTCAACGTTAGATCGAGAGCAGGTGTTGGAATCACCTGTTATTATGAAGGTGCTAGCGGATATGCCTATACTGCAAGTACTGAATTCAAGGATATAGAAAATGCGGTTAAAAGTGCATTTAAACTTGCTAAAGCTTCTGTACCTGCTGTTTCTCTTAAATTAGAGTTTGATTCTCTCCCTCCAATTAAAAGTAATTCATCTGATAGGCCAGCTTCTTTGATTAAAATTCATCCTAATTCAGAAGGATTAGATTACAAAATTGATTTAGTAAATCGTGTGGTTGAAAACGCAAGTGAATATGGTAAGAATATTAACACTGTAAGGGGTCTTTATGGTGAACTCTTTGGGGAGAAAGTTTTTACTAATAGTGATGGGTCTATTATCAACTGGGAATTTGAAATTATTGATCTAGTGGGTGCAGTAACATCAAAAACAGATGATGGTAGCTTAGTTAATGGTTATGGGTATGTTGGAGGCACAAGAGGTCTTGAAATGTATAATACAAAGGGAAAAACCCCAGAAGATCTAGGAAAAAAAGCTGGAGTTGATGCTAAAGAACAATTAGAGGCTAAGCCATGTCCAGCAGGTAAATTCAGGGGAATGGTAGATAGCAATCTTGCTGGTGTTCTTGCTCATGAATCATTTGGACATTTAACAGAAGCTGATTATATTGTTACAAATGGTTCACCTTTAAGTGGAAAAATCGGAGAGAGATTAGGCTCTGATCATGTTACAATTATTGATAGCGGTACCCCAGATATTAAGAAATTTGGAGGATTATGGGTTCCTTATGATGATCAGGGGATGAAAGGGGGAGATACTATAATAATGGAAAAGGGGTTACTCAAGCATTTCCTTCATAGCAGAGGAACTGCAAATAAAACACACCAATCACCTACAGGAAACTGTAGAGCATTACATTTTGGTTTTATTCCCATTCCGAGGATGACTAATACATATTTCGAACCTGGTGATCTTTCAGAAGAGGAGGCATTGGAACAATTAGGTACGGGTGTCTATGCGCTTGAATCTTTTGGAGGACAGGTGGAATTGAACGGTTTTTTTGTTTTTATTGCAGGTAGAGGGTATTGGGTTGAAAATGGAGAGAAGAAATATCCTTTACGGGAAGTTAGTTTAACTGGAAATATTCTTGATCTTTTACTGAGGATCGAAGGAGCAACATCTGCATTAGAATTGCATGCTGGTTATTTCGGTGGTTGTGGTAAATCAGGGCAAGCTCCTCTTCCTGTTGGAGATGGTGGCCCAAATTTGGTATTATCGGAAGTAATTTTTGGAGGAAAAGCACAATAGGAGATTGTAGAGATAATGGAGTTCGATAATCTAAAAGATGAATTACTTTCAAAATTAGATACTTCATTGAAGTTTTCAGAATCCCTTGATAAATCTGCAGATTTTGAAATCTACTTAGTATATCAAAATGAATCAAGCGTAAATATTAATCAAGGAGTTGTCCAGGCTTCTGATGGGGTATTAGCTGGAAGTGCTGTTCGCGTCTCTACTGGTACTACTGGTCATAAGAAGGTTAGTTTTACCACTGCATCAGGTTTAGAGTTAAATCGAATAAAAAAAAATATCAAAGAAGCTCTTTCATTGAATAAAAGTTTATCTGTTGAAGATCCTAGATTCAAATCTTTTTCGTATCCTTCAAACCGATCTGGAAAAGAAGGAGTATTATGCAAAGATATTCTAAATGTAACAACGAGTGATTTAATACCGAAATGTGTGACAATGATCGAAGAAGCTAAATCTGTTGATCCTCGGATTAAAGTAGTTGAAGCAGAAATGTTAGTGAATTCTGGAGGGTTTGCTATTGGAAACACTAACGGAATCCAACAGGCTTCTCGTACAACAATGAGCTCCCGATCTGTTGAAGCAAACGCTATTGAGGGTGATGATCGAAAAGTTGGCTATATTTGGGATAAAACAAGAGAAAAAGTAATTGAAGGTGAAGGAGCGGGAGAAAAAGCTGCAAAAAATGCGATACAGCAATTTGGCGGTAAAAAATTAAATAAAACTGGGGTAATTCCAACAATATGGGATAATATTGCTACTGCTAGCTATATAGCCGCAGGTTTAGGTTATTCAATTAGAGGAACGTACGTTGTCGAAGGAATGTCCCCATTAGCTGATAAAATTGGTGATCAAATCGCACATCAAGGTTTAACAATCATTGATGATGGTAAAAAACCTACTGGTTTGGTGACTAATGCCTGTGATGCTGAGGGTCTTCCTCAACAGAAGAATGTCCTAATTGAGAAAGGAATATTGAAATTATTCTTATTCGATTCCTATTATGGCCAAATTTTTGGTACTGATCCAACTGCAAATTGTTCAAGAATTTCAGGTCCTTTTTCACGCGGTATTCCATACGAAATTGCTCCATCAATTGCACCTATGAATATAGAGGTTAAAGGAGGTAAAAAAACTGAAGAAGAGTTAATTTCTTCTATTGATGGTCGAGCAGTTTTAATTCGTGAATTTCCCATAGGGATCTCTCATAGCAGTATAGCTACTGGTGACTTTTCTGCTGTTGCTAATACAGCTTTTCTTATCGAAAATGGAGAAATAATTCATCCATTGAAATCAGTTACCGTTGCTGGGAATTTCTACACTGGATTCAAGAACTTGGTGGAAATAGGAAATAATAATGAATTAACATTCTTCAATATCAATACTCCAAGCTTTTTATTTGATGGCTTCTCGGTGGTAATGTAACTCCTATCTTTTTCCTATCGTTTGAGGATTAATTGTGCCCTTCTTCAACAATGATATGCGAGTTTACATTGATCCAAAAGAAGAATGTCAGATCTATCTAAAAAAGCTTGAAGAAGAAAACCATTTCCCAATTCCATCAAGACTTATTTATTCACCAGTTATAAAACAAGAAATTACAGCTTTACTAAAGGAGAAAATTATAATAGAATTACCAGTACTTTATCCAAATACTCACCTTTATTGGTTAAGTGGAGATATATTATTCTTCCAAGGTCTTCCAGGAGCATCTATTACTGGTATCTTGATTGAAGAGCTTATAGCATTGGGGGTTACTGAGATAATTTTCCTCGGATTAGCAGGGGGAATTCAATCTGTAACACACATTGGCAACAAAATAATTGTAACTGAAGCATTGAGGTACGAAGGTACAAGTTATCACTATTTGAAGCCTGATTCAACTTGTATTCCATCAAGAGAATTAACAGATGATTTACTTACGTTTTTCAAGCAAAGAATGGAATGCCAAAAAGGAAAAATCTGCACAACTGATGCTCCATTTAGAGAAACTTTTAACTTTCTTACTGAATTACGACAAAAAGAAGTATTAGCCATTGAGATGGAAATTTCTGCTGTTTTCGCTATTGCTCAATTTCGAAATATTCGTGCTTCAGCTTTGGTAGTCATTAGTGATGAGCTCAAAGGTGAAGAATGGTCGCAATTTCAGCCGAAAATTTTTTTAAAAGAGTTCTTATCAAGTTTAGAAAGTCTAATTGATTTTTTCTCAAAGAAAGAGTAATATTCAATATAATTTCAACGATCTAATTTTATCCTCCATTTGATTAGCAAGGTTCAAGTTATCTTTCTGAAATGGTTGGGTTTATTTTAAATAGAAAATCCCATTTCAATTAATAGTAATCCCTAATAACAACTTTGAAGTAAGATAAAAGGTTCCCAAGCAAAAAAAAATTTGAAATATTTGAATTAACCAAAATAGAAGACTTAGTTGAACGAATGATTATTAGAATCCAATATTATAAAGTAGAATCTATGTTAGATTAGGCTGAAAAGGCTCGCGAAATTGTTCAGAAATGGGAAACAATAGAGAAAAGAAAATTAATACATTAAAGTTGTGTAGAAATCAGAGATTTGACTGTTGAATCGTTATACCATCTTAGGAAATTCTTTCAAATAACTAATTTGTCGAATGATTCCCTGATAAAGCCGAAAATCCTTAATTTTCCTTATTAGTTTTTGATGTAATTTCATCTCTGACAACTAATTTTAGAGCATTATTCTATCGTTACATGAAATAAGCATAATCAAACTTCAAAAACCTACCTAGAAACTCTATCCTCTATAGAATTCAAAAGAACTATAATCAAAGTAGGAATGTCAAGATTTATTCAAATTCTTCCGACAAAAATACTGAAAAATTTCGAAACATCATTTCAAGATTAATTGTACAACTTAACTTAAAATGGTTTACGAAAATATAGGATCATTAGTGGATAAAATGTTTTCTCCTAAAACAATTACCCTTTAACCCAGAAATTAGAACCTCAAGATTATTAATCAAAACACAGTTAAAATGTCAGTGAAACGAGCTATTTGTCTGGGATTACAGTGTTACCACATATATTATTGTCCAATGATGACGGAATCTATTCTAATGGGATTAAAACGTTAGCTCGTGAATTGCATTCTCGTAAATGGAATGTTACGGTGATCGCTCCACGATTACAACGCTCTGGAGAGGCTAAATCGATAACATTTGACCGTCCTATCCGAATGCAAGAAATTCCATTATCTTATCTTGACGGAAAAATCGGTTGGAGAACAACAGGAACACCTGCTGATGCTGTTATTCATGGAGTATATCAAAGGACGAATGGCAACAATCCACCATTTGACCTTGTACTTTCAGGAATAAATATTGGCGAGAATACTTCCGTTCATTCTATTCTAACATCAGGTACCTGTGCCGTCTCATTTGAAGCGGCTTTACTTGGATTACCAGCAATTGCATTTTCAATTGATGCTGATGAATCTCATTTCTTTGATGAAACTGCAGAACCACCTGGCCTTCAAATAGCTGCCAAAACTGCCTGTGAGATTGCTCTCAAAGTATTAAAACATGGTTTACCAGAGGGAGTGGCGTTTTTAAACATTAATTTTCCCGATACTGTTTCTGAAGAAACTCCAATTGAAATATGTCAGATGGCAATGTCTAAATATCGTGATTATACAATCGAGAAACAGGACCCTCGTGGGGTTCCTTATTATTGGATATGGGGTACTATGCTCGAATTATCCGAAAACACTGATGCATATGCAGTATTAAAGAAAAAAGTTATTAGTATAACTCCAATTACTTTATACTTCGATGGACGTTCAATACCAGAAATTTATTCCTCTCTTAGATATTTAGAAAAAGGATAACAGAATAGATATCACAATGACATTTCGTAAATAGATAAGAATTAATCAAAAAAGTCATTTCTTGCGATAAAAACAGTATAATATTATAGAGTTGGATATAAGACTTTAGATTCGTATCGTTTATAAATATATGATCATAATCTCTCGAAAATACTTAATTTACTAATATATAAATCTATTTGGTGATGATTGGTTTGAACAAGGATAATAGAGGATTTTTATCTGCGTTATCATGGCGAGAATATTTTCTCATTGGAGGTCTTCTCATTATTTGGGCTTTTGCCGCATTGGTTGGTTTAAATGCGCTTAATAATGAGAATATTACTGAAGCTGGTTTTGCGATCTTTCTAGGAATAGTTTTCACTGGTGTACTACTAATATTAATCGCCATAATTGATAGGATATTTTAGACTAAGTTATTAAGATTATTTATTCCACTTTCTTTTCTCGTGAACACACAGTTGATTACTTCTAATAGAGAAAATGACTCGTGGAGCACCTTATATTGGATGATCTGGTTCAAAAAGTTTTAAAAGGAAATAAGCGGGCAATTGCGCAAGCTATATCATTAGTGGAGAACTATCCAGATAAGTGTGAGGATTTCATAAGAAAAATTTTTCCTAACACTGGAAATGCATTCGTAATTGGAATTACTGGCCCTCCTGGTTCTGGGAAATCAACTTTAGTTAATAATCTTGTACTAAAATTTCGAATCCGGGATAATAATAGAAAAGTAGGAGTTATAGCTGTCGATCCAACATCACCTTTCAGTGGTGGAGCCTTATTAGGTGATAGAATCCGTATGGATGATTTACACACTGATCCTGGAGTTTTTATTAGGAGTTTAGGATCCAGAGGAAGTTTTGGGGGATTGTCTCGATCTACATTAGATGCTATCCGCGTATTAGATGCTGGAGGTTATGCTTTAATTTTTGTTGAGACTGTTGGTGCTGGCCAAAGTGAAGTGGATATCGTAAGAACAGCTCATTCTACTATTGTAATTGGTATTCCAGGAACAGGTGATGCAGTCCAAGCAATTAAAGCTGGAATTTTAGAAATTGCAGATATTTATGTCGTTAATAAATCTGATAGACCTGGTTCTGAAGAAATAGTAAAAGAATTAGAGTTACTTCTTAGTCTAGATCCTAAATCAAAAGAAGAAGAAAGATGGAAAATTCCAATTATTCCTACGTCAAATTATGATGGAACAGGAATAGATGAGTTAGTAGAAACTATTCTTAGACATAAAGAATTTTTACACGATCCTGCAAATAAAACATTCGCATTAGAACAAGAAATGAATCGTAGAAAGCATGAGATTCTAGAAATTTTAAAAACTGAGATTTTCGAAAATATGCTTACAAGCGTCATTGACAAACAAAAATGGGAAAAATTATTGTTAGAAGTAATCAAAAAAGAAAATGACCCGTATTCTGCCGCAAGATCTATAATGGACCCATTATTTCTGGGATAATAATATAAATCGAAGTATTTGTTACTTTAAAATGATGAATGTTAAAGTTTAGGAATAGGAGTTCTTAATTAATGTCCTCAATAATAATTTCATCAGGAAATCTGAGGAATGCTACTAACGCAACCAACATTGGAATTAATGCTAATCCTCCCATTAGTAAAATAGGACCTAATGGGTCATAAATGTAATAAGGAATATAGATTCCTGTACCAACATAATCGGGGTGTTGAATCACGTCAATTACAAAAAAACCTAATAGTAATCCTTCAAGAAAAATCGCTAACGAAATTGCTAATTTTTCGGTGAATTCTTGAAAAGCATAATACATTGATTCTCTTCTTAACCCTAATCTACGCTCTTCGTCATCAACAATGTCTCCCACGATAGTAGGGGGAAATATCCAGAGACCTCCAGTACCAATACCAATAAAAGAAATCATTATTGTAGATAGAATAAGATTACCAGGAAAAACCAAGAAAAGGTAACTCAAGAGAAGTGGAAAAGAAAATAAAGCCATTGAATAAATAAAAGCTCTTTTTTTGCCAATTTTTTTTGTAACCCAACCCCAAAAAGGGAAAGAAATGATAGCGAAGACAATATATGGGGCTGTCATTACTATAGTCTCTCCAAGGTCAAGAAATAGTACACTAACAACAAAGAAAGGCATGATAGCAGATAAAATTCTAAATGAAAATTGCATTCCAATTTGATTCACGAGATAAATTCGATAAGGTTGATTTTGAACACTTATTCGTAATGAATCGGTTAATGA
>JBHLKP010000110.1:0-12394 GCA_048886525.1 Candidatus Hodarchaeota archaeon | reverse complement strand
AATAATAGCCTAGAAGCGAGCTTGATAATCATTCAGAATGAAAATCTCACGATATAATATACTAAATAGTATACAATTAATATACAGAAATCGGTATTTATCGTTAATTAAGTCTGAAAGTGCAGAAATACTACAAAAACAATTGAAAAATTACTTATACAGCATAAAAAACATATTATGATAAGAAATCGCGTGAAAGAATTAAAACAGGGGCTTTTATGATTTAATAAATAATGTGCTGCCTCATTTAGAGCTGTTTATTACTTTGGCGGAATTTGTTCTCCTTGTCCTTTAGTAGATGAACTTGGGGTTGTAGCTCTTACCCCTACACTTGCAACAAGACTGATCGCTTCCTCGAGGTAAGTTTTTATGCGAGCTTGTTCAATACGATCTACAAGCGGAGATTTGTTTTCCGTAATTGATATCCACTTATCAATTTCTGCTTTGAGAGAATTCTGTTCGTTTACAACTTGGTTAGAAAGGGATTTGAGCCCTTTCTCCCGAGTAATATTCGCAGCTTGATCAAGGAGATTGAAAGCTTGTTCAATGTCCAGATCGAGGAGAGACAACTTGGATTGAAGGATTAGGGTATGCGCCAACAAGAATTTTGAGTTCTGTTGTATTGCGATTTCATTCAGCATGCTAATATATTCACGTAAGTTTTGGAGAGATTCTGGTTTCTCAATAAACTTGAGCTCTATTAATAGTAATTCACATGCATTGAGTAAAGCGAGTTGTTTTAGATCCTGAGGAAGATACTCTTCTGTAACCAGTTCCTGAACTGTTCTCTGAGACAGGGCGATCTCGAGCATGTCCTTGCTATGTTTTTGAATCATAACTTCTCCTAGTTTAGCCCTAAATTTCATCACATTGTGTCCCATCCTCCCGCTCAACTTGTTCAATTCTTCTAGGTAATCATTTGCTACCTGGATTTGCTTCATTTCAAGGGTCAGGATAATCAGCTGAAAAAGGACCATCGCAGTTTGATAGTTATTTTTACTTTCTCTAAACAACTGAAGTGCTATAACAAATTGCTTGAGGGCATTTTTACGATCTCCAGTCATTTGGAAGTTTTTACCAAGCGTGAACCTTGCATATCCAATGTTAAAATTTTCACCAATTTCTTCAGCTAAAGCTAGTGCCTTTTTATGATGCCTGATAGCAACTGCTGGTTCTCCTTTGAGATTGGCACATAGTCCCATGCCAATCATTGTTGAGACGACTCCTCGTTTGTTATCGAATTCCTGAAAGATGCCATGGCTCTTGTTGAAGTATTCTAGTGCGGTTTCCAGTTCACCAACTTCACGATATTCAATTCCAATCCAGCGAAATATTTCAGCGATGTTTGACTGTTCACCAAGCTCCTCAGCTGCCTTCAAGCTCCTGTTAAAATAATCGTTAGCTAATTCCTGACTCCCCTTTCGAAGATGTATAGAACCAATCGTAACAGCCCACCAAGATATTTCACGTTTGAGGTCTAAGTTTTCAGCGATTTCTAGACTTCGTTGGTAAAAATCAAGTGCAAGATCAAGGTCTCCTTTCAAATCATGAATGGCACCTGTGGTATTGAGGAGATAGTGTAAACCCCATTTGTATTCCAGCTCCTCTGAGATGTTTAAGCCCCTGATCAGAAGTTTCATTGCCTCTTTGAATTTCCCAAGGATTGTATAATGATATGCGGCATTGTGCAAGAATCCTGTGAGAAACCCCCTCTCATCACTTTCCTCAAGAATTCGTATGCCTTCTAATTCACTCTCCAGAGCCAAGGCGAATTCCCCTCTCCCCGCGAAAAGTAATGCTTTAACCAAGAAAAGCCAAGCTTCCCAAAGCCTAGCATCCAGACGTTCTTCCTTGGTCATCAATCCCAGAAGTTCTTCTGCCCGATCAAGATCTTTGTGTCCTCTTTCAGTATCCCAGCTCCCCCACCAGAAATAACCTAACTTTGCAGCTATCGCTCCTACCTCGAGGATCTTTGTTCCTTTTTCTCGACATTCCTTTTGAACACGCTCTAGAAACTCAATCCCTTGTTCCCGAGTTCCTTGACCGCTTCCTAGCCAAAGAAAAGCCTTTAAAATCTCCCCTTCTAGTTTATCTTCAGCATTAAGCTTGTCGATCTTGTTCAAAGCTTCAGAAAACTTTCCTTTAGCCCAAAGATCTTTTATTTCTGGGATTCCCACTCTCTAAGACACCCTCATTTCTCTCAATCCTATTTACTGAAGTCCTGGTAATTTGATAAATTCATATAACTTGAGAATTATAAGGAAAGCTATAGTTATAAATTAATTTTATTAAAATCTGGGAGAACTTAGCCTGTGTAATTTCCTTCATAATCCCCAGTGAAAACCCCTCCAGTTTTGTCCTCCAGTTTTATAGTGTTCACACCTCTCTATGAGATTTGATATACTTTTCATTGTGTTTCATAATGGGTTTGAATCTTGGTAAGGATTGGGAAAGTAGCAACGTTGGATAAGCCAATGTATTTACATAAAAACATATGTAAATTAGCATGTGACTTTGGTTAACTGACAAACTGGATGATACTGAAAAATTTACGTAAAAAGCTGCCAATAACGTTGGTTATACTCAAAAATGACTTCAAAATGACTTCAAAAATTAGAAAATAAACCTAGAAAATCAAAAATGACCTATAACGAAAGTACTTAGAATATCAAGCGTTGTTGGTGACGATCGATCTGCTATATAGGGAAGTCTTATCCTGTAAGCATTCAGCTGACACTTTAATCTCCTTTCTCAATTCCTTTGAGGGGATAAACAAAATGTACTTGATGATTAAACCAACTCAAGTCATGTGATACGTATCCACAGATTTGAAACTCACAAGATAAGTAGAACTGTTGAGCATAATCCATAAAATCTCCTGTATTGACTCTAATAACATTAATCATAGGATGCTCATTTCCAATGTCCTTAATCTTTTGTATTAGTTGTTTTCCTATTCCTTTTCTCAGATAATCATGATGTGTAATGATAGATAATATAACTACCGATTTCCATCTAAATTCAATTGTTATATATCCAACAATTTCATTGGTCCTTGGTTTTTCAGCTATAAAAACTTTAAAAAATTCTGGGAAAGATTTGAAGAACATTATTTTCTTTTTTTCATCTTCCATAAAAGGAGACCCGAAATTTTCTGCATTATAAATTAGATTTTCGATAGCTGGCCAATCTGTTTCTTCATATTCTCGGATTTTTACTTTAATTGTCATATCGGTATCACTAAGCTCAAAATAGTATGTTATTAATTAAATAATTATGCATTAACCAACAAAAGTCATAGATCGTTTGTTATGTAAAAAAATGAAGTCAAAATGAAGTCAAATAATGTCATCGAGCGTTGGTTATACGACATTTCATATCCAGTATTTCATAGAAAAAAAGGGAAAAGACATTCCAAATCAACTCCCTCCCAGAGCCAATTTAATCGCAGCAGAAAGAGAAGAGAAAAATCATTACAAAGGAGACGCCTGAAAATAACAGCGACTCATATCCCGATAATTGGGGAATTTAACAATCAACTTCTGACGCTCGAGAAAACGGACTGCTTCTTGGACAGTCCGAGAACTATAAAGTGTACTTTTTCTAATCACCGCAAGAGTCATAGGATTACCTCCTAAGAGGACACGGTAAATAGCTTGGGGAGAAGGAGGAAGCGAGAGAAGCACTTCCTCCAACTCGGATATCGAATCAAGCACCTTTTGACATTAATCATACGACTCCTACGAAAATCGTCAATACGAACGGGAATCTTCAGAAGAAGGAAGGAAATCAACCAACTGAACTTATTTTGCTATAATTTTATTTAATTTTATTTAATTTTATAAAAAGAAAATCCTTTCGGAAGAAGAAAACCATTACAGAGGAGACACCAACCTCCTGAATCAAGTCTCAATTAATAAGAAATCAACCGAAACCGCCGTGATATTTTAGCAGCTCTCTTACTTTACCATCATTTAAAAAGAAACACATATAGCGAATGCTTATTTATTCACATCATTTCTCACTTTTTTTGACATAGGTCGTTGGATAGGCTATAAAAGATAAATACTAGGATATTTATCTGAAACCTGTCCCGTACGAGGATTTGAAGTAGAAATACTGTAATTTCTTGAGTTACTGAAGTTAGGTAACGAGATTATTACTTCTCCATGTTCCTGTCAGCAGTGTATCATTCATTAATCCATCCCTCTTCTAGTATATGGAATACAATGACTGCAAAAGCTGATCAGTTTTTATCAGTTGCGATAGCAGCCGCGAAGTCAGGAGGGGAGATACTACTAGATATGTACGGAAAGGTAGAAACAACTTATAAATTGGATCAAAGCATCGTAACTCAAGCGGATCTTCAATCTGACAATAAGATGGAGTATATCAATTTTTAAGAAAATGGCTAAGATCCGTTATACTGAATAGAATAAACGAGCTGTAGGCTGGATAGCTCACGATTTTCATGAAATCATCCTATTTCGAAGCATATTTGGCAAAGAACTATGCCATGTTCTCCACGTAAGAATACTTGTAGATAATAATACTGAAAACATAATCAACCCCACTACAATTATCCAAAGTTCAATAGGGACAAAAATCGTAATATAAATGTCATTCTGTATAAAATCGAAAGCAGGACGTAGTAAGGAGATTGTTAAAGGAACACCAAGAATTATTCCATAAGAGCCATAGAAAAAATTCTCTAAAAAGAGAATTTTTAGAATATTTCCTTTTTTTGACCCCATAGCTCGAAGAGCTAAGAATTCCATTTCCCGATCCATCATTGCTAATGACATGCTGGAAAAGGTGAATAATACTAGAGCCCCAAGACCCAAAAAACCAATAAGGAAAAGAATACTGGTCGAGGATTCTATCATCGATTTCATTGTCTCTAGAGATTCTCCACTTTCTGCATAGACGTATGGATCCCATTTTTCTTTTATTTGTAGGCCTATTTGAGCCTTTTCGTTTTCCACTAGGCCATTTGTATAGCTAAAAGCTAATGCATTGACATTTTCTGAAATCCCAATATACTCTCGTAATGCTTCAACGGTCCACAATAAGGTATTGTCGTACAATTCACCAGTAATCCCAGCTACTTCCAGAAAAAAAGTATTATCATGATTAATAGTCAGATTTAACTGATCTCCAACTTTCAAATTCAAATCCTCTGCAAGAGTGCTACCAACTAAGAGTTTATCCTTGGTGAGCTCATTTTTCTCTTTGATATTTCCTTTAATAATATGATATTCTCGTAACGAGGAATTAATATGAAATGCTTCAAGTGAGACTCTTTGGGGGTCATTATTAGAGTCTGATAAGAATACTTGTGTTGAAATATACCCCTCAACTATATTTATTCCCTCAATTTGATCACACCAATCCTTAATCTCTTTTTCGGAAGTGGGTTCTCGTAACAAAACCTTTACATCATATTTCTCATAATTTGAGTAATTCTGATCAATACTATATAGAATATCGGAAACTAGACTGATTGATGTAACAAAAATGATCATTGATGTTGCTATAGCAATTGTCGTAGTTAAAGAGCGTTTTTTATTCATAAATACTGTTCTAAGAGGAAGTTTGGAGGTTAAACTTCTGAATAAACCTACTTTAGAAGCTATTCTTTCTAGTAATGGTTCTTTTCCGAGTTGGGTTTTGGTATAAGGAGCGACCATGGCTTCACGAGGTGTAAGGTGAAGAACAGGTAAAGTTGCAATTAATGAAGAAATAAACATAATTATCAATCCAAATGATGAACCGCCTATCCAAATCACTGGATTAAATCCAATTCTCGTTGTGAGAAGGCCATAATAGTATGAATAGAAATTCACTATTGCAAAATTAATGATAATAGCCCCTATCCATCCTAATACTGTTCCAATTATCCCTAAGGTAATTCCGACTCCAATGTAATGAGTTAAAACTGAATGTTTTTTCGCTCCAAGTGCTCCATAAACTCCAATATAAGTCCTTTGAGCTAAAACAAGTTTCGATAAGGAATTGTATATCGCTGTTGCCCCTGCTAACAATCCAAAGATCCCAAAAACTAAACCTAATTTTTCCATTGGTTGATCAAATTCATAGAATTCCATATCGGGAGTTTTATCCCAATATAAAACAGTTTCAATTTGATTACCACCAATAATAGTATTAAGGGCTTGATCAGCAATTTGACTAGCGCTATGAGAACGTGTGATAGTTTTTACTAAAATTTCATTGATTCCATTCACTTGAAGATGAGTTTTAAGGATTTTAAGTGGCATGTAGATTATTGGTAAATTACCTACAGCAGCTAATCCTGTTTGTTCATCTACAGGATATAGATAGTCAGAATCGACCACAAATCCTGATATTTCCATAGAGATTGCTGATGTATTATTTATCTGAATTGTAAGTTCATCATTAAGCTCTGCTCCTCCACCAAATAACATCTTCCCAAAATGTCTTTCTAGAAGCACCTGATTTGTTGAAAGCTGATTAATCAATGGCTGTGAATCTGATAACTGATCAGTTCCTTTCACGAGTTTTAATTGATTTATTGTATTATGTTCCCCAATCCCAATTAAGTAAGCTTTGTAGGTTTTATTTTTATATATTATAGAAGAATAATGAAATATCCGTCCTTCTAAATCTGAAATGCCTGCTTCATGTATCTTAGGATTTTCCAACCATGCTAATACATTATTCTCTGTAAGATTATAGTTGTTTAAACGAATTCGAAGATCAGCATTATTCAAAGTTTTGTGGTGAGCCGCTAAAGATTCATCAAGTGATTGCTTTAAAGTAAATAAACCGATTCCTAAAGTAATAGTAAGCATTACAGTAAGAATTATAACCATAGATCTGAATTTATTAAAGCGTATCTCACGAAAAATCTTTTTCGTCAGGATTTTCAATCATTTTCCCCCTAGTTTAGTTTTTAATATTAGCAATTTGTTCATTGCTGGAAACAATCTTCCCATCTCTGAGGTGAAATACACGTTCAGCTATTTTTGTCATATTTACATCATGAGAAACGATGATATATGTTCCATGAGATTCTTTATTAAGTTGTTTCAACAGGTCGGCGATTTTTTTGCCTGTAATAAAGTCTAAATTTCCAGTAGGTTCATCAGCCACAATTATATCAGGATTTTTCACGAGTGCTCTCGCGATGGCGACGCGCTGTTGTTCTCCTCCAGAGAGTTGACTTGGGAAGCGATTTACTTTATCACCAAGCCCTACTGCCTCCAATATTTTACAAGAACGCTCTTTCACATTTTTGTGATCACCTTTAAATTCCAGTGCAAGACCAACATTTTCCCATACTCGTAATGAAGGAATAAGGTTGAAGAACTGAAAGATCCATCCAACTTTATGCCGACGATATTCAGATAATTTTGCTGGCCCCCATTGAGTAATTTCTTCTCCCTTAATTTTTATGAACCCTTTTGTAGGGGAATCAATACCTCCAATTTGATTTAGCAATGTTGTTTTTCCTGATCCACTTGGCCCAAGAATAACAACAAATTCACCTTCAAATACCTCCAATGTGACTCCACAAAGGGCATGAACTATAGTTTCACCCAAAACAAAATCACGATGTACATCCATAAGGACTAAAGCAGGTTGTTCTTTTGACGCCATTTTTGATCCCACAAATTAATAAATTCTTAACATTATCTCAAATCTAATGTTTGTTTCATCAATGGAGAATTAAGCTTATAAATATCGGTGTACAAAGAGTGCAATGTACACATTTCTTTTAATACTAGAAAAATCTTGAAAATGTAATTGGAGGAAAACAGAATTACGAGAACAACTTGTATTACAATACGTCTTCGGACCGAATTAAGAGAAAAGATCGAACATTATGGAGAACTTCTTAGATTGCGGCCAAGCAGCTTATGTACGATGGTTCTTGAGGATTCATTGGAAGATTGGGTTAAAGAATATGCAAAACGTATCTATGAGGATGTAGGTATAAAATGAGCTTATTATCAATTATTAGTTTCTGCATTTTAATGATTGGATCTATTTTTGTGTTTTTAATAGCCTTTGATCTCTTAAAAACTTGGTTGAAGATACGAGAGGAGGCATTAATGCATTTAACTTTATTTACTACCTATTCAGGATTAATACTTCTTATTTATAATATACTTTTTCTTTCAGAAGTTCCTTTTGTTGTTACCCATAATCAATTAGCAGTCTTAGGCAGTTTTTATAATTTGTTTTATCTTGAATTGGCATTTTTTTATTTAACGCTCTTTTCTAACCGTAGAAATCTTTTAGAGAAATATTTCATAGTAATAATTAGCACTGCGTTGATAACAAATATCATTTTGGCTATACTTGGTTTTCAAGAACTTATTCTAATAGTGTTCACATTTCAAGCCATTACCATTGCTTTAGGACTTTATTTTATTATTCAGTTATATCTCCGAATTAAATCCAGTAAACTATTTTGTAAATCTTCTGAAACACTCGAATTTATTGAATTAGTTGAAAAACGTTCCTTACTTGCTGTTCTCATTTTACTAATCGATGGTCTTCAATTCATGAGCATGTGGTTGATTGATTTTTATGTTTCGGAAGCATATTATTTTATTGCTTCCCTTTTTGGCCTTTTGCTTTTCATAATAATCTACTATCTTGTTATTCAACTAAAAACTAAAGCTAAGGACTGTGAAATTACAGAAATCATTAACCTATTGTCTTAAAAATGATTGATTAAATAAATACCTAAGCATAGCATATCTTAACTTACTACTATCTTCTGCATTCAGGGAAAAATGACTCATAAAACAAAAATTGTAGAATTATCCTTGGTTATACCAAGGATAATTGAGAAAAACATCTCAATTCAACTCCCTCCCAGATTCAATCGCAGCAGAAGATGAAGATAAACACGTTAAGAAGGAGAAACCTGATAATAACAACGACGCATATCCCGATAATTGGGGAATTTAATGATCAGAATTTATTTTATTTTCTCAATTTTTTATACTGAATTAAATTTTTTTGTTTTTCTGTCTTATAAGCAGTAGGTTCTTATCACATGAGAATAGTGGGATTAAATCATTAATTAATCATCATGAAGAGCGATCAAAGGGTTCTCCACATTTAGGACAGAAATTTCCTTTGAAATTAGCACCACAAATAGCGCAGGCAACCCACCTTGATGGTGGAGTCTTCTCCTTTTCATGTGGTGAAGGACCATATTCCCTAACATTTATTAAACCTTTTTCATCGGCAAAAAATTGCGTGTATCCGCATTCAGAACATATATAAGCTTCAAGAGTTGCAGTTTTAGCAAATGCTATCGGTACAGAAAGTGAATACATTCTTGGACTATATCTAAACGCTCCACGGATGTCAGAAGCTCCACAATTCGGACAATACTGGACAAATCTCATGTTTAATATAATTGATTCTTTAGGTTAATATTTCTAATGATTCCAGAAGAATACTACTTTGGAAATTAAGTAAAATTCTTAATCTTTATTTCTTACTGCAATTGAAATAGAGTCATTCTAAGAAATCTGTGAAATAAAGGATGGTTTTGAATATAAATTAATTAAACAATAAATTTGGCCTCTATGATAATTATCATGGTCATACCAGTCTTCCTTATTTCTTACTGCATTTGAAAAAAAGCAACTCATGGTTGCTTATAATGATAATTTTATTACCTTTTTGATAGTTGATAAAGTCTCACAGTTTCACAAAATTCGTTTGTGGTGAGAATTGTTCCCATTTCCAGACCTTAATTTTCCTTCCTCTGTCGTTTAATGTTGGAATTGCTCAACTATTATATAAGAAATAGATGTGAAGGTAATAATTTAATTTTGTTTTACCCTTTCAAGAAATTTCATGAAAGAGAATATTCAAAAACCTGCCCACAAAACAAATTTTAAGAATATTTGGATTAATCGTAATAAATATGAGGATATCAAGTAAATTCTTAATCATTCTATTTCCAGTGGTTTTTCTTACTTTTTTTTCGTATGAAATCATTTCTAATAATTCAGAAGATCAATCGAAGTCTAAATTGATAGACAATGACTACTCGAAAATTTCAAATAAAATGAATATTTTTAAAGACGATTTTCCTCCAACATTTTCCGATGTAGATTTTGCAACAAATCTAAGTGAACTTGCTCATTTACAAGCATACAATTACTTACATAAGGCTTATACAGAAGAAATAACTCAACAGGATGTAGTTACCCATATCAATGCTATAATGACTGCTGAGGGATCTGATAATGTCCTCAGTTTTCCAACATTGGTCATATCTGGGGATGAGCTAATTGAACCTCATGGTAATCCTTATGATGACGATATACATATTATAAACCCAATAACAGATCCGGTTGTTCTAATTGATCTCGGAAGCCAATGTAATAATCATAGCTCTGATGTCACAAGAACATATTTTTTTGATACTGCAACTCAAGAAATGAAAGATGCTTATGATATTGTGGTAGAGACTGAATTAGCTATTATCGAGGCAATGGCACCTGGAGTAACAATTAAGGAGCTTAATGAGATCTATAATACCACAATAGAGCAATTATCATTCGACAATGCTTGGGGTCTTCCTTACTGGGGACATGGAGTAGATGAGTGGGTACATGCTTTTCCCTATTTAGGAGGAGACGATGTTGAGAACAGTACATTAGAAGTTGGTCAAGTTTTAGCAGTTGAACCAGGCTACTACCATTACGATGGATGGGCTGTAAGGGTAGAAGATACAGTTATAATAACTGAAACTTCTTGTGAAATTCTTTCGGACTCATTACCAAAAAATATTACAGACATATTGATCCATTCCAACACTCCAATTTTCAACCTTGAAATCCTTATCCAGAATTACAAATATGGTGAAGAAGCATCAATCACGGCTTATTCAACAGAATTCCAAGATATCAAGACCGTCTCCTATTACGATGGTTACACATGGAACTCAATGGATGCAGTAAACACATCAGCATATCAATTTTCTTATTTAGTTAATTTTTCATACTCTAGTAAGCTTATAAGCTTAGTTAAAGTCCAGTTCAACGACGATTCATCCTTTTATTTTAGTCAACTTTTAATGCTTGAACCATCAATACCAGTAAGATATTATCAGATACTCCCAATTACTGGTTCTAGTGACCATTTTGAAAATACAACCTATGGAGGAGAATATAATATTGAAAATGAAGAATGGATACCAGGAGAAACTTATGAATGGGTATTCAATTCGATCAGTGGCGATACTCAATTAATACGGATTCTCTTTTCACTCATTTCTGTAAACTCTTATGATTCTTTCCTTTTACTCGATGAGTCAAATCATTTGATAAAGAGGTATCTTGCTATTGAAAATAATACTGACATTTGGTCTCCTTGGATCTGTGGGAATACTATAAAATTAAGCTTAGATTCACAAAGTCGATATGGCTTCTTTCCATTTGTTTTTACTATAGATAAAATTGAACTTGGCATTAAAGAAACCAAAACAACAGGAGCCATTGATTTTCCTTGCTTTTTCATAATAGTACTTGGATTGTATTCAATTATAGTACTAAGTAGGAAGAATAGTATGCAATAAGTTCTAGTTTCAACTCTTCTCTATTTTAGATTAGTTAAATAATGAAATAGTCTATTATAACTTGTTTGCTTAATAAAGAAATGGGTAAATTATCTAGTTTTTACAATAATAATTAAAGAATAGTTCTGAAGATACGTTGATATTACTTACGAACCTCCGTATATTCCCATAATTCATTTTATGTGAATAATTTTATTAATATAGAGTTTGATATTTTGCATACATTGCTATTGAATTCACACCAAAGACTATTAGAAGTGATATTGGAACGAGGAAAAATTTGGTTGAGAAATAAACAAGAAACCGAGTTGGATATGTTTCTAGTATGTATATAGGCATGAGTATTCCAAATACAAGAATAATCATGGATAAATACACAGGCCAAATTAGAAATATTAATATTCCGTTAATTGTAATATCGAGAGGAGAAACTCCTAGCTGAAGAGAAACTCCAAGCTCAATAAAAAATAAATGAATGATCATTACAGATATTCCCATTAAAAAATACCACAGAGTAAAATATCCTAGTGATCTCTTTGCTATTTTCATCAACAATCAAATTTATAATAGTCTTCTTGGACTTAAAAAAGCTTTTCGTGGGTTAAACATTGATTGATTAACTCGTTATTCGAAATGTAACGCACTGGACAAATAAGATCAATTCAAAATCAACGAGTAATAGTTTTCCAAAATTGCTCTATAGAGGTGGGACAACGTAACATAGTTTGAAGCATGTAAATATCATTAGAATTTCTAAAAAGCTAAACTAGTGAGTATGAACGCCATGTTAAAAGTTGT
>JBHLKP010000109.1:0-12530 GCA_048886525.1 Candidatus Hodarchaeota archaeon | reverse complement strand
GAAAAACAAAGTCATTTCTTTTTAATATCAAAAATAATAAAGTAATTTTACCCAAAAGAATAATTGATAAACTGAGAACAGATTTCAATGATCTTACACTCTTATTATAAATATCATCGTTACCTGATAAGAACAAAATCGAAATAATAATATTTTTGATTAAAAATGACAAAAAGATACTTTTTTATTTTTTGCTGGACATTGTTACAGTTACTTTTTAAAACGCTTAAATCACATTCCACGTAATTACACCCAACTCTATAATTCGAAGAGTTGAATAGGTAAATATTAACTATTTTATTTTGGATTCGGGATTAAAATTGAAAAATTGGCCAATATTTTTAATAACGCTAAGCTTATTAGTAATAGGCGGATCTACACTTTTTGTTGGGATTTTGCTTGATAAAAATCAGGCTTTTTTATCAGGTTCCAAATCTGAACAATTAGTGCAACCTCTTCGTGAAGAGGATAGTACCTTACTTACACTACAGAATGATCCAAAGGAATTATTCCCCTCCGTCACACCTACTCTTGCTATACAACAAATAGAAAGTACAATAAAATTCTCTAATCATACTCTTAATTTAAGAGGAACAAATGATACACTTCGGTTTAGCATGCAATTTACTGCAAACGAAACAGCATATTATTGGGCTGATGCTGAAGTATATACAAATAATTCCGCTAATCGCCAACCAATCGGATATTCCATATCATGGGGCGATACTGTAGCTAATGGAAACACTGTAACAGCCATTTTTGATTTCTGTGGTTACAGGATCCGAGAGGCAGATTTTGATGGTCCTTACGCAATCTATCTTGTATTCTATTACGGTGATTATCACTATATTTTTGGAAATGGCGGTAGTGAATTCATTGGTTGGACTCAAAGTTTCAAGGCTACAGACTTTGCTGCTGTTCCTGTCAACGTTGATTCAGTATCTACATCCTTTATTGATAATGATGGGAACGGATTATATGAATGGATTGATGTTAATCTTCAATTAACAGTGACTATAACTGATCGATACTACATTTCAGGTTATTTCCGATTTAACAACTATTCATCGGGTTATGATCTGCATTCATATACGTATATTAATCTCAATGTCGGATCTCCTGAGGTTACCTTAAGATATCCTACTTGGGAATTCAATGATATGGGTATTTACAACACCAATATGACAATGGATTACTTATATTTCAGACATGACACATCTCCATCTTGGGAACTCTTTTCCTATGATCCAGCATACTTTACAACAGCTAAATACAATTCTGGTGACTTTGACAGTTTTCCTTTCGGTTTAACAGGCCGAGTATGGGAAGATCCATATGATAGTGATGGTGATCTTGATTATGATTCCTACAGAGTTATTGTTGAAATAAATAAAACACGAACTGATATTGATATTACAAGTAGCGGAATGTGGGCTGAATTACGTGTCAATTCTTCAAACGACTATATTCAATCTAATTATGCTTCTAACGACCAGGTTCAAATAGGTACCCTTGGTTTTACTAATGTTACTTTTGAATTCTCCAAAAATGATTATGATATTTATCGCAAAGGAATGATAAATGATCACTTTTTATTAAATAATATCCGAGGAGAAGTCTATTCTGCTTCTACCGATCGCTATTATCAATTTTATTTTGATTTTGCTTGGATTTCTAGTCAATCATATGATTCTACAGATTTTGATGGCCCTGTTGCGTGGGTAACAGGAAATTTCCTCAATTACGGTGAAGATACTGATGGTGATACGTTATTTAACCTTCTAGTTGTCGAAGCTGAGGTCACAATAATTAAAGATGATGAGTTTAGAATTGGTGCTAATCTTCAATATTCTGGTTCAACTTCTGGTGAATTTTACTTAACAGCTGGTACTCATTGGATTACTCTAAATTTCGAGGCATATGAAATCCATCGCAGTGGTATAATTAATGCAACAATCTGGTTGAATAATATTTGGATCTATGATGTACCTACAAATACAGAGCAAGATTATCAGTATAGCTTTGAATTATCTCGTTATAATTATACTCAATTTGATCCTCCAAATGCGCAATTTTATCCAGTTGAGCCATTTAGTGATTGGGGGCAAGATTTAGACACTGATGGTTTATATGATCTATTATGGATATCTGTTGATGTAACAATCAATCAACCAGGATATTATTATGTCTATGGCTACTTGAGAAATCCAATAACTGGTTATTCATCAAAACAAGGCAATAGTGGAACCTCCAATGTTATTAGCAGTGGTACAGTATCTTTTACACTTAGTTTTCCAGCCTCATGGATTTGGGCCCAGCATTTAACAAATACAAGTTTATTTGTAGAATCCATTTATATTACTGAAGTGGATGAATATGATAATCATATCAGGCAATGGGATTCTTTATATGATGCTTATCATACTAACCCATATGACTCAAATAATTTTGAGGCACCACTGGCTTTCTTTACAGGAAATATACAAGAAAGACTTCTAGATACTGACGCAGATGGAAAGATTAATATTCTCACTATCTCTGCAGAGGTCGATGTCACAATCGACGGACCATCTGATTTAGCTCTAGAAGGTTGGCTTGATTATGGTTCAGGTGAAATATATTGGAGTAATTATACATCTGGTCTAGGAAAAGGTTTACATTGGATTGACATGTACTTCATAACATGTAACCTATATGAAACTTTTACTGATCAATCTTATAGTTTCACATTAGATCTTTACGACGATTCTGATTACAAGCATTTGGACCATTTTGAAAATCAAACCGCATTCTATAGTTATCAACTATTTGATAGCTTTAGTGCCTATTTCACAGGTAATTTCTACGATCAAGGAATTGATACCGACGCGGATGGAAAATATAACCATGTTGCATTGCAAATTGAGGTTAATATTACTGATGATAGTGAATTCTATTTTTCTGGCTACATTGAAACAAGTGGTGGCGAATCTAGTTGGAGTTATTCTTCTCCTTGGATGAATCTATCAACAGGCGTTCAGAATTTAACTGTAAATATTGATAAAGAGTGGTTCTGGTACCAAGCAGACGGATTATCAGTATATAATAGCTACATTTATCTCGAAGAACGGATTAGTAGTTTTGGATCAATCACAGCAGATTATGACGGTTTGAATCATTATTTCACAAATATATATTATGCCTCCGACTTCGATCTCCCTAATGCGATTCTCACAGGGAATTATTATGACCAAGGTGTTGATGATGATTCTGATGGTACGTTTGATTATGTTGAATTATCAATAGAATTGAATATCACTCATTCAGGTGTATACACCATTGAGGGTAATATTTATGCTGACGATGGCGGAGATGGCTGGTATTACTATACTGAACGAAGAAATTTTTCTCCTGGTCTTGTGAATGTAACTATCCAAATAAGTAAAGAGTGGTTCTACTGGCACACTCCTGGTACGAACATCTATAATGCTTATACTTATCTTTATCAATTCGATGGCACAAAAGACGTCCAAATAGGATACGACCAGGAGGATCATTATTTCAGTCGTAAGTACTATCATAGCGACTTTGACTTACGTGATGCTTGGGTTGTAGGAATCACTGATGATTTCGCAACAGATATCGATTCCGATGGCTTTTATGACCTTTGGACGGTTGTTTTCGAAGTTGAAGTTACATTAGAAGGTATAGGACTTGAGTTAGAGGTAGACTTGACTGAAAAAGGAACCAATGATTGGATTGACTATAGATGGACAAGATATGAAAACTTAGTAATTGGGCGTCATAATATTACAGTGATCTTTCCAAGCGATGTCTTATTTTCATCTGGTTTTACACAAGGAGCTCAAATTTCGAACTTTAGACTAATAAATATATCAAACTGGATGGATCTTGATAAATCATATGATCCGATTCCTTTAAGCGGGGCAAATACTTTTTCAGAGTTTGACTCAAATCCTCCAAATTTTATCAAAATTGGCCTTATCTCTCCCATGATTGGTGTTTTTCTCCTTGATGACTCAACAACGTTTCAAGTTCTAATTAATAAGTTTGGATCTGAATATGTTACTTCAGTTGATATTGATATTGCTGTTAATGGTCTTCACTATAAAACCGTGCCATTAACAAAAACGGCTGATTTTGATACTCACGATATTTGGGCTGTAGGACTTATTTTCGATCGTAGTGGAATTTGGAACATCGTAGTTAACGCACATAGCTCTGGTGGATCAACAGAAACGGGATCGATAACATATCATGTCTTAGGAGGTCCTACTTTCTTTGGTTTTACCGTTAATTCTTCTTCTGTAATGGTTGGAGGAGCTATCCAATTCGAAGCTGATGTCTGGGATGTCGATGGTATTCAGAGTTTAACACTCCATGTAGCAGGAAATACATATCCTATGGTTCATGTAGGAAACGCGACTTGGGGTGAACGTTGGATTGTTGTTGTAACTTTCAATACAGCAGGTCAGTATTCTGCTTATATAGAAGGAAAGGATTCTGTTGGAGACACAAGTCAGTCAAGCACTCTAGCAATTTACGTTAATGCTGGCCCCGAGATCATCTCTGTGGATGTTTTTCCAAATAACACCGTTGATGTAGGAACAATCGTAAATTTCACTGTAGTTATAAGTAAATCAGAGGCAATAATTAGTAGTGTAACTCTTGAGGTTGAGGATGAAGAAGGTCTTCACTATACTGAGGTTTTTGTAGAAACAGCTAGCACTAGTTCAACGATAACGTACGAAACTTCGTTTAGACCTACCAAATCAGGAGTGCACACTTGCACTATTAGGGTTGTGACAACACAAAATCAACAATCAAGTCATATAGAGATTCTTACAGTTACAGGTGAACCTGAAGATGTGAAGATTTCGCCAGGATTCGAATTTGTAATTGTATTAGGTCTATTGATTCTTCTACCAGTCTCAAGAAAACACTTAAGAAAGCAGAAGTAGAGAATTTTCTCTCTTCTCCCCTTTTTTTTAATTTCGAAATAGTTCTAAGAATTTTAATTACGAAGATGCATCATAAACAATTAACACAAATAACTTGTTTTTAAATTCATTCTCATTTTTCCCAAGGTTCACCGCATTTTGGACAGATATTAGCCCTATAATTAGTTCCACAGATAGGACAATTAATAATTCTTGCCGAAATTGATATAATCTCCTCTTTTTCATGTATTGATTGTTCCTGCATCTTTTTGATAAATAAAGCCATTCCAATTGTTATTACAACTATTAAGATCATCCATAAAGCCGCATTTTGAGCCTCAGCCAATGACCATGTTAAGAATGAATTATCAATCATTTCCTGAATATTTTCTTGAGCATAATAAGAAAAACTGTCGATATAATTTTGAATATCACCATGAACTTCATACATTTCGCGAGGATCATGTGCATTCATCCCCCATCTGGAATCATAATGGTTGTAATTAAGTACTTGCCAATCATAGTATGAAGTTAGAATGCATTTAGAATTATAATCGTTATCTGGGGCGTTTAGTTCACTATAATAATAATCATGATATAACATGTTACAATCTAGAACATCATAAATTCCAGTGGATAAACCTGCGATCGCATTTGTCTCCGATTTAACCACTGGAAAATAAATTTTTTGGATTGTCGGATTTGAATACCAGATCCCCCCGCCGACAGCAGCTGGATCGTGACCAAAGATATTCTGATTAAAATAGGGGTTGATTTCAAGTTTTACACCTGTCTCCGTGTCAAAATCGGTCATCATATAGGGACCACAGCCATGAATGTATTCCTCTCCAATGTTCAATGGATGGGTCTTCCAGTATATGTAAGGAATATTTTCAAATTGAGCTTTTTGGAGAATGGGTAAGTTAAAGACTTGACTTGTAACATAAGGAAAGAATGCTCCTAATTCAAACACAATCGTATCATTTGTCCCAGATTTTAAGTAGATGTTCGATGCTTTACCTGGGAATCTATTAAGGAAGAATTTTCGTCTAGGAGAGCGGAGAGTAGCCTCAAACGCGGCATGATATGTGAAGAGTACATCCTCAACCGTTAACGGTGTTCCATCGTCCCATTTAATGCCATCACGGATCAAAACTTCCCAAATTGTCCCATCTTCGTTGTGAGTCCAGTTTTCCGCGATCTGGGGAACTAAATGGGTAAGGTTGTAATCGCCTCTTCGTTGAGCTAGTGTTCCCAAGACATTGGTCATTGGAATGTTAGAGTATTGAGGCTCAAAATATTCTGACAAGAGAAGATTAAAATCATGAAAGTTGGAGCGCACAGCATAAGTTAAAGTACTTTGACCACTAATACTCCAGTTGTTAAAACACCAACCTCTTCCTGTTAGATAAGTATCAAATCCTGCCAAATTTTCATCCATGGGGTAGAATCTGAAATCTTGGTAAATAATAGATTTGGGAACTTCTTTATAAAACCAAGTTTGAAAATCGTGAAGAGCTCCAAGACGATTTTCTAAATCTAGATCAGTTAAAGACCTATTTATGATCTCAGTTACTTCTTCATTCTCGATCCAGCAAATATTCTTTCCCGCTGGAGGGAAATTATCTTTATAATATGATGCAGAAAGGTCAGGATCAGGAGAGCTAATCATTGAAAAAGACCAAGCATCAAATCCATCATGATCATAATTATTACCAATGCTATCTGGATCAAGATAAATACGGGGCATAATGAGGTTCCAGCCCCCCGATTTCAACTTCGTGTTAATACCAATTTCATTAAAGGATTGAGAGATCTGGAGTTCTAAGTATGGTTGACAACACCTTGGAGGATAAAGAAGAACCATAGAAAAATAAGGAATCGTGGTTATATTATCATTTGGTTCAATTTCTGTTAAATTACTATAAAACTTCCCAAAGACCTCAGCCATCAATGTTTTTGCCATAGTTATGTTGTACTCACGTCCTTGAATTGTATCATCATATCCAATCATATTTGGAGCTATTTCTGTGGCTGGGGTACCTGCTAGTCCACCGCGTAGCTTATCAATAATTTCTTGGCGTGGAATGGCATAATCCATGGCTTGACGAATTTTTCGGCGGTCAGCATCATCTAGGTTGTCAAAATACCATTTCAATCCTTGAACTTCTGATTCCGTCGGTTTTTGTATTAAAGCAAGAGAAATAGAGCAAATAGAGATAATTATAAGAAAGAAATATCCGATTTTCCTCATTTACTTCCCTCGATGAAATATAATAATGTGGGCTTTTAAGATACTTAAGGATTACTTTCAATGAAATTATTTTAAATCAGAAATACGTGTTTTTTCTCCTAGACTACATGCAATAGAGGCGAAACTACACTAACCTGGGTATTTTTGTATTTAATGGCTGGATTCATTTAATATCTTATTGATGAATAAAGCCATTCCAATTGTTACTACTGCTATTAAGATAATCCATAAAACCGCATTCTGAACATCGGCTTCTAACATCGTTAAATTAAATTCATCACTCATCTTTTGAAAAAAAGTAGTTCCATTATTAACTTCATACATTTCGCGAGGGTTGTGGGCATTCATTCCCCATCTCGAATCATAATGATTATAATTAAGTTCCTGCCATCCTTCGTCTAAAAAAATAATGCATTTAGAATTATAATCGTTATTTGGGGCACTGAGATTCAGATATTGGTTCTGAATGTGAAATTCGAGATCTAGAACATCATAAATCCCAGCTGATAAACCTGCGATTGCAGTTGTTTCTTCTCTAACCAATGGTAAATAAATTTCTTGTATTGTCGGATTTGAATACCAGATCCCCCCGCCGATAGCAGCTGGATCGTGACCAAAGATATTCTGATTAAAATAGGGGTTGATTTCAAGTTTTACACCTGTTTCCGGGTCAAAATCGGTCATCATATAGGGACCACAGCCATGAATGTATTCGTCTCCCATGCCAGTATTCAATGAATGTATCTTCCAGTCACTAAAAGGAATATTTTCAAATTGCTTCTTTTGAAGAATGGGTAAGTTAAAGATTTGACTTGTAACGTATGGATAAAACGCTCCTAATTCGAACACAATTGTATCATTTGTCCCAGATTTTAAATAAATGTCCGATAAACCACCTGGAAATCTATCAAGGAAGAAATTTTTCTTAGGAGAGCTGAGAGTATCCTCAAACACGGCATGATAGGTGAAGATAACATCCTCTGCTGTTAATGGTGCCCCATCATCCCATTTAATGCCATTTCGGATTATAACTTCCCAAATTGTCCCATCTACATTATTAATCCAGTTTTTCGCAATCTGAGGAACTAGATGGGTAAGATTGTAAGTTCCTCGTCGTTGAGCTAGGGTTCCCATTACATTGGTCATTGGTATACAATCGTAATAGCTGTTTGATAAGAGTAGATTAAAATCAACAAAGTAACCAGGTACAGCATAGCTCATGGTAGTTTGATCACTAATGCTCCAGTTGTTAAAACACCAGCCTTTGCCAACTAGGTAAGGATCAAATCCTTCCAAGTTTTCATCCATAGCAAAGATATTAGCTGGTTGGAAGATAATAGATTTGGGAACTTCATTATAAAACCAATATTGAAACTCAGAAAGAGCCTCAAGACGATCTGTTACATCAAGCTCTGTTAAAGATCTGTTAAGAATATCTATTACTTCCTGATTCTCACACCAGAACGCGTTATCACCAGCAGGAGGAAATCCACTAATTAAGTATTCAGAGGAAAGGTTAGGGTCGGGATGACTCTTCATTTCCCAAAACCAGGCGTCAACACCCCCATGTTCATAGTTGAATCCTGGGGATATAGGTTCAAGGTAAATGCGAGGCATAATGAGGTTCCAGTTCCACCATTTTATCTCCACATCAATACCAATCTCTTTAAAGGATTGAGAGATCCAGAGGGGATAGTCTTGTCGACAACACGCTGTAGGTGAAATAAGAACCATCGAAAAATACGGAGTATTTGTTATATTCCCATCTGGTTTGGTGTCTGTGGAATTATCATACCACTTTCCAAATACCTCTACCAACAATTTTTTGGCCATAGTTATATTATATTCTCGAGGTCGAACAGTATAATCAAATCCCATCATATTTGGAGCAATTTCTGTAGCTAGGATATTTGCTAGTCCACCGTGTAGCTTATCAATAATTTCTTGGCGTGGAATGGCATAATCCATAGCTTGACGAATTTTTCGGCGGTCATCATCATCTAGATTGTCAAAATACCATTCTAATCCTTGAACTTCTGGTTCTGTCGATTTAATTATGAAAAAAAGAGGAATTACGCAAATCGTGATAATTAGAAGAAGCGAATATCCCACTTTCCTCATTTATTTCCCTCGTTGAGACATATAAATAGGGAATATGGGAATATTTAAGGATTGCTTTCAATGAAATTCTTTCAAATCAGAAATACGTGTTTTTTTTCCTAGATTTTGTACAATAGGGATGAATTACACTGTCTTGGATAATTATATATTTAAATGCAGGTTTTATATAACTCAGATACTTTAATTGAGCGTTCAATTAATAATTATAATATGATTAAGATCAAAGAAGTAGATGATTTTATCACTTCTCACATTAACGTTTTTCATATAGTTCTATTAATTATAATTGTGAATTTACATCAAAAATAAAGTTTCTCACTGCAAAAATTTTGCTTTTAGATTCCCTCTCATTTTTCCCAAGGTTCACCGCATTTTGGACAGATTTTAGCCCTATAATTAGTTCCACAGATAGGACAATTAATAATTCTTGCCGAAATTGATATAATCTCCTCTTTTTCATGTATCGATTGTTCTTGCAACTTTTTGATAAATAAAGCCATTCCAATTGTTACTACTGCTATTAAGATCATCCATAGAGCCGCATTCTGAGCCTCCGCCACTGACCATGTTAAGAAAGAATTCTCAATCATTTCCTGAATATTTTCTTGAGCATTATAAAAAAAGGCGTCTATGAATTGTCCAACAGTATCATTAACTTCATTCGTATACATTTCGCGAGGATCGTGGGCATTCATCCCCCAACGTGAGTCATAGTGGTTATAATTAAGTTCACGCCAACCATAGTCTAAAGTAAGAATGCATTTAGAGTGATAGTCGTTATCTGGGGTACTAAGTTCTTTATATTGAATCTGAACACCCAAAGTGGGGTCTATAACGTCATAAATTCCCGTGGCTAGCCCTGCGACAGCAGTATTAGCTTCTTTAATAACTTCTATAGAAATTTCTTGGAGTGTTGGATTTGGGTACCAGATCCCCCCTCCAACAGCAGCAGGATCGTGACCAAAGATATTTTGATCAAAATAGGGGTTGATTTCCAGTTTAACACACCTGACACCGTCATAAGAAGTCATCATATAGGGGCCACAGCCATGAATGTATTCCTTTCCAGTATTCAATGGATGGGTCTTCCAGTCCTTGTAAGGAATATCTTCAAATTGAGCTTTTTGGAGAATAGGTAAGCTAAAGATTTGATTTGGTACATAGGGATAGAACGCGCCTAATTCGAATACAATGGTATCATTTGTCCCAGATTTTAAGTAGATATCCGACGCTTTACCTGGAAATCTCTTAAGAAAGATTTTTTGCCACGTAGGGTAGATTTCATCCTCAAACACGGCATGATAGGTGAAGAGAACATCCTCTGCCGTTAACGGTGTCCCATCATCCCATTTAATACCATCTCGGATTTTAACTTCCCAGATTGTCCCATCAGCATTGTGAGTCCAGTTTTTCGCAATCTGGGGAACTAAATGAGTCAGATTGTAAGCACCTCGGCGCTGAGCAAGTGTTCCCATAACGTTAGCCATTGGTAAAGAATCAGAGTAACTGTAGGATAGAAGCAGATTAAAATCAACAAAGTCACTAGGCGTAATATAAGTCATGCTAGTTTGATCACCAATACTCCAGTTGTTAAAACACCAACCTCGGCCAACTAGGTAGGGATCAAATCCTTCCAAATTTTCATCCATGGCCCAGATTAGGTAATTTTGGAAAATAATAGATTTAGGGACTTCTTTTTGAAACCAAGCTTGAAAATCCCGAAGAGCAACAAGACGCTTTTCGAAATCTAAATCAGTTAGCGACCGATTAACGATTTCAGTTACTTTGTCATTCTCAATCCAGCAAATATTCTGTCCTGGAGGGAAATTTTCTGTATAATATGTTGCAGAAAAATCAGGATCAGGACTTAACCTTTGGCTTTGTGCAAAAAAAGCGTCAAACCCGCCATGATCATAATTAAAACCTATTCCTACTGGGTCCAGATAAAGTCGAGGCATAATGAGGTTCCGGTTCCACCATTTTATCATCGCGTCAATACCAATCTCTTTAAAGCTCTGAACTATATCAATCTGGTATGCACTTCTGACTGAACATGTTGTTGGTGCAATAAGAACCAAAGAAAAATATGGAGTTGTTGTTATGTTCTCATCTGGTTTTATGTCTGTAGAATTATCATACCACTTCCCAAATACCTCGACCATCAATTTTTTGGCCATAGTTATGTTGTACTCACGTCCTTGAATTGTATCATCATATCCGATCATATTTGGCGCTATTTCTGTTGCAGGGGTAAATGCTAGCCCATAGAGGAGTCTTTCAATGATTTTTGGGCGTGGAATGGCATAATCCATGGCTTGGCGGATTTTTCGGCGGTCGTCATCATCTAGATTGTCAAAATACCATTCTAATACTTGAACTTCTGGTTCCGTCGGTTTCTGTATGAAAGCAAGAATAATAGCGCAAATTGTGAGAATTGTAAGAAAGAAATATCCCACTTTCTTCATTTACTTCCCTCGTTGAAACATGTAAATATGGAATAGGGGAATATTTAAAGATTGTCTTTGATAAAATTCTTTCAAATCAGAAATACGTGTATTTTCTTCTAGATTTTGTGCAATAGGGATGAATTACACTGTCTTGGATAATTTTATATTTAATAGCAGGTTTTATATAACTCTGATACTTTAATCGAATGTTCAATTACTAATTATAATAGCGGTAATCTACGATAACCTACGAAACTTCATTTAGACCTACCAAACCAGGAGTACATACCTGTACTATTAGGATTGTAACAACACAAAATCAATAATCAAGTTATATAGAGATTCTTACAGTTACAGGTGAACCTGAAGATGTAAAGATTTCACCAGGATTTGAATTTGTAATTGTTTTAGGGCTATTGATTCTTCTACCAGTTTCTAGAAAATACCTAGGAAAGTAGAAGTAGAGAATTTTTCTCTCTTCTTCTCTTTTTTTTTCTATCGGCATATATCTAAAGAGATTCTTTCTAATAATAGGCTTTATTCAGAGATTTACAGTTTTTGTAATCAGCTCGGTCAAACAAGCTCAAAAATGGTTCCTTTATTTTAATAATATTATTTAAACAAATAGTTCAATAATTTAACTTGCCAATAAAATGACCTTCTTAAGGTATCACTGTTAAAAATATTTTAAGGCTACAATTATATTTTAGTGTGTGTCTGAGAATGAGTACGGATGATTCTTCCTTATCGAAGCCAGTTCAACCAAAA
>JBHLKP010000108.1:0-12601 GCA_048886525.1 Candidatus Hodarchaeota archaeon | reverse complement strand
TTGTGTCATGCTTCTATCAGCAATTAGAAGAAAAAATCCTAATGTCGAACTAGCAAGTAATTTTATTGCAAGAACCTACAATAATAAATGAATAAATTGTGGAAACTGTGGAAGAGGTGTTATTTTGGGGCAAGAATCCTTAAAGATGGAAAAATGCAATTTAAAGAAACTTTATGCACAGGTTGCGGATTATGTGCCAGAAGCTGTGGACAGAATGCAATAATTATGATACATCGTGTTTTATAGCAAAAAAAATACAAGTAATTCCTAATTACTCTTAATCGCTAGATTCTCGTTGTGTCCAATATTATTGATTCTGCTAATACAAACTATAAATTTGGTTAGAATAATCGTTGATTATAAGGTGAACCTGTCTTATGAAGGAAGTAAACAATGATACATCTTCAGAAATGGTATCTAAAAAAGTTTTAAATAAAAATGATATTCTAATCCCGTTTGCACTTGTTTTACTTATGCTATCTTTTTCTGAATTAACAGTTAACATGGCTGGAGTTGGCATACTAGTTTTATTAATTTCTGATTTAATTTCACTTGAACCAGAGGGAGTATTAACAATTTTGAATTTAGGTATAAATTTAATAGGCCAGATTGGAGCCATTTTGATATTTTTATTCTTATTTAAGAGCAATAAAGTGGAACCTGATGATAAAGCTAAATTAGATACATCTTATTTAAACTTCAAGTCAAAACCACTTTTTCAAGTCTATATTCTATATTCTATGGAACTAGCAATTTTAACATTCGTTCTTTTTTTCATAGATCCACTTCTGGCGCCATTAGGAGAAAGTGCAAGCTCTTATGAAGCAATACTTCCTTCAGGAGAACTCCTTGGAATGCCTCTTTATTATATTCTGTTTTTTGGAGTATTGATTTTTGGAGCGGCAATATCAGAAGAACTCATTTTCAGAAGAACTTTGATACCATTATTGGAAAGGAGAGGATTAGGGACTTTCTGGGCTTTATTGTTCAGTACTTTGATGTTTTCCTTAATTCATGTTCCTGCGGACCTTGTCGAATACTTTAATTCAAATTCTGGAGGTGCGATACGGTTTGCTATTAATCATTTTTTTGGTACATTTGCAGGTGGTTTAACACTGGGGTATATTTACATGCGAACTAGAGATATTAGATGGCCGATGATAGCTCACGGATTTTCTAATGGATTTTCTGGACTAGTAATACTAGGAGAGGCTAAATTGGAAGAAATGATGGTCTCTATGGGTTTAACACTAGAGGAATTATTAAATTCGATACTTGAAGGTTCTATAGCTTTAAGTTCAGATGAACTTATCGCTTTTAATATAGTTCAGTGGGGATCAATATGGATGATGATCTCTATCATAATTGGTTTCTGTACATTAGTATATGCCGGATTTGAATTTATTAAATTTAAGAATAGTGATAAGAGTATCAAACCAGTCTGGGTTAGAATTGTTACTGATGTTAATCGAAGAATTCCAATATTTAACATATTTATATTAGGTTTACTACTTTTTATTTCAATTGAAGGCGGAAAAAGTCTTTTTATATTTATCTTGAGTCCATATTTAGGACCTGAAAGCCAAGAAAGGGCGTTGTTAGTCTATTTAATTGAAATACTAATGCTAACAATATTGGTCATAATATTGTTTATCTTTATTTTTAGAATAGGAAAATCCTTGGATAAACCTGATTATATTTCCCCCTTAACTTATTCTGTTGAACCTGTTTATACTACTCCAATATTCTATTCTACAGATTCTACTATGACTTCACAAGCTTTTACACAATTTTGTGGTTCTTGTGGAAAACCTCTTATACAAAATGCTCTATATTGCGGTTATTGTGGTTCTAAAGCCGAATTTCGTGAATCTCTATCAAATGAAAAAGAGAAGATAGATTAGAAAGGAATCTTATACCCGATATTTCTTAAGAATTCTTTCCTTTCTTTCTTATCATAATCAGTTTCTATATTTTTTGGTGAAAAACCATCGATAACACCAAGGATTCCGCATCCTTGCTCTGATTCAGCAAGAACAACCTGTACAGGATTAGCTGTGGCACAAAATATTCGAACGATTTCAGATACAGATTGAACACGTTTGAGAACGTTTATAGGAAAAGCATTTTTCAAATAAATAAGAAAAGAGTGACCAGCTCTGATTTTGAACAGCATTTTGGCCGAAAGATCTTCTAATTCTTGATCATTTCCACTAGAGCGAATTAAACATGGTCCCGATGCCTCTGAAAAAGCAAGACCAAATTTTATTCCAAGAGAAGATTCAAATAAAGCCTCATAAAGATCTTCTACTGTTTTAATGAAATGACTTTGACCCAAGATTAGATTTGTATCTTCTGGAACTTCAAGATTCATGATTTTTATTTCAACCATTTTTACTACCTCTAAGACGTTGTAGATGTTGATCAGATTATTCCTCTTTGCATTTTTAAAAGGATATTTTCTATTATGAATCTTAAAACAGGATAGGAACCTTACCCTGATTGTCCTGTTTTATTTAGGATGTAATAGAAAGTATTTTATGAGCTGGTAGAAACGAAAAATGTTTGTTTATTAGCCGATCAGCCTTACTGTACTGACTTATCATACTAGAATCAAGACTGCCTTTAAATTCAATAATAAATTCTCTCAGGAATTCTTTTAAAGCAGATTTAAGGAGTATAGATGACCTATCTGCTATTATAAAGGCTACTATATCCATCTGTAATTCAAAAATGAATAAATAATTATCAGTCTTTATTAATCGAATTGCTTCAGTATTACGAAATACTGATTGAACAAATTGGATATTGGCAGTCATTAAGTGAGGAATAAGTCCCTCTTCTACTGGACCTTCTTGTTTTGTCTTGAACGTTATATCAAAAATCGACATTCCAATATTCATGTTCATTATTGAAAGACGGTATACATTAAAAGGTAATATACGGAGTACACGATCATCAATAACAATTGCTATTGCCATTATGAAAACCCCAATTGCAACACCAAATATTTCTATTCCCCAAATAAGTAATGATATTTTTAGGGATATGAGCAATATTGGTAATATAATTGGAATAATTGTGGCAAGATAGAATAATAAAGCATTTTTCCCAATAGTTTCTGGAATATAGGGGATAAATCCAGTTATTTGGTAGATTATTACAACTGCTAAAATTAGCAGTTCTAAACCAATAGTTAGCCTAAACATATCTGAGAGATAAGGACCGATTTCCGTATCCCATTGAATTGACTCTGGTAAACATGATAGTAATAAACTAGCACCAACTCCCATTGCTGTAATGATAAGAATAATAGATGAGGGTTTATCTACCCTCAACGATTCAATGAAAAGAACTAACGCAAAAACGACTGCTATGATAAAGAACGAAGCAAGTCGAAAAATAAATTCCATTAATTGTCTTTGTTCAGTCCCTATAATATATAAAACTGAATGAATGATAAAAAAAGGGGTAAGAAATATATAAATCATTATTAAATAAATTAAGGGTCTTGATTTTGAGGATAAGTAGGATTTTATAACCAAAAAGATAGAAAATAGATTCACAACTAATGAAATCCAAGATATTAACGTATAAATTAAAGCATCATTAGATAACATTTTATTCAGCTATTTCTTATGCAATATTTGGATCTTAACGATTTTTATTCAATCCTAACGAAGAAATTTTTCTTTAAAAATAATTTCTAATTATTTACAAACCAAAATTATAACGTATTTCTTAGTGATTTAGTAATTGATCAAAGAAATTAAATGCTAGAAGAGTTCTGGAATATAGAAAAAGGCGTTGAATATGGAATTTTTTAATGTTGTAGAAAAAAGCCGAAGTATCAGGTCATAACAATCAGATATTCCTGTTAAAGAACAGAGTTTGAAAAAAAACTTAAAACTGCGATGTTTACACCAACAATCAGCAAATAAACAAACATATAGACTTGTTGTTTTTAAAAATCCAGCAGATCTTACGTTCATTAGGCAAAAAGCTATCCACAAGCCCCATTACCAATTGCGATTTTTATCAACGAATCTCAAGCTAGGATTAGAACATCTGATCAATAAAAATATGGCTTCGTTGACGTAGCAATAGTTTTTGAGAATATAATTCTAGCTGTAACAGCTGAAGGTTCAGCTCCTGTCTGGGTTGCAAATATTAATCCCTTTTTATTAAAAAAACATCCTAAATTACAAGATAAATATCGATTTCTAGCCTTAATTCCACTAAGATATCCAGCTGAAGAACCTAAAGAGATCACAAAGAAATCGGAAAAAGTACTAATGTAGTCTTTCTAATGAATTTTAAAACTTTCTTTGAGAAAACTCTTATTGTAAAGAATAAAATGCTCCTATTATAAAAGCTTACTTTGAATTACAAGTTTTCGTTTTTTTGGTGGTTTTTACATTGTTAACTTCTGTTTCAGTCCGAATATCACAGTTGATCCCATTTAAATATCCTAATTTCGGCAAATTATTCTTAGGACAATTTATCAGTAACATTGGGTCGCAATTTTCTTATATCGCGTTGCAGTTTTTAATTTTTGATCTTACAGGGAATATCTATGCGATGGCTATTCTAGCCATAGCGGAAGCCATCCCAATGATTCTAATTGGACCATGGGCTGGTGTAATAATCGATCGAATAGACAGGAAATATGCCATGGCTTTTGCAAATCTGGCTCAAGCAGTAATTATCTTCCTAATTCCAATTACAAAATTCTTTGGGAATCGAGTTTGGTGGATTATTGGACTAGCTTTTATAAATTCAATATCTGCACGATTTTTTTTCCCAGCAAGAGGAGCCTCGATTCCAAAACTCATTGATGATAAAAATGATCTTTTTGCTGCGAATTCTTTAAGTGCTGGAATTTATCAGGTATCAGTTTTGATCGGTCCTATGCTAGCTGGACTTATTATCGGAATTGGTGGTTATGATATTCCTTTTATTATTGATGCATTGAGTTTCATCTTTTCTGCAATTTGTATCTTTTGGATTAATAAGTCATTAAAAGCAGAGAGAGGATTAAAACAAAAACCACTTCAAGATTTGATAATGGGGGGACGTTTTGTGATAAGTTTTCAACCTATATTCTACCTACTATTCGTTTTTTCAATATTGATGTTTGCAGGAGGGGCTTCAATGATTTTAATCATCCCTCATCTTGAAATAAACTTCGGTTTAGTCCAACAGGGTGATAGAGAGTTAATTTTTGGGATTATGTCTTCATTTTCAGCCTTGTTGGGTATTATCATTGCTTTCATCTTGTCTCGCAAAAGACGTCTTGGAAACCCAATAAGTTTAATTACAATGACGATGCTATTAGCTGGAGTTTTGCTAATTGGATTCGGATTTGCTGAAGACCTAATAATGCTTACTTTAACATGGGTAGGTTTCGGCGCTATAGAAGTGTTTATCGCAATTCCCTTGCAAACGATAGCACAAGAAACTGTTCCTGACGAATTAAGGGGCAAGATATTTTCTTTTATAAATCTATCAATGACTATATTTCAAATTCTGGGAATGGGTGCCATTAGTATCTTAGCTAGCAGCCCCCTTGGAATTAGAAATAGTCTCAAAGTTAATGGCATCATTCTAATAATATTCTTTGGATTTGGTCTTTTTTGGCTTAGGAATAGAAGATTGGAAGCACTAGCGGATACTAAACGAGAAGAATATTATAAAAAACACAGTATCAAGAATCGGAATTAGAGTTTGCATTATCCGTTTTTGTTAATTTCTTGTATTCCTCAAGCTTAGCTTCCTCACTAGTACCTTCTAAAACTAAAATATATTCTAAACAACCACGGGCACGTTCTCGTCTTTGTATCATTTCATCTAAGTTACTTGTTATATCAAGATGAATAACTACATCCGCTTCTCCAAGATTGAGACCGCGACTACCAACTGGAGTGAAGATAAGAACATTTACGTCTTCTTGTCTAAATTGCTCAATGATAATGCGCCTTGTGTCCTCAGGTGTTCTTCCAGATAGATATTTCACACCTGGAAACTTCAATGCCTTAGTTAACAACATATTTGTCTGTTCACCAAGAGCTAGATAACGAGTAAAAAGAATTACTTTTGCGCCACGGATTAAATGCTCGTGAATTAGGTCTATCGCGGTGTCAACCTTGGGATTTATCAATCCCCTAATTACTGTTTCTTCTGGTTTATCGAACCTTGGTAATTCAGAACGATGCGAAATAATCATAGAACTTGCCTCAAAAATATTTTGAAAAGCTTCACGATTTTCCTCATTTTTTATGTATTTCAAAAATTCACCTGGCGTTGAATCTAAGAGCAGCAACCTTGAATGAGTTAATTTAAAAATTAATGAGAAGGCATTAATTAATTGGATTCGTGACTCATCATCCTTAACTTGGTATTTTCCCCCAACTAGCATTGGAAAACTCAGATTTTTTTCTTTTAAGCGGTCTAAAACTCCCCCATAGGATAATTTGATGATGTCCAGCCTAGT
Organism: Candidatus Hodarchaeota archaeon; assembly: GCA_048886525.1. Classification (GTDB taxonomy): domain Archaea; phylum Asgardarchaeota; class Heimdallarchaeia; order Hodarchaeales; family Hodarchaeaceae; genus Hodarchaeum. The sequence continues at coordinate 6,108 of JBHLKP010000108.1, read as the reverse complement.
TAAATTGGGGTCAAGACGCTCTTGAATAGTCGACATAGGTTGAGTAAGCTGAGTTGAGATAAGCTGATCAATTTGCTTATAATCAGGTCGGTTGATCTTAGAAATTTGAGTGATTGTTTCATAGGGAGATAAATCAGGGCGTTGCATGAGATGAGTTCCCTCCCCTAAGATTCTAAGAATTTCCTTCGTTCGATACTGGTCTCGTGTACCAGTCATTCCGACAATAGGAAAATTATTTAATTGTGGCCTCACTTTGAATAATTCTTCAAAATATTTTGATAATCTAAATCCTGTCATTGATCTTGCTATTATATCAGTGGCCTCGTCTATAATACAAACTTCATTATTATTTAGAATATCAATATTTAAACGAGATTTAATTTGAAATCGATCATTCATTAAGGTTGTTATAGGAGAAAATATTACATTTGACGCGTTGTACATCTTAGCTTTCTGTGAAAGACTTAATCCCTTTCCTCCTGTTCGAGGATCAAATAAATAACCTAATTTATTAACGAAACCAAAAGATTTCGCCATTTCTAAAGCTTGACGGCATCTTAAGGCAGCTGCTTCTCTTGCAGAAGTAAAAACAAACTTAGCTGCAGGGTTGGTTTGCTTTTTAACCATAAAGGTCAGTAAAGCAATGATTGTCTTTCCTGTACCATAAGGATAATTTAATAAAACAGAATTTCTGTTAGAAAGGTTTTCGATAATTTCATTTGTTGCAGCTAATTGATAATCTCTTTTTTCGATTGATAAACCAGATATATTTATTGAGTTTTCCATTGTATGCAAACTCAAGTGGCGCTAGCAGATCAAACCTCTTTTAAATAATTCATTTCAAAACCATATAAATAACTTCAAAAAGGATTGTTAAAGAATGGAAGAATTAATTCATGTTCTAAAAGCACGACGTTTAGGAGTGTTATATATCCTAAAAATGGTCCCATTAGAGCTTTGGGATTGGAGACCAGAACCATTCTTGAGTAGTCCCACTTCTAATATGAGAAATACTTCACAATTAGCTAATCATATTGCCTGTTCTCCACTTTGTCTATATGAATCATTAAAAGGCAATATCCCAGATGAGGAGACATATCAAAACTTCGAAAAGAACAATATGCCTTTAAATGCGCAAGGATTGACCAATTTATACGAAAATGGATTAAGTAAATTGATAATATTTCTTCAGGATCATTTGGAAGATGCTCATGAAGAGAATATACGATTTTTCTATCATGATCATGATACTTCAATCTATAAGGAAATTTTTGATGAAATTGGCCATGAGTGGTTTCATCTAGGGCAACTATTCACTTATTTAAGGCAAAATGGAATATCTGTTGATATGGGAGCATATTACGGTTATAAAGATCCAGATCCCAGTATTCCACCAAATCAGTAAAATCTATGTGAATTTAATTCAAGAAGACACATGTAGAATAGGATTGAGAAGTTAAACAAGGTTTCTAATCAAATATGTCCGATTGTGAATTTCATTAGGTTAATATGGACCATGAGAAAATGAAATCTTGTAATCAGTTTTAGCCCATGTAATGAATTTCATATGGATTGTACAACCTAATGGAGTTAGACACCCTAATAGAAAGAGAAGACATTCCCGAAGATGCGAAAGAGATAATTAAAAGAGGTTTAAGCATAATAAAGGATAATGAAGAAAAATTACGCGAATCTGAAGAACTATATCGTAGTTTGATTGAAACAGCGCGTGATGTTATCTTTACAACAGATCTTGGAGGAAAAATAACTTCAATTAATCCCGCTATTGAAAAATTAACAGGGTGGACCGTAGATGAATGGTTAGGAAGCAATTTCCTTCCTAAGATTCACCCAGATGATAGAGAGATAACTTTGAATGGATTTAAGGAAATTGTTGCGGGATCTAAATATCCAACCCCAGAAATCCGAGTACAAACTAAAACTGGAAAATATATGTTATTTGAAATCAAAGGTTCGCCACGCGTGAAGAATGGGGAAATTATAGGATTATTGGGTTTTGCGAAAAATATCCATGAACAGAGAGAAGCAGAGAGAAAATTAAGAGAATCAGAGACGAAATATCGTGAATTGGTTGAACGAGCAGATATTGGAATTACTATTATTCAAGAAGGAAGGATTGAGTTTCTTAATAAAGCTTTGGCGGATATGGCAAATTTAACAACAGAGGAGGTAATAGGAAGGCCTTTTGTTAATTTTATTCATCCTAAGGCCCTTCTAGAAATAATTCAACGTTATGAAAAGCGTATGGGGGGAGAAAAGGTACCTAGCATTTACGAAACAACACTTATTACAAATTCAGGGGAATCAGTAGATGTTGAAATAAGTGCTGGTCTAATAACTTTTAATCAGAAACCAGCTGATTTAGTTCTTGTAAGAGACATAACAGAAAAAAGACGAGTTTTAAGGGAATTAAAAGAAAGCGAAACTAGATATAGAACCCTAATTACAACAGCAATGGAGGGTGTTTGGGTTACTGATTTAGATAATAAAACGATTTACGTTAACCCAGCCTTGGAAAAAATGCTTGGTTGGACATTAGATGAAATGAGAGGAAAATCAGTTGAAGACTTCCTCAGTAGTAAATCAATCAAAAAGTTCAATAAAATAACACGAGAACGGTATACGAATGGTATTCCATCATCGACTTATAGTCTTACCTTTATTCGGAAAGATGGGTCATCTATTATTACAAGAGTAGCAGGAACTGCACTCTACAATACTGATAATAAAATAATCGGTTCCTTTGGCTTGATATCTGATATAACTGCCGAAAAAATAGCCCAAGAGCGATATCGCTCATTAATTGAATTCAATCCTGATGCAATCACATTAACTGATCTTCAATTCAATATTATTGCAGTAAATGATGAAGCAATTAGATTAAATGGAGCTAAAAGCGCAAATGAATTGATTGGTAGAAACGCAATGGATTTTATTGTACCAGAGGATCGTGAACGGGCTATAAAAAATGCTGCCAAAACTTTGGAAGTCGGAAAACGGCTTATTTTTGAGTATAAGTTGTTAAAAATTGATGGAAGCACTTTTCCAGCAGAATTAATAGTTTCAACAATCGATGACGAGAGAGGAAATCCCAACTCTTTCATCGGAATTACTAGAGATATCTCTGATCGTAAGAAAGCTGAACACCAGCTCATAGAAAGTGAACGTAAATATAGAACATTAGTAGAGAATATTAACAGTGGTATTTTCAGAGTTAGCTCTGAAGGGAAATTGTTACAATGTAATCTAGCTTTCTTGGATATGTTCGGTTATAATTCTATTGAAGAAATAAATAAATCTGATCTTTCATTATTGTATGTAAATAATGATGATAGAGAAATTCTTGTAGAAGAATTATATAGGGAAGGTGAAATCCATGTCCGAGATATTTTAATGAAGAAAAAAGAAGGGACGCCTTTTTGGGCTTCAATTTCTTCCAGATTGGCACCAGATAAAAAATATCATGATGGTATAATTGAAGATATATCAGAAAGAAAAAGAGTAGAAGAAACGATTCGTCAGGTGAAATTAGAAGAAGAAAGATACCATGCAATGCTTAGCCATTTCGTTAGAAATGACCTACAAAAAATAGTAAACAATCTAGATTATATATTATTAGAATTCCAGTCAAAAAAGACATTAATGGGAGCTGATATCAGTGAAATTGTATCTATTGCTAAACGTTCTTCTAAAACGATAGATACTGTAAATCAAATCTTTGAAGTTCTACAAACTCCATTCAAACCTGAAAAAATTACTCAACAAAAACCAGCTAGGGAAATCATCAAAGAGGCCTGTTCCAAATCAAGAATATTTCAAAGACCAATCGATATGAAAACTGAAAATCTTAATTTTTTAATTCTTGATGATAAGTATATTCAAGATGCTTTTTTTGAAATCATACGCTATTTGGCTGATCAAGAAGGAAAAAGTGTTATTCTGGACTCCCCAATCACAATTGATGGTGCCTGTGTAAATTCTCAAATTTGTTTTATTATTCGTGATTATGTATCATTTCCGATTCCTCCTGAAGTCTGTATTCGTCTTTCAGGAAAAATTACAGAAGAATGGGAATATCATGGGCATTATATAAGTATTACTTTAGCATCTGTGATAACACAACATTATGGGGGGCAACTTAAGATCTACCCATCCGAGAATAAGGGAAATGAATTTCAACTTTGGTTCCCAATGAATGTCTTACGAAGCTCATGTAATTAATAACACAAAAAAAACATAAAATAGTCTTTAAACCAGCTCTATTTTTCTTAAATACACGAAATGAACCTAAACATTTAAATTTAAATTTATTTAGATTTTATAATAATATGTCATTTTTTACATGGTTTAAATCACATTTTATTGAAAGGAGAGTTGAATTAAATTGAAAGTATTATTTTGTTATCGTGTTCCTTTAATTGTGCAAGAACATTTTCGAAATAGATTACCAAACAATATTGAATTAATTTTCCCCCCAAGAATAGAAGAATCGTCACTAGTTAATTTAGCTCAAGATGTGGATATTCTTATTGGATATAAGTTTTCTGAAGAGTTAATTTTGTCAGCAAAAAAATTAAAGCATATTCAAGTTCCATGGACAGGATCTGAATCATTAGATTTCAACTTATTAAAGAAATTTCCTAATATAACTGTCTCAAATTCTCATTCAAATGCGTTAGTTATAGCAGAACATGCAATAGCTCTTTTCTTAGCAACTGCAAAGTTAATAGTCAGTTCTGATCGTAAGATGCGGAAGGGAGATTGGTCATCGAGATATAATGATGAAAATTCATATTTGCTTTATCAAAAAAATCTTGGAGTAATTGGATTTGGTGCAATTGGGATAAATGTAGCAAAAATACTGAAAGCTGCTTTTAATATGAAAATTCTAGCAATAAAACGTTTTCCTGAAAAAATTAATCCTAAAATTGAATATGATTATCTTGGAGGGTATGAAAAAGAAGATCTCGAACATTTACTAAAGCAATCCGATTTCATTCTTATAGCATTACCTTTAACAGAAGAAACGAGGAATTTAATAGGAAAAGATGAATTTAAGTTAATGAAGCCAAATACCATTATTGTCAACATTTCTCGTGGCCCAATAATTAACGAGGAAGCATTATTTAATAGTTTAAAAAAGAAAAAGATTGCTGGAGCAGGATTAGATGTATGGTATAACTATCCTAAAGATAGAAAGAATCCAGTTAATGTATTTCAGAATTTTCCATTTAGGGATCTTGATAATGTAGTCTTAAGTCCTCATCGTGCATTCAAAGTTCATGAGAGGGGTGATATTGTCTCAGCTCAAGATGTAATTGATAATATTATTCTGATTTCGGAAAGAAATAAACCTAAGAATCAGCTTAATTTAGAACTTGGTTATTAAGTATTTTTCCTATTAATTGCTGAATCCTACAAACTAACATTGTACAGCCGGTAGTATGATTTCCACTTCAGTTCCTTCTTTATAGACACTTCTTACCCTGATATTTCCTTTATGCTTCTCAATTATCCCCCGAGCGATTGATAATCCAAGGCCAGTTCCTTTTTCAATAGTTTTAGTAGTAAAAAAGGGTTCAAAAACTCTAGGAAGATCTACTTTTTTGATTCCAATCCCATTGTCTTTAAAATTAATAATAATATTATCTTTCTCCTTCAACGCAGTAATTTGGATCGCTGGTTTCTTATCAACGCTTTCTGTAAATGAATCAATAGCATTTTTTAAGATATTTTGAAAAGCTTGGTGCAATAGCGATTTATCTCCCACGATTTCAATGTCTTCTTTAGTTTCGAATATTGCAGTAATTTCTTTCTCTAATAATTCTGCGTTAAAAAAGCTTGAACTGATCAATTCTTGGATTAAAGTTTTTAAATTAAATTTGCTAGGTGAAAGATGGATTTTTCTGGAAAATTGGAGAAGTTCTTGGACAATTTTTATACAGAGCTTTGTTTCTTTTTTTACATCTTCTAGTTCTTTTTTTAATTTAGCTTGATCTAGAAGAACTAATTGATTATCTGTAACACTCAGCAGATATTCAACAATAAGATCAATATTGGCTAGTGGGGTATTCAATTCATGAGCTA
>JBHLKP010000107.1:0-12626 GCA_048886525.1 Candidatus Hodarchaeota archaeon | reverse complement strand
GACAATAAGAGTGAAAGATTGTAGAATCACTACTGCTACTCAATAAATGTAAGGGGGGACTTCCTTTCCCAAAACTGAACTAAGTTAAATCATGAAAAATACTTTATGTACTGTACTTCGAGGTTAATAACCCTTCTAATAGCTGTTTTTCGATATTATTGGATGAAAGACACTCAGCTACAGCCTGACAAAATTGCCAGAAAGTTGTACTTGAAAACTTATCAATCAAAGATGATATTTCTTCTAAATCGCCTGAATTTCCTTCTTTCCATGCAATTAATAATCTATGCATGATATTAACAAAACTAATGTCATTTAATTCAATTTTTTTGCGTTCTAAAGCGTTTAATATAGTTATTTTCGATCCTCTTTGGGATAATAACCCCATCTTCTTCATTGTTTTAATTTCAATACCAAAGGCTTGACCTAACTTCTGAGCTTCATCAAATTCAACAGTATTTTCTTGAAAGGTCCACCGATACCCTAAATAGAATTGTGATACATTATCAATTGAAATAGAGTTTTCTCCTTTTAAAAGAACATTAACAAGGTAATTTGCTGAATAGGCTCGGATATAATCTAGTTGGTCCTGAAATGAAATATTCTCCCCTGAATAACGTTTAATCTGTTTGTATTTACTTAGTACTTCCATTGATGGGCCAATCGCAGATATAAAAAAGTCTCCCCCTCGTATTCCTTCTTTCCAGAATCTTTGTAACCATTCATATATGCTAGAGTTCAACTCATTTTGAATTTCATTGAAGTATCCAATTTCCTCTTGGGGATGTTTTCTACAGACTAGATAGATAGATGACGCAAGTGCAGCAGAAGTTCTTGCTCTTAGTCTCGTTTTCATTTCTGTATGAATAGGCCAGGAAGCAGTAATGACAAACCCAGCTTGAACTAAGGCATTTAACATTGCGGACCAGCCACTAATTGATTTATGGGCATATACAATTACCGCTATTCCATCTTGTTTCAGAATCCGATTCATTTCTTTGAAAGCTAAAGCAATATTCTGTTCAAAAAATTCCTTAGGATTCTTTTGTCTTCCCTTATTAGCCACTATTTCTTTTCTTTTTGGAGTTAGGGGGGTAGCAAAGATATCTGTAAATACCTCTCCAAGGATTTTTTTAAACCAAACATAAAAAAAATCTGAAAGATCAGAATATGGAACATTGTCAAAATAAGGTGGATCAGTAAAAATGGCGTCAAAAAATTCATTCGGAAAAGAAAGGTTTGTAGCTGATGCTTGAAAAACCGATGCAGATGAAATAGAATTCCAAGAATGTTTCTCTAAGAATCTTTTAACCCATTCCGTTTGACGTAGCCAATCTCCATTAGCTCCAGAAAAAACATTAAGTTCGACATAGTCCCATGCCATTGATAGAGCCGTTCGACCGAATACATGCTCGATTTTTTCTCCATAAACATTATATACAACTAAATTTGCATTTTTATCAGCTAAACGGCCTAGAATGATTGTTAAATAGGCAAGAATTACTTCAGATACTTGAAGCTCCAAGGATTTAAAATCCGATAAATCATCAATTTCCTGTTTAATCAAATTAAAGCTAGCCTTGATCTGTTCCATGAATGTAACTAATGCAAGTTTTTGTCTGTCGTTAAACAGATCTTTCCATTTAGTCATTCCATATTGTTGTACACCAATTCCTAAAGTTCCAACAGGCGGTAAATCTTCATCTGGTAATAAAGGATCAAAATTATCATAGTCTAGTAGTTTTTTTGACAGATATTCCCTCGCTTGAATAAAAATGTTTATATCCTGAGCATTAGCGATTCGATATTCCTTTATCTTCCTATTAGGAAATCGAACAATGACTACAGTCATTTTCTGATCCATCTTCCCCTCTTGTGCTAAAACCCGAATTTTTTTTGCATTTACAACCTGATTACAAACTAAACATTTAGCTTTTGCTCTTGAAATTGTACCTAAAGATGGATTAAAATCAATCTCCTCATCTTTTTGAATTTTAAAAGTGATAGTTTTTGAAACGAGGTCAATTATTGGTTTATAAGCAATAGATCTTTTCTTTGTCTTTGCTAGCCAGAAATGTTTAACTAAGGGAATTTCAGCAGCGCAGTTTGGATTTAGACATGGAATTATTCTAGCCCATAAATAACCAATAGGGATACCATCATCGGGATCAGTGGGATAAAATCTCCCAATTTCAGAATAAACTTCATTCTGAATTTTTGTGGCCCATTTAACAACTAAATGAGCTAAATTTGGATTAGCAAGCTTCTGTGGCCATTCTAAAGTAGCTTTTCCTATGAGAACAGCCATAGGGTTTAAATCACTTGCAAAAGTTTCACACCCTAATCTAAGAGCTTCTAAAGGAATTGACCCTCCTCCTGAAAAAGGATCAAACACCTTTGGAGGACTATTTTCCCATTGTTTCTTGATGATATTCTGACATTTTTGAATAGAGGGATTTGGTGATTTTTTTACAGCATTCCATGGTGAAATTTCTTTTATTAACTCTGAAAGTGATCTTCTCTCTGTAGAATTTAAGGGAAAATCCACTAATGATGCAAATATAGTTGCTCGAGAAGCTGCTAAGGGCCTTCTTGCCCACCATAGATGAAGTGTGCTTGGATGTCCATGACGTACACTTTTTTCATGAGTAGAAGCTTTTGAAATATCAACTAAGGGAATATTCCATTCAATTAGTCGTTTTTTCACGAAAAAAGCATCCACTTACCAATTAAGACTTAAATTATAATCTACTAGATAAAATTTATGCAAGTTACAAAGAACACCCAATTATTAAGGATTAATTACTACTTGAAAATCTAGAAAAAGTATGCTAATTCCCACCCCTTTCTGTCCTGAAGGAGTTTTGATGAAACTATTTTTGCCTTAATCTTGTTGTTGATGCTTGTATGGCATCTGTTCTATTTAATAACACATTAATTTCCTGAATAAGTTCTTTAGCTATTTTTGATTGCTGTCTGAGGAATCTCTTTCGATATTCTTTCATGGATTCACTTTTTCTCTCTTTATCCCATCCGAATTCTTTATACACGTCTGCATATAATCTATAAGCATAGGTTGTACGTTCAACCCACCGATCTAAGTAGTATAAATCCTCAGAATAAACTAGGACTTGAGGAACTTTCTCGCCATTATTTATTCTGTCGATCATAAATGGATATTTATCTTTATTAAAGATTTTCAGGTGTATTTTTGGACTGTTTTCAGCTATACGAACTAATATAGGAATATTAGTTTGAGAATCCCAGCACCACGATGTTGCCAAAACAACAAGATACACAGGGAAATCTAAATTGATACGGAAGTCTTCTGGTGAAAACATTTGCTCACTCTTGTCAAAATAGTGTTGTAATCGTTTTTTTTCGTCTGGAGTGCCATCATTTGCGAATTCTTCAAACGATTGACCAGTTTGTAAAAATTCTTCAGTAATTCGTTCCATCATTGGTGTTTTCTCCGTCTGATATCAAGTTCCGAATCTCAAGGCCTATAAGATATAGGGCTTATTATTCTAACTCGAGTTAGAAATGGCTTCTTTCACTTTATCTAAAAGTATTCCTTCAGGAACAGCACCGACCACTTCAAAATCTTCGTTAATTACTGTTTTTGGAACACCTTGCACACGGTATTTCATAGATAATTCCTGAAACTCTGTTGCTTCAACACAATCCGCAGTAATGTTTTCATTTAGCATTGCGAACTTAAATGCTGTCAGAACAGCTCTAGGACAGTATGGACATGTTGGAGTTACAAAAACTTGGAGATGAACTGGTTTATCTATTTTTTTAACTTCATCCATGATTTCGGGGTCTAAATCAGGTTCTCCATCTCTACCACCCATCATGATACTCTCTATAAAACTACCGAATTCATAACCAGAAGGAATCCCATAGAACCTAATCAATCCTTTTATAGTAGCGCCTTCAATGGCTATAGCTGGGTGTCTTTCGATTTTCCACTTTTGGGCCTTTTCACTTGTGACCTCACATTCGCAATGGTCTAATGTAACCTTATCGCTTTGATTACTCACTTGTTCAGCTAAACTGAGTGTTTCATTACATAATAAGCAGTGACCTTTTCTTGTGAACATATGAACAGTTACATTTGATGATAACTCACCAAACATTTCTTTTACGTCATTAAGTATTCTTTCTTCAATTCTAACTTTATGATCTGGCATATTTTATCCTCCAATCTTTACTTGAACATATTCCACCTTAATTTATAAATATTGCGATCTTTGAATATTCAATAATCCTTATATATGAAAAGTATAATATACTCCCTGAAGGTATTATGACACCAAATTCACTTATAAATGTAGGTACTGAAAAGAAAGATTCGTTTAATATGCAAGCAGAACTCTGTCAATCGTTAACTCATCCTTTCCGCTTAAAAATCCTTCATCTATTGGAGAAAGGCGAAAAAAATGTCAGTGACCTTGAGAAAATGACAAAAAAAAATCAACCATTCATATCACAACATCTTCGAGTATTACGGGAGAAAGGGGCTGTAACAACTCGTAGAGAGAAGAATATTGTTTATTACTCTCTAGCGGATCCAAAAATCCTTGAAATCTGCAAAATGGTTGCAGAAATAATCAATGAAAAGCAATCATTAGAAAATAATGTTCAATAGAAGATATCATATGTTTTCTCATTGACTGTTCTATATCCTCTCACAAGCATAACAAATATCATAACGAAATTCTTTAAATCTATAAAAAGAAGTATTAAATAATAGTATAATACCCTTTTACAAACGAATTATAGGAAACAGTTTCTTTGTCACAATATCATGTTATAGCGGGCGCTCTGTGGACCGAATTTGACAATATTAGAGGCTCCATTCCATCTGTTTGGACTCCAGAAACATTATCAGATGAAGTCCTCTTCAGTGTTTCGCTTCGAGGAATGTCTGTATTTAGTAATCGGCCTGAAAATATTTCTTATTCAAAAATGTTTGCAACCATTCCTTTTCCCGAGTATGAGGTCGTATCAATAAGTACAGTGCTGTATGAAACATTAGAAAATACTGAAATTGGCTTTGGAATAAATTTAATTTCAATCTTACTTCCTCAGATGTTGATGGAAACATCTTGGATCGATTTACGCCAAATTCAAGCCGTTTTTCAGCAATATTTTGAAACGTATACAGGAGAACCCATACTTGATAAAAAACGGATCATTCAAGAAGTTGCTTATATTATAGATACTCTTATCCAAAGAAAACTTGAACTTATTACAGAAGGCGAAAAAATTCGTGAACATCTTTCTAAGTATATGGATTCATATCTAGTTACTTCGTTGAATTCAAGTGAAGAACACATCGTTAGATTAAAAATTAAAACTTTATTGATTTTGCTAGATCGTGTATTAGAGGCGGGAAACTTAGACAAGATTCAGAGAGCTCTTGAAAGAATGAGTTATGTTCTTGAACAAGAATTGAGTGATGAATTAATATCAATGTATCAGAATGCCCTTGCCCAATTAACTCAATTCTAAGATATCAAGAAATTGGTCTTTATATTAATAAGCAAAATCTAGCCTCTTTCTCAAAAAACCTCCTAAATTGCATTCGAAGTTCATTAGGAGGAAGATTGATCTAGGATAAAAAAACTAGACTAAAAAAAGGAAAAAGAGAAAAAAAGAGGGGGGAACTTAGATTGCTCGTTTAATGACGGTCGGCCCTTGCTCTTGGTACTCTTTTCGACTTACCCAGAGTCTTTGGAAGGTTTTCAAAGAAGAGAGAATAGAACCACCAATCCAGACTGAATAACGTCGTTCAGGAGGAGCAACAATACGAATTTCAATGTTTTCAGGAACTAATTCAGTTAATTCTTTATGGAGTCGTTCTTTAAGCCCTGGAAACATGGTTGAACCCCCAGAAAGAACAATATTCTGGTAGAGTTCTTTTCGTAAGTCAATATCACACAATTGAACTGAATTGTAAATGGCTTCGTCAAGGGGTGTTTCTTCTTTTCCAATAGCACTTGGATTAAAGAACGCTTCAGGAGCTAAGAATCTTTCAGGTCCAATGGTGAGAGTTTCACCGTCAGGTAAAGTATATTGCTTTTCCATGCCAGAGACTTTCTCTGCTAATTTTAATTCCTTTTCAGGATCAAGTGCAACATAACATAGACGTTCTTTAATATCACGTACAATTTCTTTCTCTGCGGAAGAAGTAAGAGCTTTTCCACGAGTTCGCAATAATCGTCGAAGATATTCTGTAATGTCTCGTCCAGCAATATCAATACGACTGATCGCATGAGAGATTGCGAAACCTTCGTAAATAGGAACGATGTGTATAACACCGTCACCTGCGTCGATAACTAGACCAGTTGTTCTACCAGAGGCATACAATGAAAGGACTGCCTGCATAGAAACATACATTGCGGGAACATTGAATGTTTCAAACAATATTTCAGCAAACTTTTCTCGATTGGTACCAGGATTAAGAGGAGCTTCAGTCAAGAGAACAGGATGTTCACTTGGATTAACTCGTAGATCATTGTGGAAAGTATAATGCCAGATTTTTTCCATGGCATCCCAATCAGTAACAATACCATGTAAAATTGGGTAGATCAGTTTAAGAACACCACGTAAGTTCATAGCTTCTTCACCTACATAGTATTCCCGGACATAATGGTCTACATCAGACATAATACTCTGGTATTTGGGGTATCCAATCAGGGTAGGGAAGACAGATCGGGGTTGGTCTTCACCAGCATACCCATTCTTGCTTAATCCGGTTCCATTGTCAATTACAAGGGGTTTTCCAGTAATTCCTTCTGCTACGGACATTTTTAATCACTTTATATTTGTTATTAGTAGGATTAGTTTATTGTTGGTAGAAAGAAACCATTTCTGAGACTTTCATTTAAATACGTCTCAGAAACCGTTTCACTTAATAAGGAGGAAACGGCTCCATTTTGCAAACGGAGTGTTTTAGTATATTTTTCTACCCTACACAAGTACCACCATACTCCATTACTTTAAAAATCTTTGGATATAATTTTAAGTTCAGATAAAACCCCACAGATAGTCTTAAAGCAAAGAGCAAACAATCAACGAACCCAACAGAAATAGTGAGAGGGGAAAAATATCATTACTAAGAGAATGTGGTTCGAAAAATCAACATCGAGTCTGTTTAAATAGCAAACCAAAAACAGTGGTCTGATGAAATGAGAATCAAAAAACTAGATTTTTCAGAACTTTATCATTTCAAATTTCCTAGACTATGGTTTCCACAGATCGGTAAAAACTCTTTTTTTCTTTCTATTTTTTTGATATCAAACATTAATTGATAGTTTTCAACGCTAAAAAAAGGATACTTCCGAGTTCTGGGCTGAAAGTCACCCTTGTAAATAATTTTACAATTAAAAAGGCCTAAATTTCTGCATTAGTGACATTATGGGTGAAAAATAGAGTTTGATTATAGTTTTTAAAAATAATAGTAGAGATATAGAATCAGTGAGATAAGAGGGCTTATTTTTCTTTAAAACCAAACTGCTTATTGTAATCCCGCTTGCTTTAAGTAAAATAAAAAGTTAAGTTGTACTTTAGTTTTGATATAATTGTAAAAATAATAGCCTTCGTTAGGTTCCTTCTAGATGTATTTTTATAATCAGGCGTGTCTTTTTTGTACCAAGAATCTTCATTAGTTTTCTGCCTGGTAGTGATCTTTCATGGATGTGCTTTTTAACACCATTTGGCTAATTCAATTCAATCAGTATCATTTTGGATAAACATTTTCTGCTTGAAATTTGCCCCAAGGGTATAATTAGAAATAATCTGACTTTTATTTTTTATTTCCTTGTTCTTTTACGATGAATATCAAATAAAAATTATTTGGTCTAATTCCTCTTGAAAGAAAACCACTTCCCCCTTTTTATGGGTGCTTAGGATATTATTAGTTCCATAGAAAAAGTTTTTATTTGCCTTAATGGTGCAATTCTTAAACATGTTGCACAACTCAAGAAGTCATGAGAGGTTGCCATGTTAGTAGAATTGGTTATAGGAATCTATTTAACAGTAATTTTCTTGCTTAATATTTGGGCACTTAATTTTCTTTACATATTTATTCGCTTTATATTAGGGAGGATAAAAAATGGGCCTTTCACTTATAATTCTCCTTCAGATTATTCTCTAATGGTAACGATTCAATTACCTATCTATAATGAACGCCCCGAAATGATTAATGTAATTCTAGAAAGTATCTATAATCAAAATTACCCTAAAAATCTAATTGAAATTATTATTCTCGATCAAAGTGATGATAATAAAATTATTTCAGCTTTGAAACAGGTGGTGGACAATTTCAGGCGAGCAACAATGATGCAAGTTTCATTAATCTTTGTTGATCGTTTCGGTGATCCTTCTGACACTTCAACGCAGTTTAAAGCCGGATCATTAAATATCGCTACTCAAATTAGTAGTGGAGATATTTTTGTAGTAGTTGACGGAGACTCTTATCTTGATCCTAACTATCTGCGATATATTATTCCTAATTTTTCACGAAAAGAAATAGGTTTAGTATTACCCCGAGTAACTGTTCATCCTCGTCATAAGGACATTTTCGCTTGCTGGAATCGAATTACAAATCATTGCTATTTCATCAGGAATTTTATTGAATCAGTGGTAGGTATTCCTGTAGGTTTTTTAGGAAGCGGAGTTGCTCTTCGTCGTGAGGTAGCTGAACAGTTCCCCTGGGATACAATTCAGGAAGATGGTTGTATGGGGTATTATGCTACCACAATTGGGAAATGGCGTGCATGGTTTGAGAGCAAAGCTGTAGTATTTGATGAAGGGATTATTTACAGTCTAAAGGATGGGAAAAAGAGATGGGCTCGATTATCACATGGTCAACACCAAATTATTAAAAAAATGGCCTGTGATTCTGAAAATCGATTTACTTTATTCCTCAATCCACAAATATTAATCAAGGTAATTTTAGGACCTATCTTACCTTTTCTGATCCTTCTCATCCCATTCCTCAAATTTATTCTATATTTTTATAGCATCTCTATTGATTCATGGATTGGCATCACTCTGATATTCTTTTCCTTTTTAGGAAGCATTTCTACTTTCTTTTTACTTTATATGGTTTATAAATATGGATATATTAGCGATCTTCTTTATTATCCACTTTTACCTTTGAATGGTATTGTTTGCCTAGTTCCAGGAATTCTGGCTTTTATAAATGCTGTTTTTGGCAGTAAAAGAGCTTTTTATCGCGTTCAACGAGATAGTAAAGCTGTTCCAACGACTGAAAAAAGTGTTAAACTCATTGAGGCTTGTTTAGCAATTTTTTTCTTTCTAGCCATAATTATATTTCTTCCGAATTTGTCTGCACTTATGTTCTACAGTAGTTATCTCGTAGTGATGGTTATTAGTTTTACTAATTTCAGGATTTCTACTCGTAAACCTATACTGGAATTACCAGCCACTCAACAGAGTGACAGTATGGTTTCTATTCATATCCCACACTGAATTTGTCTAGGAATAAAAGTTCTATAAAATGCCACATTTTTCAGGATTAATTGAATTCTCTCACTCGAATTACGAAAAAAAAAGAGGAAAAAGGAGAATTACCTTTTAACTCACTTGTTTTCGACGCTTCTTGGTTACCACAATCGAAAAACTCACTAATGCGACTAGTGCTATGATTGTTTCAAAAGCGGGGGAAGCTTTCTTCATCTCTGCTGGAGTTATTTGTTTCACTAGTAATCCTTTCGATCTTACTTCGGCCTCATTAACAGTATCATTATATTCCTGCTCTAGCTGAAATTCCATGTTCTGTACACCTATTTTATTGATGTTGATTTGCAGAGTTGCATTATAGTATGGAGAAGATCCCCATCTGTACAGATCAAGATATAGATAGGTGATTTCAGACACTGTTAAGATTAAGAATGATCTCCAGGCCTGTAAATCATTGGAATCGGATATTTGCGCTTGAAAAATATCAATTTCTTGTAGATTAGCCCCAAAAGCGTACATTGGTCGTTGGAATGTGACATTTAGACTTGCAGTTGTTGAATAATTACCAATGAGATACGCGGTAATATTATAGATACAATAGGGATCCAAATTCATTTGAATTCCATATAACTGATTACGATCGATTGTACGGTCTCTATTAACATTAAAATTTGTCGTAGAACTGATAGGTGAAGTCGGAATAAACACGCCATCAAAGTTTAACCCGCTAAAAGCGTCATAAAGGGCATCAAAGTCTTTAAAAGCATATGATTGGTCTATTGCAACGTTTGTTGTGACTCTCACAGATCCTGAGAATGTTGTTTGAGTGATCGCAGGATGAGTGGTATTATGCGCAGAAGTTGGGTAAAGTAGTAATATCGGTTTATCATGGTCTCTTACTGGGAAGTATTCAAGAATCGGTGTATTATTATAAAGAGGCCAGGCGTTCCAGATTCCATTAGTTTCTTCGTTACCTATCGTTGCGCTACTTGATGAGGTGGTTACAAACTCATTATATTTGCTTATAATATTATATGAATAGGTGATAGACTGATTAATGTGATCGGTAGTAGAAATATTTACGAAATTGATGCGATTGCGAGTAAATGGTAATTCGAAAGCTAAAATACTTTCTTCATTAATGGAATAGGCCAATGGTGATGGTGATTGAACAGATACAGAATTAAATCGAATCTCTGCTCCTGTAGTCATACTCGTAACCATCAAACCGTAAGTACCTGCTGGAATATATTGCCATGTACCACCAATAAATCCCTGATTGGTTTTATAATCCCAAGTACCAGTAGGAGTTTTCATATAGATTTCATATTGAAAGACGTCTGATGAATTAATTCTGATTACTATTGGATTATCTAAAGTGAATGTATATAATATCTCATATTCTAATGTTACATCTGTGTTAAAAGTCAGAGGTTCAATCTCATATAATGATATAGGTAATGTTTCTTGGAAAAAGATCGAGTAGATTCCATGAGCTTCCCCTGGAGAATACATTACAAGAATTAGACTTTCGTTTTCAGGCGCATAGATTTGCAACCCTTGGTCCAAATCTCCTGAAATTATTTCATAGTATTCCCCGATCAAGAATGTAACAGGTGGCTCGCCGGGCACACCAGGTTTCACCTCGTCCATATCAAAGACCGCGTTGATTCGATAATATTGATCCTTCTCAAGTGCGAGCTCGAACATCCGCAAACTGAACATTTCATTGTCAGGTTTAACCAATTGGTCTGTATCCTTATCTATATACCACGTGTCGCCTTGATCGAATTCTTCTGTGAAGATAGTATCTAATTCAAGCTTTGGGTACCAATTAGGGAGCTTCCATTCATGAGGAGTAAGTGTAATAAGCGTGGAAGCATTTGTTTCCAACATAAAATATTGCAATCCCTCATTTATAGGGATGAAAGGATAAGTCATCTTTTTTTCAGGTACACCAAATGTGTATCCCATTGCTGGATGTGTTGAGCTGAAACTTATTTCACCACTGACTTTAGTACCACTTACATCAATATCAAGGAAAAATGGGTCACTAGTATTAATAAAACCATAATAAACAGTTTCTCCTTGTGCAAAAAAAGTTGCTGAATAATCCATATGTAGAGATAGTGAAGATCTCTCTCTCTTTACAAATTTCGGATTTCGGTCTGAAGCGATCCTAACTGCTCGTGGATAAATAGTATAGTTGAAGAAGTCATGGGCTGAATCGCGTGAGTCATCGCGTAGAATAGACGAAGATGTTATAAATTCCCCTCTGTTGAGAATTCGGCCATAATTAGTAAAATCATTAGTACGTACATCAGTATAACGGGTATCTAATGAGGTACCACTTTGTCCCTGATAGATAACATCCCGATATTCCGTTCCTGGAGGGAGTATATAATAATTCCAGTCTGCGTATGCCGTAGGAGTGAATGTATCTTCCATTTCTCCCATGGGTACAATTGGAATTTGATCAGCTTTTACTGCAATTGGAGAAAGAAGTATTAGCACTGTTATCGCGATACTTAAAGTCGTAATTTTTGGGTTTAATTTACTTGATAAAATATCTCGTACCTCCTAAATATAGGATGTTGTTGTTTTGGATTTCGACTTATAAATACCTTAAGG
The DNA here is from genome assembly GCA_048886525.1 of Candidatus Hodarchaeota archaeon. Lineage (GTDB taxonomy): Archaea > Asgardarchaeota > Heimdallarchaeia > Hodarchaeales > Hodarchaeaceae > Hodarchaeum. Next base: position 497 of record JBHLKP010000107.1, on the reverse strand, counting down.
AATTAAAATTCCATTCTTATTATAATAAAGAGTACATGAAATTGTTAAATACTTCTATTATAACATTATACACTCCTGTTTAAAATAAAACACTTTTTTTTAACTTAATTAGTAAGAATGGGAAAAAAAAAATGATAAAATTTTCAAAAAATGGTTTTTAGTGGAATTTAATGCTTCTTCTTATTCTTTTGTTTATCGAGTAGAATCGAACCATTTCCTATACATCACCATTAAACAGAGGGGATTTTCAAACATATGATATTTCTAGTTATTATCGGCTATCTGAAAATGGTTCAGTTCTCTATATGGGATATACCGTATTAACCTTAAACACTATTGCTTGTGAAGGTCATTCACTTTTTGTAAATATATCTGACTACAATGAGGATTTTATTCGAACCTCAACCTATTATGACTCTCATAACGGGAAAACGACATTTATATATTCTCAAACTATCCAGAGCAATAGTTTTCATCTTATCACTGACTATTTCCTG